>JANNQN010000280.1:0-1751 GCA_031400775.1 Planctomycetia bacterium | reverse complement strand
AGTCAGCGTGGGTCGGAACATCTGCTTGTTTCGCCGCATTGATAGAACCCCGAGACATTATGGGATCGGCACTCGACGCGGGTCTAGCTCCGCTGGTCGCGGTCGAGGCACCACTTGCGGAAAACTACCAAAGGCTGACTGTACACGCCCCGGACGCTAGCGCATCTAGCGCCTGGAAGAGAAGTTCGATGTTGTTGCCGTAAAAGTATGCCAAAAACAGGTAGAAACTATGCAAACGTTGCAACCGGCCGATTGGGTAGAGCCTTAGTATTCGACACAGACATCACGACACCACCGCAATGACTAACTAGTGTCCTGAGTTAGAAGTTCGTTTACAGTTGTTCTCGATTTTTTCGAGGATCAACTCGGCCGTGGCGGTCCAGACGAACGGCTTGGGATTGGCGTTATGCTCGTCGAGGTAGTCATGGATCGCCTTTTCCAGGGCGGGCACGCTGCGGAAAGCGCTGCGGCGAATTCGCTTCTCTGTGATTTCGGCGAAGAACCGCTCGACCTGGTTCAGCCACGAGGCGCTGGTGGGCGTGAAATGGACGACAAAACGCGGGTGGCGGAGCAGCCAGCGTTTCACGCGAGGCGCTTTGTGCGTGCCGTAATTGTCCATCACGATGTGAATCTCCACGCCATCTTCCGCGGGGATGGCGGCGTCGATTTCGTCCAGGAATCTGACGAATTCCTGTTGCCGATGGCGACGATAACAGCGGCCGACGATTTTGCCAGTGGTCACGTCGAGGGCGGCGAACAGCGAGGTGGTGCCGTGCCGAACATAATCGTGGGTGCCGCGTTCGACCTGCCCGGGCGTCATGGGCAGGAGCGGTTGCGTGCGATCGAGGGCCTGCACCTGCGATTTTTCGTCGACGCACAGCACGATGGCACGCTCAGGAGGCTGCAAATACAGGCCCACGACATCGCGGACCTTTTCGATGAAGAATGGATCGGTGGACAGTTTGAAAGTCTCGTGGCGATGCGGTTGCAAGCCGAACGCCCGCCAGATGCGGCCGACCGCGGTCTGCGACATTCCCACCGCTTTGGCCATGCCGCGGGTGCTCCAATGCGTCGCCTGAGCGGGCTTGCTTTCCAGCGTTTTCGTGATCACTTCTTCAATCCGCAAGTCGCTCAGCGTTCGCGGCGCGCCCGGTCGTGGATCGTCCGCGAGTCCGGCCAGTCGGTCTTCCAAAAACCGCTGACGCCACTTGCCCACGGTGGGCAGTGTCACCGCCAACTCGCGTCCGATTTGCGAGTTGGAACAGCCGGCCGCCGCCGCCAACACGATCTTCGCCCGCAACGCCAGCCGCTGCGCCGTTTTTGGGCGACGCGCCCAAGCCTCGAGCTTCGACCGCTCGTCGTCCGTCAGCATCAACGCATGTAACTTCGCCATTGGAATCCTCCCTGGACAGGAGAATAACCGAGGCCAAGCGAAAGCGCAATAGCATATAAACGAATGTCTAACTCAGGACACTAGGCCCTGTACGGCGAATCGGTTTTCCGCTTGGAATCTGAAGGGCCTACCCCCGGATTTCCCGAAAGATTTCGATTCGCCGTACAGGCCCTAGTTCTGAGCCCCGGCGACCGTCGAGTTCGGCGGCCGTGACTTGTTCAACTCGACGACCAGCGCTTCCGCAAACGGCGTGCAACTGCCGCCAGCCCACCGATTGCGACCAATGCCATTGAACTTGGCTCCGGGACCGCAGTGAAGCTGAGTGCGATGCCGCCGGCGTTGTCCGGCAAAAAGGAGA
>JANNQN010000279.1:0-17144 GCA_031400775.1 Planctomycetia bacterium | reverse complement strand
GTCCTCGGCCAGGTGGGTGTCACCGGCCGCAATTCGGCGTGCGGCGGAATAGACCAGGTCGACATGCGCGCGGACGAGCGCGGCAAACGACGCCTCCGAACGGTTGGTCGCAAACTCCCGCAGCCACTGATCCTGGTCGGCGCTCATTTGTCTGCGAGTAGGAAGCCGCACGGGAAGATTTCCGACAAAGAAATTTGCCAGACGTGGCCAAGGCTGCTCCCCGGTGGGAAAATCAGCCGCCAAGGATGGCGGCCTTGACCACCGGATTCGCCTCTGCTTCGCTGGTCCGCATGAAATTGCTCTGCTCGCTGTTTGCCGGCGCTTCCATGCTGCTGGTTGCGTCCTCCGCCGTGATTGCCGCTGATGCGCCGACCGAGTTCGCCGCCGGCGGGCTCAAATTCACCCGGCCGGCCGCATGGACGTGGGTGCCGACGACTTCGGCGATGCGCAAGGCCGAGCTCAAGGTCGAGGACAAGGAGAAGAAGGGCGCCGCCGAGGTCGTCTTCTTCCATTTCGGCACCGGTCAGGGCGGCGATGTGAAGGCCAACGTCGAACGTTGACGCACCGAGCGAATATCGCGGGCCGCTACGTCCGATCAAGACCACAGTGCCCGGAATGAACATTTGCGAGGTCTTTCCGCTGCAAGCCAAGCTGGGTCATCGCATCTCGCTCGTTCGCTCGCTGTGTCACCAGATGTCGTCGCACAACGACGGCTCGATCGAGGTGCTGACCGGCAAGACGCCAGCCAAGGAAGACGTCACTTCGACGGCCAAGAGCGACCATCCCGATTTCGGCATGATCGCCAGCCGGCTGCGCGGAACGTCCACCAGCGGCCTGCCGCAATACGTGGGCATTCCGCGCGTGCCGTTCATGGTGCAGCCCACGTACTTGGGAATGACCCACTCAGGTTTTGCGGCCGGCGACCCCTCGGCACTCAATTTTCGGCCGCCCAATCTGTCGCTCGATGCGGGTATCGACGGCACGCGGCTGGGCGATCGTCGCGGATTGGTTGGCCAGTTGGATCGCTATCGCCGCGCCCAGGATCTGCACGGCGCGCTAGACGCCACCGATCAGTTTCGCGACCAGGCCTTTCAGTTGTTGACCAGCCGGGCCGTGGCCGACGCTTTTGCGATCGACAAGGAAACGCCCGACACGCGCGATCGCTATGGCCGGCATCTGTGGGGTCAGAGTTGTTTGCTCGCCCGCCGGCTGGCCGAGGCCGGCGCCAGCGTGATCACGATCGACGCTCTTTCGCCAGTTCCCTCGAACCCGATCTATTTCAGTTGGGATGACCACGCCAACCCGGCCACGGGATGGAACTTGGAAGGCGCGATGCGGTGGCGGGCGCCGTTCATGGACCAGGGGCTATCGGCCCTGATCGAGGATATCTACACCCGCGGCTTGGACCGCAAGATCATGGTCGTGGCGGTCGGCGAGTTCGGCCGCACCCCGCGACTTGCCAGTCCCCAGGGAGTGTTGGGCCGCGACCATTGGCCGGCGGCCCAATCGGCCCTGATCTCGGGCGGCGGGCTTCGGATGGGTCAGGTCGTCGGCGCGACGACTTCGAAGGCAGAATACCCCGTCGAGCGGCCCCTGACTCCCAAAGATCTGCTGGCCACGATCTATCGCCACCTGGGCATCGACTATCGCTCGGCGATCAGCGACTTCACCGGCCGACCCGTGCATGTTCTGTCCGAAGGCGAGCCGATCCGCGAGCTGATCTGAGCCATGCGAGTTGTACGCCGCGAGTGCGACGGCGTAAGATGACCGCCGGCGGGATCGTCGATCCAGGGCAAGCGACTTCCAGCACGGATTCTCGAGGCATGCCATGCAGCTCGCACGATCGCCGTCCCGTGCTTCGCTATTTAGTCGACGCTTCGCATTCCTGGTGCTGGCCGTGCTCGGCGCCTGGAACTCTTCCGGCATGGCCGAGGAGCCAAAAACCGGCTACCTGGTCGGCCGCGGCATCGCGAACATTACCGGGCCCTGCGTCGGCATGAAAATGCTGGGCTATGTCCGACCGGACCAGATCACTGCCGGCATTCACTTGCGGCAGTGGTCGCGGGCGTTTGTCGTCGCCGAGGCCAATAGCGAGCGACGGCTGGCGATTGTGACCACCGATTTGCAAAGCGTCACGCACTCGCTGTTCTTGTCGGTGCTCGACAAGCTACGCGCGTCGCTGGGCGACGCATATCGAATCGACAATGTGGTCATCGCCGCCACGCACACTCACGCCGTGCCCGGCGGCTATTGGCAGTATGGCGCCGACTCGGCGCTGGGCTCGCCGTTCTACCAGGAGCATTACGACGCACTGGTGTCGGGCATCGCGGCGTCGATCATGGCGGCGCATCGAGACCTGCGTCCGGCTCGCATTTTGGTGGCCGAAGGCCCGGTTGAAGGCGTCGGCGCCCAGCGTTCGGCGACGGCCTACTTGCAAAACCCGGAACAAGAGCGGAGCCGATACGCCGGCGACGTCGACACACAGATGATGCTACTCAAGTTCGAGGTCGACGGCCAGCCGATCGGCATTCTCAATTGGCACGCCGTGCATCCGACTTCGATGACCTTTCACAACCACTTGATATCGGGCGACAACAAGGGCTATGCGGCCTACGAGTTCGAGCGGGCACACAAATCCGCCGCCGGCCCGTTCGTGGCGGCCTTTGCCCAGAGCAACGGTGGCGACGTGACGCCCAACTTGAGCCTCGATCGGCGGAGGGCGGGCAGAAACGAGTTTCGCAGCACGCGCATCATCGGCGAGCGCCAGGCGGCTGCCGCCCGCAGGCTGTACGACTCGGCCAGCGAGGAAATCTTGGGACGCATTGCCTACCGCCAGTCATACGTCGACTTCTCCAAGCTCACCGTGAGTGATGCATTCACCCACAGCGGACCGCAGCAAACTGGGCCCGCGGCCTATGGCTATTCGTTTGCCGCGGGCTCGACCGAAGACGGCGGCGGTCAGCCGCTGTTCAAAGAGGGGATGCTGCGGCGCGATCCGGTGATCGAAACCCTGGCCAAGGTGCTCTCCCCGCTTCCTCCGGCCAGCGAGGAGTTGCGCCGCATGCACAAGCCCAAGCCGATTCTGTTGGCGTTGGGCGCGGCCGATCCGCCGGTGTTGCCGCAGATCCTTCCGCTGGGCGTCGCTCGCATCGGACAATTGGCACTGGTGATTGGGCCGGGCGAGTTCACAACCATGAGCGGGCGCCGTTTTCGCGAAAGCGTCCGGCAGGCCCTGCCCGGCGTCAAGTACGTCGCGATCGCCGGCTATGCCAACGACTATGCCGGCTACGTCGCCACGCGCGAGGAATACGAAGTGCAGCACTACGAAGGCGCCGCCACGCTGTACGGCCCTTGGACGCAAGCCGCCTATCAACAGGAGTTCGCCAGTCTGGCAGCGGATCTGGCCAGCGACCGCCCATCCGACTCCGATCATCCGCCCCGAGATGTTCGCGGCACGGTGCGCCCGACTCCGCTGGAGACGACGTTCGACCGGGCGCCCTCGGGCGCGAACTTCGCCGACGTCGTGCAGGATGTCGAGACGGTTTGCGATCGTGGCGGGCGGGCGACGGCGTCGTTTTGGACCGGGAATCCCAACAATGGATATCGCGCCGATCGCCGCTTCGCCTTTGTCCAGCGGCAAGACGGCGACCGTTGGAAGGACGTGGCGGGCGACGGCGATTGGGAAATCAAATGCCGCTTCGTGCAAAACGGCGCGGCGCCGATCGTCGAAGCTAAGCCGGCAAGCGGTGTTGCTCCGCTGGGTAAGGCGCCGCTTGCGCGCGTCGATGCTCAGTCACCCTACCAGACCACGATCGAGTGGGAGATTCCCGACGATGCCCAGCCGGGCACCTATCGGATCGTGCATCGTGGCACGTACAAGACCGAAGCCGATCGCAGGCTGCACGAGTTCGAAGCGCACTCGCGATCGTTTCAGGTGCAGTAGGGCCGAGCCGCTTAGAACATCCGGCGATATTCAATCCGGAACAAGTCGCTGTACCAACGGTCGCCGGTCATCGCGATGCCGGCTCCGGCATAGAGCGAGCCCTGGTTGTGCGTGAAGCGGAAGCCCGGCTTGACGTTGACGACCGTGAAGCCGTCGGGAACCGACGTTCCTTGAATGCCTGCCCCGACTTCATTTGGCGCTGTGAATTTGCCGTTGAGCACGCTCCAACCGACGAATTCGGTCACCGCGGTCACACGCCAGCCGTTGGCAACGTAGGGATTGAGCGGGCTCGAGCCGTTCGAGTTCCAAATGTCGTATCCCAAACCAGCGCCGTAGCGAATGATGTTGCCGGCGTAGTCGGTTCCGTCGAGGGGAATCCAGTAGCGAAGTTCGCCCTGAAAATATGTTCGGCTGTTCAGGCGTCGCAAGTACAACAGGCCCGGCTCGAGGCTGGTGTGGTGCGTACCCAACGCGCGGTGCGAATCGCCGGTGGGAATGTAGGTCTTCAATTGGAATGTCAGGTACTGGCATTCATCGGTTAACAAGGCATATTTGAAGCCCGCGATCGTGTCGCCCAGACCGCCGTTCTTGACGATGACGACGTCGCCGCCGCCATCGGGAAAGAAAGTGTCGGTCCGCTGAATCGCCAGCTCGGCAAAAATCGAAAGTCGCGGGGCCAGCATCCATTCCAGGTAGAACGAGCCCACCTGGTAGTTCGCGTGCGAGGGCGAAATTCCAGTCGGAGTATCGATGCCGGGGCCGCCCGCCTGCGCATACTTCGCGTAGAAGAATTCGGCCAGGTCGGGGTGCGGGTTATTCACCGCGACGTCGTAGCGAGCGCGGAACCAGTTGCCGACAACCGGATTGTCGATGTAACCACCGATGGCGTCGTTCACCGTCATCGTGTCGGAACCCAGGCCGCCGAATTGCTCGGCCTGCAAGTTGGCGCTGGCTAGCGGTTCGCTGTCGGTCGCTCGCGCCGGATCGTCGCCCAATTGTCCGGGCTGTCCTTCCGCGCTGTAACCGTTGGGGTCGCAGGGGCAAGGCGTCGGACAATAAGGGCGATTGTAGCCGACCAGGTGAATTTCCTGGTTCTTGCTTGGATTCAGGTACGTGCCGATGCTTGAGAATGACAACAGGCCGGCTGGTTGGGCGGCCACGGCGCTAGTGGCTGTGCTGACCGCGAGTGCCAAACTGGCCACGGTCGCGACCCTGCGCAGCAATTGAATTGAGAAGCGGCCCGCCATGCCATCCTCCTTGAAATCTCTGTGCCCGTTCCCCGAGCATCGGTGCAATGCTTGCACGACGATGCAGCCAAATAAACCCACTCATGCTTCGTATCGACCGGGCGCCTTGACGATATGCAGTGATTGTCCAGAGCGAAGGCGCGGTTTGGAGAGGTGCGCACCGCGCCGCTGGGAGCGGGCGCAAAGGGCGCAAACTTTGCCGCGTCGCCCCCCCGATAGAATTTCCGCGGCGCCTCAGTTCACCGGCGCCGGCTTTGCCAGCACCAACGAGCGCAGCGACTGAGGCACCTGCGGAACGTACTCGAAGTTTGCACCGTATTTCTCCCTCGCCCGCTCCGAATCGCGCGAGACTTCCGTCTCGATCTCGCCTAGCCGAGTGGCCTTGGGCAGCGCATTGTCGAAAGCCACCAGCAGCCGGGCATCGGCCGGCGCGGCTTCGTTGCTCAGCCAGGCATAGCGCAGGGCCGCCATCTGCGGCTCGTTGGGCCAGGCCACGGCGGTGGGAAAACCCGCGGCCGGATCAGCGCCGGCTTGCATCTGGCGCTGGACGTCGAGCAGGAACAACTGCGCGCCGGGCACGCTGTTGAATCGCTCCGAAAGATCACGGCCGCTGACGGCAGAGGATCGCGTATCGGGATCGAACTGGCTCTGGCTGGTCAAGAGATAAAACTGCCCCCGGTCGTCGACCGATTCCTGACCGCGATAGTAAACCATCACCACGTCGGCGCCGGCATCGACCGGGTCGCCCACGCGCAGGTGAATCCGCTCGAGCTGCGCGGTCACGCGGCCGCGATTGACGTAGCCGCCGACCAGGTAGATCCAGCCCTTGGCAAACGCGGGCGTGGATATCTGGTCGCCCGCGATCCGCTTTCCGCGCACCGCCCGCAGCGCCAACGTCTCCAATTGTCGCTGGTCCTTCTCACCCACTCCCACCACCAGCAGGTGCAGCCGCTGGCGTTCGTCGGGCTTCGTGCAATCGACTTTGAAATCCAACCGGCAATCGGCTGCCCGCGCGATGCCCGGCAGTCGCACCGAAATTTCGTTTTCGCCGGCCCGATTCAGCCGGATCTTGGCCCGCCAGGCCCACTCCAGATCGGGCGAGCGCGGCGGCTTGAGCGGAACCGGCTGCTGCAGAAATCCATTGACCCAGACCTGCACCACCGAGACACGATTTTGCTCCTGCGTGGCGGCGTCGGGCCAACGCACCCGGCCGTGCAGCCACAAGCTACTCTCTGGCGACGCGTTGACAAATCGCAGCAGTCCACCTTCGAGCAGCTCGGGAACGAGGGGCTCGTCGGCTTCGCGCGTGGGTTGCAGGCGATCGACCACCACTTCGACCGGCTTGCGGACGTAGGTCACGATTCGCTCAGCCTGGCTTTCGCCGCCGTCGTTGATTGCCACCACGCGCAGCACGTTGTCGCGCGGGCGCAATTCCACCCGCGCCGTGCCATCGAGCCGGAACCCGGCCGATTTTTGTCCCGCCGCCGGCTCGGCATTGGCGACTTGCTTCTCCACGTCGATCGTGGCGGCGGTCTGGGCGCCCAATCGCAATTCCACCCGCTTCAGCCGGCTCGGTGAACGGATCGTAAACCGAACGTCGAGCTCGGGCGCTTCGACCGTACGGTCCGCCGCTGGGGATAAAAACTCGATCTCGGCTTGCGGCGGCGGCGTTTGCATGACTTGCACCTGTGCCGTCTTGGTCAATACCGACCAGCCATCGGCATTGCGCGCGAGCGGCCGAATCTCGTTCATTCCCTCGCGCAGCGGAACGTCGCGCGCGACGACCTTCCAGCGTGAGGCGTTGGGGGCCTCTCGTTCGATGCTGACCGAATCGGACGAAAGGTCCCAATCGTTGATCCGCAAGGCGGAAGGCTTCAAGTCGGCGGGCGACTCCAGTACGAACGTGACTTCGACGAGCGGCGAGTCGACCACGGCCGGCGCGCTCACTTCGACGATGCGCGGCGGTCGCAAATAATGAACACGAACCACTTCGCTGCGGACCCTCGCGCCCCAGGCGTTCGATAACTGCGCTTCGATCCGATTCTCGTCGTCCGCCAATTCGGCCTCGATCGAGAATGTCTCGCCCGCGGCGTCGATCGTCGGCGCTTCTTTTAGTGGTTGGCCGTTGAGGAGGACCACCGCCTGGAACGGCTTCTTTTCTGGCACGGGGCCAATGCGCCCGCTGATTGTGACGCGTCGCGTGTCGCGACCTTCGATCAACTCCGCGTCGTCGCGCGGCGCGGCGATGAAAATCTCTCCCAGTTGTGGGCGATACTCGACGCTCAGGCTCACCTCGGTACTGACGCTGCCCTCGGCCTGCGCGAACCCGCGCAGTTGCTGCAAGCCCGGCTCCAGTGTTACGGCCTGGTCGATCTCGATCTTTGCGTCCACGTTTTTCTTGAATCCAGCAAGCGGCTCCTGCTTGTCGCCTTGGCCCCAGGCCGCCTCGACCAGCGGCTTTTCGGCCGAGATCGTTCCCTGCAGCCGAACCTCGGGCACTTCGACAACCAGGGGTGTGCCCAGATCGGTCCCTAGCGCGCGGCGCACCTCGCCATCGGCCGTCACCAGGTTGATCTTCAAATCGGGCGGGGGCGTGGCTTCGAGATTGAACGTAACGCGGCGAACCACGACCGTCCGTTCACGGTCATTGGCATCAGCGCCGGCACTGGCGTTGACGGCCGACAACGTGATCGTGTTGTCGCCGGGTTGCAACTCGATCGCCTGCTCGACGGTGATTCGTCCATCGCCCGAGAACTGTTTCGCCGTCACTTCGCGCGAACCAGCGGTATGCATCAGGCGGATTTCTAGACCGGCCGAATCGCTTTCGCGCGATCGCACCAGCGCCGCGAGCTTCAACGCCGCCACTTTTACGATCGTATGCTCGGCGGCGGGGCGCAGTTCGGTAATCTCAGGCGAGGCGGGTTGATATTCGAGCGAAATCTCCTCGCGAAAGACCTGTGGTTCGGCTTCGGCGGTTTTCACGGCCAACTGAATTTGCCCAGGCCTTCTCTCGCGCGGCAAGTCCGACAAAGGGGCCGACCACACCTGTCGCGAGACAGGCGCCAGCCGCGCGGGCTTTCCTTCGCCGATGCGATAGGTGACCGCGTCGACTTCGTCCGCCGCCAACCCGCGAATCTCGAGCTCCAACTCGGCCGATTGCCCGCTGACGCGAAGCGGAGCGCCCTCATCGACCAGAATTGTTTCCTGGCCGGGCTGCTTCAGGCGTATGCTCATGGCCGGGCGATCGAGCGCCTGGGGCTTGTCGTCGGGCAGGCTTCCCTCGCTCAAGAGACTCTCGATGAGACCTTCTCTACGCAAATGTTGATACTCGCCGGCCGTGGCGAAGCGAACGGGCTCGCTCGGCAACGGCGCATTAAAGTGCCAGCCCAGCAATTGCTCGACAGGGCCGCCGCTCGACTCGTAGGGACCCAACGAGCTCCAGCCGATCCAGCCAGCCGGTTCGCCGCGAGTGACAAACAGCGTGACCAGTGGCTTGCGTTCGTCGGCGCCCTGAGTCACCAGCAGCTGAATGGTTTCGGCCGCCTGGCCGGCGCGCTGGCGAGCCAGGGCGATCGACTCGCCGGGCTTGTGCCGCGAGACTTGCAGATAGAATTCGACGAGCGACGCGATCGGCTCGGTGCGACCCGCGCGAACCCAGCCGACCAGCCGATCTCCCACCGCCAGTTGTCCGCTGCGATAAGGGCTGTCAGCGGAAACTTCAGCAACGACGAGCGATTGGCCCTGCGGTTGAAAGACCACGCCCGCAAATGCGCCGCGGGCTCCCACCACGCTGTCTAAGTCGGCCAGATTCCAGATGCACACGGTGCGATCGCCGGCCGTCGAGGCCAACAGCCGCCCGTCATCCGATAGCGCCAGGTGCTCGATTGCCGCGACGTGCCCCGATAGTTCGCGAACCACCGCACCGGTCGTCGCATCGAAAAGTTCCAACAGCGGCTGGCCGAGCTGATGCGTGGCCACGGCCAAAATTGGCCCAGCCGGCGCCTTGTGGGGGACGAGCGCGAAGGCCGTCAGCTCGCGTCCGGCGGGCAGCGCGATCGCTCGCAATGCGCGATTGCCCTGATTCACCGTCAGGACCGGTCCGCCTGCACGGCCCGGGGCGCCCGTCGAGGTCAATGCGACGCGCCACGCGCCGAGCGCCGCCCGACTGAGTTGCCATCCCTCGGTTTGGTCGGTCATGCCACGTCGCTTGGGGTCGAACACCAGGTCGCCGGCGACAATGTCGGATAGCGATGCGCCTAGCGCCGGCTTGGGGCGCTCACTCACCAGGACGCCGAGCACGCCGTCCCTTTTGACGAAGCTGACCGCGTGAGCCGAGATTCCCGCGCCGCGGAGCATGCTCGCTTGGGCCTGACCGCCGAGCAAGTCGTCGGCCGTGAACGTGGCGATTTCGTGCGCGTGGTTGCCGGCTACGGCCAGTCGACCGCCAGCCGTCGCCAGCGAGGGAAGGACACCGGCGCCATCCCACAGCGCGACGTCAGCGCCCGCCAACAGGCGAAAATTCACCAGGTCCACGATCTTCATCCGCACCGTGCTATCGGCGTCGCCTGGTTTTACGAGCACGGCGGCTCGGTCCACGCGTCCGCCCTCGGCCGATGCAAACAGCGCGATGGCCCGCGGCACCTCGCGACTTGCCAGGGACAATTGGCGCTCGACGCTGGCGCTATCCCCTGCCCCGGCGATGTTCCATAATTTCAGCCGTCCGGTGCTGCCGGTGATGACTCGGTTTCCTTCGGCCCACCAGGCGGCCGTGTTGTTGTACTGGCCGTCGGCGCTCGTGCTGATTCGATTCGTTTCGACGTTCCAGATCCGTAGCGCCCCGCTGGCGTCTCCCCAGGCGATCGCCACGCGCAACTGGTTGGGCGCGGTTCCGGTGTGCCAGGCCGCGATGCTGGGTCGCGTCGAGACGTTCGGCAGCGTCACGCCGCCCAAGTAGCTCCCGCGCGGGGCGTCCCAAGCGCGCACCGCGCCGGCGAAGCGTCGAGCCTTGTCGTCCCATTCCTGGCCGGCTGAAATCAGGATCGGCGGCTTGCCGTCGAGCGCTGGCGCAAACGTCAACGCCACAACCGGCGCCGTGTGTCCGCGCAGGAGGCGAACGTCGCGGGTTCGCGTGTTGAACAAGTAGATTGTTCCTTGATCCTGACGCATCGCCGCGCTCATCGTGCCGGCCGCCGGAACCTTCCAGCCCGGGTGCCGCAGGTCGCTGGCGCCTCGCACCATGCCGCGACCGGCGGTTGCCAGCCACATGCCATCGGGCGAAACGGCCACCGCGTTGATCACTCCTTCCATGGCCGGGCCGATGGGCACGCGATAGGTTCCGGCTGCGTCCAGTACAAACTGCCGCGAGTCCGCATCCCAGTTCCAGGCGCGAACCACTTTGTCCCAGCCGCCGCCATAGAGCGTGCTGCCCTGGGGATTGAACGCCACGGCGCTGACGAAGCTAGTTGGGCCGCCGGCTTCGAGCCGCATGATGGGCATCGCGTCGACGGGAGTGGCCGGTGGAGGCGCAGCCTCGTCGGCATATGACCATTGCGCCGCAGGGCAAGTCATTGCCAGAATCGCGCCCAGAAGAATTCCACATACGGAGTTTCGCCTGAGTCCTGTCATGGCAAATCCTCGAATTTTACGGCGACGCGAAAGCTGATATCGCAGTCAGACTCGGTCACGCGGCGTGCCTCGTCGAGCGAGCGATCGTCCAGATCCTGGTAACGCAGCGGCTCGGGATTCATATAACTGCGGCCGCGCAGAATGATGCTCATTAGCTCGTCCGGCTTGTCGGGCGAGAATTCTTCGGTGGCATCGCGGGGACTGCTGGTCCATTCGCTGCCGTTGCCGGCCATGTCGCGACAACCATAGGGCGTGCTGATGTCGTGCGTGGCGCTGCCGATGCTCAGCGGTCCTTCGGCTCCGCGATCGACCGCGACCTGATCGTTGGGGGGCTTGTTGGGATCCAGTGGTTCGCGAAAAGGCCCGCCGGGGGGCGATGTCTCGCCCGGACTCGTCTGCGCATAGCGGCCCGCCGCTTCGTCCCACTGCAGGGCGCTGGGCAACTGACCCTCCAGCCAGCGGGCGCACAGGGCGGCTTCCACGCAACTCACGCGAAAGACGGGAAAGAAATCGCGTCCCTCGACGCCCAGATCTTGCTTGCGGGCGCATGCCCCCAGCTTCCAGCGCGAGGTCGCCACGGCGGCAGGGTTCGCTTCAGCGAAGCGCGCGAAGATCTCGTTCGAGACCTTATTTTCCATCATGTAGAAAGCGCCGGTCTTGCGCCCATTGATCAGGCGAAACGGCACGCTCAGGCCGTGGAGTTGGCAAAGTATCTGATCGGGGCAACTGTGCCCGTGAACTTCGACCATTTTGGCTTCGGGCGCCGCGACGAATCCGGCGGGCAATACGAGCGGCGTGGCGCCCGACAATCGCCATTGCAGCGCCAGCGCGCTAGCGACCAGGGCCAGCATCGCTACCGCGGCGACCCACCGCAAACCCGTGCGGCGCGGAGCGCGACCGGAGGGAAAGACAGCTTCTCGCAGAGCCGCGACGAATTCGACGGCCGTACCATAGCGCTCCGCCGGACGTCGCGCCGTCGCCCGCTTGACCACGTCGCGCTCCCGACCGGACAGCCGCGACAAGTCGATCTTGCCGGTCAAGTGCGCCTGAATGACCGTGTGCGCGGTCGACTCCGGCGGAAACGGCAACACTCCGGTGCGCAGCTCCAGATAGGTCATGGCCAGCGAGTATTGATCGGTCGACGGGCTGGGCAGGTTCGACTCGATCATTTCCGGCGCGGCGTAGACCGGGCTCAACGCCAGTGACGTGCTGCGAAGATTGTCGACCTCGCGCGCCAGTCCAAAATCGCAAACCTGCGCCGCGTCGCCCACGATCAGGATATTCGGCGGCTTGATGTCGCAGTGCTGGATGGCCTTCAGCCCGGATCCGAAATCGTGGCGCGGACTGTTCAAATAATCGATCGCCCGCGCGGCGTCGTGCATGTACTTGAGCAATTCCTCGACCGGAATGCCGCTGATGCCTTCCTTGCGGCACTCTTCCAGGCGATCGGCCAGGCTTTTGTGCCCCAGCCCCATGGCGATCACGAGCTCGGCCGGTTCAGGACGGGGAGTGAACTCGATCGTGGCCGCAGTGAGTGTGCCCGCCAGGCCGCGCCGCGTTTCTCCGCCCACTTCGTCGAAGGCCGACTCCGCCAGGATCTCGCCGTGCTCGTTCTTCAGCCAGATGGCCAGGATGGGCACCAGGTTCGGGTACTGGATGCGCTTGACCAGCTTCAGCGAGTTGAACTCCTTGAGCGCGCCTTTCATTCCCAGGTTGTTGATCTTGAAGGCCACCTCGGTGCCGCCGGGCGCGGTCGCTTTCCAGACTTCGCCAAAGCCGCCGCTGCCCAAGAATGCCGTCAGGTGATAGCCCGGGACTGGCTCGTCGCCGATTTTGTAGTGACGGATCTTGCTCATGGCCAACCGGATACGCGAGATCGATGGGGGGCCGGGTCCAACGGGTGCGCCGAAATGAACCGCCCGAGCCATGATACTGAAGATTCGCGGCAACGTACATTGCATCCATGCAATGTCGCAGCTTGTTGAGCCAATCAACAGACTGCTAGACTTGCTCCTACCGTGCAGGCAGGTCGTACCGTCGAGCGAGAGCAAGATCATGAAGGGCCAGGTCGTCTATCTCTATGCCTTCGACGTGGCCAATGAAATCGCGACCGACAGAATCAGCGATATTCTGGCGAGCAAGCCCTTCCCGTTTGAGATTCACACGCACCGCAGCTTTCCCAAGGACGTGCCGCTTTACAAACCGTTCACGATCGAACCGCCCCCGCTTGGCACGACGCTCGATGGGAAGCCTCTTAGCGTGCTGGTTCGAGTTTATGAAGTCGGGGTCGTCTCGATTGCGTTGCACGTTGCCTTCGAGACCCAAAACCTAGCCGATCTGAAACGTTTCCACGAACCCGTGCTCGCCGACGGTTCCACGCTTGATACGGCGGCTCGCAAATTGTGTGGACAAGTCTGCGCGAGCCTCGAACACGTCTTGATCCAAGCGTCCGCGCCATCGGAACCGGAAGCCTACACCATCTTCTGCCTGACCGACGTGGGCCAGAAAGTCGACGCCAATCAGTGGCTCGCGACAAACCGGCGCACCGTCACCGAGCTCTTGACCGGAGCCGAGCCGTTTGGGCTGAGCGAGATGCAGACTGCCGAAGTGCTGCGCATCATCCGGTCCTATGCGAACACGGATCTGGTCGTTATCGATTGGGACGCGGCGTTATCCGTGGAATTGGCCGGCCAAATGAACGATGTGCTCTATGTCCTCGAATTGGCCAACGTGCAATTAGAGGAATACCGTGTGATGGATCAGCGGCTCGATCGTTATCTGGATCGTGCGTACGACGATCTGAAACGCCGCAGATTCGGCCTGCTGGGAACCTATTCGTCGACGCTCCGGGCGCTGCGGCTGTTTCGCGTCGATGTCGCCAGACTGAACGACGAAGTCACGCACATCAGCAAGTTCTTCGGCGATTGGTACCTGGCGAGAATTTACGTCGGAGCGGCCGAACGCTTTTATCTGAACCAATGGCGAAAAAGTGTGGAAGACCGCCTCGGCCAGTTGGACCAGCTCTACACGGTTGTCAACGCCGACGTCAACAACCGCCGGATGGTTTGGCTGGAAGTCCTCGTCGTGGTCTTCTTTGCCATCGACCTGCTGATGCTCGCCTTTTGGCGGCGCTAGACAAATTGTCGCGGCGCAAGCCGAGAGCCGCCGACAGGCCGTATAGCGCTTTGCCAGCGAAGCTTGGTGGTCGCTCTACATGGCCAGGTCGGCCAGCAGGTCGAGCAAATCCTCGTCGACGTCCTCGATCGCACGGTCGTCTGACTGGCGCAGCCCAATCGGAGTGGGTTGCGCCTGCGGAGCACGCGGGGGCGCGTGGCGATTGCTCGGCGGGGCGGCGATCGATCTTCGGTCTGGATTGACGGCGAGCTCGCCAGGCGCCTTTGCGTTCGAGGCGATTGCCACGGCGGCCGAGACAACCGGCAGGTCATCTTCGGTAGCGTCTTGGGTGGCAAGGGCCTCGGCCGGCGGCGAAACGAGGTTGAGATACTTCACCGTAGTGGTCGAGTTCGTAGCGCCCAAGCGGGCAATGCTCTCGTCGAGGACATTCACCCGTCCATCGCGGTTAAAATCGTAGATATTCGTGCGGGGAAGGTTGCTGAGCGGATGCGGATTGGCCCGCGCGCCCGCCTCGTCGATCACATTGACCAGCGCGTTCATTGTCGTATCGCCGGCACCGGTATTGCCCACGGCGTTGCCAAAATAGAAGGTCTCGGGCGCCGTCAGACGCGTGTCGGAGTTGGCCGCGATCGTGACTTCCAGCCATTTGTTACGGATTGCCTTGTC
Organism: Planctomycetia bacterium; assembly: GCA_031400775.1. Taxonomy (GTDB): domain Bacteria; phylum Planctomycetota; class Planctomycetia; order Pirellulales; family PALSA-1355; genus PALSA-1355. The sequence goes on along the minus strand of JANNQN010000279.1, from coordinate 2,528 downwards.
GGCCCAGACCAGTTCGAGTCGATCCGAATTGCTGACGCCGCTTTTGCCATAGACCGTAACCGACAGCGGCACCGGCGCGGTTGCCCAGTCGGCGGGCGAATTGTTGTTGCCCACGCGTAACGTGAAATCGTCGGCAGTGATGCTGCCGTGCACTCCCAGCAGATCGATGCTGATACCGTTGATGCCCTTGTCGTAGCTCGTAATGTTACTGAACGTGGCCTGCCCCCCGCCGGCGACGAGCGCCGACTTGCCGATCGCGATCGCCCCGCCATCGGCATGGCCGCCGGGGCGTGGCTGAAAACTGTCGAATTTTGAGTTGTTGTAGAAAGCGGCTCTCTCGACGATCGTGGCGGGATCGGCCGTTGTATAGATCTCGGTGCTGGTCGAGGAGGTGTAGGCGCCTTCGGGGCCGGACCCTGTCCCATCGACGACAGTGAGGCTGGTCGAGTCCTGGATGTACAAATCGTAGGCGATACCACTGGGAGCCGTGACGTTGAACGTGCAATTGACGACTTCCGCCGAGCCCTGGTTCCAGGTCCAGACGCCGGCCGTTTGCAGCGAATTCTCGTCCCCCGTCACGTTGATCGTGCAGTTGTAGAGGCCCACAAACCCGCTGCGAGCGTTGACCGCGTTGGAGATGTGCTGTGGAATCGAGGAGGGTTGTGAGACGGTGAGCGTCGAATTGTAAAGCTTCACGGTCTGCGGATTGAGGCCCGATCCGAGCACGGCGATGGCGTCGTAGCGGGTATTGATGTCGATATCGTAGCCGTAGATCGTGTATTGATAGACCTGGCCGGTCCAAATGAAGATGCCGTCGCTGTCGCCGGTGATCTTCAAGCGACGCAGGTACGCGGTGACATTTTCGGTCGGGCCCCCCTGCATGCCGACCAGGGGCTGGTACAGGCCGTTGGTGAGCGACCCTTCGAGCCAGAGATCCTGAATCACGGATTCGTTATTGAGCGTGAACGTGGCGGCGCCGTCGTTGCCTTGCGGGCAACTGCTGGAGATCTTAGTCAGCAACTTGCCGGCGCCAGTCACGGTGAGGCGATCGGGGAACTCGACGTGCTCGAGCTCGCCCATCGCGAACGTGTAATCGCCCAGGATGATCTCGTCAAAATCTTGCGCGGCCGCCAAAGCGGCGCGGAGGGCCGTTCCGCGGTCTTCGTCGGTGTCGGAGACCGGCGGAAAGCTCTGGACCAGCAGACCGTGCCGATACAGTCCGATCTGATCTTCGAGCGACGAAAGCGGCGCGGCGAACTCGCCGCCGCTGGATGACTCCGCCCGCGGCACAATGGTCGCCAAGGGCGCGTCCACGGGCGCTGCATTCAAGAGCCGGCGGTCTTCCAGAACTTCGCAAGCTAGCCGGGCTCGAAGAACCGGAGCTGATCGCAGGCGCGGGCTGGCACGGTGGGACCTGGCAAACCGCATGCACCGTTCCTGATTTACGTGACGGGAACAACCTGCAAGAAACCGGCCACAACGGGCGAGTTCACGGAAGGTCGCCGGTCGCGCCCGTCTCCTGCCTCGGGGAGTCTTGCGCGAGATAACCGCTTGGGGTTTCTTACGCCATCCAGATTAACATTCCGGAAGCGGGATGGCTATCAAGAAAATTTCGATTGAATAGGTCGTGATTTTTCCGGAAGCGGGGCGTCGCGCTCGATTCGGCCAGCAGGTCGTGACTCGCAAAAATTCGACCTTTCGTCCGCGCTCGCCCGGTGGTCGGCCTGGACTCGGAGATCGACAAATCGCTAGCATGGCGCACCTTTCAACTGCCCGACGGAGGCCCCAGCGCGTTGTCGGCCAAGCACGTTCCATCCGCCGGAGATTTCGCCAGCGCCCCGCGGTCGTTACACGCCACGGCCTGGACGCTCGTATCCGTGTTGGCGTTTTGCATGCTGTTCCCCGTAGTGCTGCTGCGCGGCATGTCGCTCGATGGGATTACCTACGCCACGATCGCACGGAATCTGGCCGTCGGCATCGGCGATTTTTGGCATCCTTATTACACGGCGACTCTGTTGCACCCGTTTCACGAGCAACCTCCACTGGCCTTTTTGCTGGAAGGCATGTTCTTTACCATCTTGGGCGACCAGTGGTGGGTCGAACGGTTGTATTCGGTGCTCACTGTCGTGCCCACCATCGGCGTTTTGGTTCTCATATGGCGGCGATTGCTCGCCGGCGCGCCATACCAACGATTTTCCTGGTTGCCGATTCTGTTTTGGATCGTGATGCCGGCCTGGTTTTGGATCTATCGCCACAATTACTTGGAAAACACGCTGGGCATGTTCACGGCGGTAGCCGTGTATGCGTCGCTGCGTGCGGGCGACGACCGACGTTGGTGGGCGGCCTGGACGATCGTGTCTGCCGCGGCCATCGTCGCCGCCTTGGGATCGAAAGGACCGGTGGGGCTGTTTCCCGCCGTGACTCCGGCAATCGCCTGGTTGACCTTGCGCCGCACAAGCATCTCGCGGGCGGTCGGATTGCAACTTGCCCTCGTCGCGGCTTTGGGTGTGCTGACCGGGCTGGTTTGG
>JANNQN010000278.1:0-1723 GCA_031400775.1 Planctomycetia bacterium | reverse complement strand
GCCAACAGGGCCTCGAGTTTTGCCATTTCCTCGGGGCTGGGCTTTCGCGACAGGCAGGCGATGTAGATCGATTCCACGACCTGGGCCGGCTTTTGTCCGGCGTCGAGCTGAGTCTGGAGCCGCTTGCTCTCGCCGATTTTTCGCGTCAAGGTGTCGCCGTTGATCATGTGCAGGGCTTGCGACAAGGTGGGCTCCGTCGTGGCCTCGCCGGCACAGGCCGTGGTGCGCAACGACCGCCCGAACGAGCTCAAGAAGTAGCTGTTCGCCTGCCCGTCGGCGATTTGCACGGCGCGCGAACCCAAGGGCAGTCCCTGGAATTTTTCCTGGATCTCGGTCACCTGGGTCAAGCAATCCAACAGGTTCTCCGCCGGGATGCGACGAATCTTGGCGTGTGAGAAGTTCTTGAGATCCTCCTCGTTGCTGGGATTCGCCTGCGACGAGCGTTGATAAGCCTGCGAGTTGCAGACGTCGCGCACCAATTGCTTGAAGTCGTAGTTGTACGAAGTCAGTTTGGCTCCCAGCGCCTGGAACAATTCCGGGTTGCTGGCCGGATTGCTGACGCGAATGTCGTCCACGGGCTCCACGATTCCCAGGCCGAAAAAGTGCGCCCAGACCCGGTTGGCCACGCTGGTGGCGAAGTACGGATTCTCGGGCGACGCCAGCCACTTGACCAGCACCTCGCGACGATCTTTGCCGGCCACGTCGGGCGCCGCTCCGCCCAGGAACTTGGGAGGCATCTGCCGCCCGCCCACCGGATGCGCCACTTCGCCGCCGCCGGAGTTGAAGACGATCGTCTCGCGATAGTCCTCGCCCTGCTTGCGGCCGATCTGCGCGAAGAACGCGGCAAAGCTGTAGTAGTCGTCCATCGTCCAACGATCGAACGGATGATTGTGGCACTGAGCGCACTGAGTGCGGATTCCCATGAACACCTGCGCCACGTTTTCGGCCGTCTTCAGCGTATCGCGTTCGATCTGGAAATAGTTCGTGGCCGGGTTCTTGAAAGTGCCGCCATTGGCGCTCAGCAGATTCTGCACCATCTGGTTCAGCGGCACGTTGCTCGAAATCTGGTTGGTCAGCCAGTTCGAATACAAGAACATCGACTTATAGCTGACTTCGTTAGTGCTCTTGACCATCAACAGGTTGGCCCACTTGAGGGCCCAGATCTCGGAGAACTCCTTACGCTCGAGCAGACGGTCCACCAGCTTGGCTCGCTTGGTCGGATCGGCATCGGCCATGAACGCCTGGTACTCTTCGATCGTGGGCAGCAGGCCCGTAATATCGACAGTGACCCGGCGCAGAAACACTTCGTCGCCGCATAGCTCGCTGGGCAGCACGCGAACGCGCTGCAACTTGGCGTTGACCAGCTCGTCGACGTAGTTGGCCGGCGGAGTGGTGGGCGGGGCGTACTGCAACTCTTTGGGCAACACCAGCACCTGGCTGCCCACGGTGTGCGTGGCGAAGCGGGCCATGATAAAGGCCTCACCCCGGGCCCCCGCCGTCACCAGGCCACCTGCGCCAATCGGCGCCGAGTTGTCGTTACTGGTCAAGAACACGACTAGATCGGTCACATCCCGATCCGTGCCGTCTGAGTATTTCGCGCGGGCGATGAACTGCTGGGTCGTGTCTTTGCCCTCGAGCACGCCTTTAGGCGGATACAATTCCAAGGCGATTGGCGAAGCCACGTCGGCCGCGTCCATGGGAACGCCCGCCTCGAGCCACCGCA
>JANNQN010000277.1:0-2500 GCA_031400775.1 Planctomycetia bacterium | reverse complement strand
TCCGAACGCGGAACGCCCGCCTACTCCGCCTGCACCTTCAGTTCGACGCTCGTCGCTTCCGCCGCGGCGTCGAGGTCGACTGGCACGCGCCACACGGCGCGGGCCGCTTTGCAGACCCCTTCGGCGCCCTCTTGGCAGTAGTAGTAACCGAGCGAGACCTTGAGCTTCTCGTTCCCGGTAGCCGCCGTGGTTGGCAACTCGATATCGAACGCCGCCGCCGGCTTGTCGAGCGTCACCAGCTTGCCCAACGACTTGCGATCGAGCGGGCCTTTGCCTTCGCGCGACTCGACCAGGTAGCGCAGCGGCGCTTGCGGATTGATCTTGTAACCCGCGGGCAATTCAAGCTCGACGTGCAGACCGATCTTGCCGTCTTGGCTTTTGAGTTTGGTGGGCGGAACCTCGACCTGCGCAGCGCCGGGGAAGCTCGGCCGGACGACCACCTTGGGCGGTTCGGGCGGAGCCAGTCCCTTGATCTCCAGCGTGGCGACTTTGTTGCCGTGCGCCAGATCGACCGTGCGGATGGCGTGATTGTTGGTGTCGGCGACGTACAACGTGCCCTTGGCATAAGCCAGCCCGGCCGGCTCGTCGAACGCGGCGGGCTCGTCGTCGGCCGCCGGTTGTCCGGTTCCCACCAGCGTCTGGCTGGTGTTCTGCCGCGGATCGATCACCTTGATTTTGTTGTTATAGGTGTCGGCCACGTATAGCAATCCATCGTGAAAGAGCACGTCGAGCGCATGCTGCAGCCGCACGCGCTGGCCTTGCCCGTCGACGTCGCCAAAAGAAAATAAGCGGCCGGCCGGCAGCCACGCCGTGCCAACGATGGTTTGCACATCCTTCGTCACGTCAAAGGGAACTGCCCGAATCGAGCTGCCCTCGCTGTCGGCCACATACAACACTTTGCCGTCCGAGCTGAGACCGCTGGGTTGCGCAAACGAGGCGAAGCCCATCTCGTAGGGTTCGCCGGGCAGATGCGGGCCGTCGACGATGTCCTCGCGCCCGTTGCCGGCGAACGGCCCGATCTCGGGCTTGCCCAGCGACAATTTCCAGATCTGGTGTGGCCCCGCCATGGCGATGTACAGCTCGCGTCCTTGAACCCACAAGGCCCAAGGGCTGTTGATGGCCGTCTTGAGTGGCGCGCCGACAAAGCGGATCTTCGACTTGCGCGCGGCAGCGCCCTCGGCGAGCTCGTCTATTCCCGGCCAGCCGCGGCCCTGTCTGCCCGTGCCGGCAATCGTATGCACCTGCTTTTTCTTGAGGTCGACTTTTCGCAGCAAATGATTCTCGGTATCGGCCACGTACAGCGCGCCATCGGCCAGGGCCATGCCCTGCGGATGGTTGAACGTGGCCGCCGCATAGTCGCCGTCGGCGGCGCCCAACAGGCCCGAGCCGATCGTATCGACCAGCGTTCCGTCGAGCTGGGCCACGACGACGCGGTTGTGGTTGCTGTCGGATATGTACAGCCGGTCCGATTTTTCGTCGGCCAGCACCTTGCCAGGATACCGCAGCGGAGTCTCCGAGGCCTTGAACGAAGCCAACTCGAAGCGCAGCGGCGTCAGATCCAACAGACCTTTCTTGCGATAGTAGGGCAGCACTCGCTTGAAGAACTTGTCGAGCGAGTCGAATTCGACCTCTCCGCTGTTGACCGCCACCAGATTCCCTTCCGGGTCGATGACCATCAAGGTCGGCCAACTCTGCACGCCATAGGCGTCCCAGATCTTGTGCTCGGCATCGTTGACAACCGGATGCTCGATTTCATAGCGGAGCACGGCGTCTTCGATGTTCTTCGAGTCTTCTTCGGCGCTGAATTTGGCCGAGTGGACGCCGATCACCACCAGCTCGTTGGGATACGCGTGCTCGAGCTTCTTCAATTCCGGCAAGATGTGCATGCAGTTGATGCAGCAGTATGTCCAGAAATCGAGCAGCACGAACTTGCCGCGCAGTTGTTTGAGATCGATTGGTCCTGCCGTGTTGATCCAGGCCACTCCCCCGTCGAGCGGCGGCGCCTTGGAGGTCTTCGAAAAGGGATGTACGTCGTCGACCGGCTCCTTTTCAGGCGCGGCTTCTTGATAGGCCGCGCGTTTGGCGGCGGGCTTGGCCTTGGCCGCCGCGGGAGTGCCACCGATGCTACCGGCCTTGGGCGCGGCTGGGGCGGGGCGACTTGGCAATAAAAGGAGCACGACGCATGCTAGCAACACGAGGCCGCCCGCTCGGACTGGCCAAGAACTCACGTTCGACAACGACATCATGGGGGCTCCAAAATACCGCGGGAGAGGATCGGGGGGCGGGCGTCTGGCAGCTAGAGATGTATCTTACCCTAACGCATCCCCCCAATGAAAGGATTCCGATCGTCGCTCGCGTTTCGCGGCCACACGGCCAAGGCCCCCCCTACGGCCGTTGTCTGAGCCGGATTGCCGCCGGGCTGCCGGAGCATCGGATGGCTTGCCCCGCTTGCTTGGTCGTTGTCAAATTGACGTGCTGGCATGACTGCCGGCGGCGGTTC
>JANNQN010000276.1:0-2878 GCA_031400775.1 Planctomycetia bacterium | reverse complement strand
CCGCACGCGCCGCGAACTTCGCCCAGGAACTGTTGCATCGCGTCTTGATAGGTCTTGCGAAACGCCCAGGGTTCGGCCAGCAGCTCTTCGTTCCCCTCGATGTCGCGGAACATGACCAGATCGTTGAACGGCAATTCGATCTCGTCGCGATCGAGTATGTGGAACACGATGATCTCGTGACCCCGATATTGCAGCCGCCGCAAGCCGTCGTAAAAAGCATCCAGATCGGTCAACAGATCCGACAAAACAATGGTCAGTCCGCGCTGTCGGGTCTGCTCGCTGAGCGTTTCGAGCACGCTGCCCAATTGCGTCGTGCGGCCGGGCCGCGCCCCTTCGAGCAGGCCCACGATACGCGCCAGTTGGGCTTGCGTTGCCGCCGGAGGCAGGACTTCGCTCACGCGGTCGTCGAACAGCGCCAGGCCCACCGGATCCTGCTGCTCCACCAGCAGCGTGGCCAGCGAGGCGGCCGCCGTGGCCGCGTACAGAAACTTATTGAGCGGTCCCTGGCCGTAGCTCATCGACGCGCTGCAATCGAGCACGAGCGTCGCCCGCAGGTTGCTCTCCTCCTCGTACTGCTTGACGTAAAACCGATCCGTGCGGCCCAGCACGCGCCAGTCGAGCCGGCGCAGATCGTCGCCGGGCGAGTACTCGCGATATTCGGCGAACTCGACGTTGAAGCCGTGGAACGGACTGCGGTGCAGGCCGGAAATCGTGCCCTCGACCACATGCTTTGCGCGCAGCGCCAGCCCGGCAATCCGTGCCAGGACTTCAGGATCGGAAAACTTGGGCGACGTGGCCATCGATGGCGTCGGCTCCTGCTCGAACGGGAATATCGCGCAACAGGGCCGTGATCACGCTGTCGGGCGTTTGACCTTCGGCCTGGGCGGCGTAGGTGGTCACCAATCGATGCCGCAGCACGGGATGCGCCACACCGCGAATGTCCTCGATCGTCACGCAGGTGCGGCCGGAGAGCGCCGCGCGGGCTTTGGCGGCCAGGACGAGCGCCTGTCCGGCGCGCGGACCGGCGCCCCAGGCGATCCACTTGCTGATATAGGCCGGCTTGTTTTCCTCGGTGGTCCGCGTGGCCCGCACCAGGTGCATCGCATAGTCCAGGCAATGATCCGACACCGGCACCCGCCGCACGAGCGCCTGCAACTCGGGAATCTCCTCGGCAGAGAGCACCTTCTTAAGCTCGTGATTCTCGATGCCCGTGGTCAGCCGATAGATCTGCCGCTCCTCGTCCGGCGACGGATAGCCCACATAGACCTTGAACAGAAACCGATCCAGTTGCGCTTCGGGCAGCGGGTAAGTTCCTTCCTGCTCGATCGGGTTTTGCGTGGCCAGGACGAAAAACGGATCGGGCAGCGGATGTCGGTGGCCGCCGGCCGTGACTTGCCGCTCTTGCATGGCCTCGAGCAGCGCGGCCTGGGTCTTGGGGGGAGTGCGGTTGATCTCGTCGGCCAACAGCACGTTGGCAAACACCGGTCCGGGCACATAGCGCAGTTGCCGAGCGCCGGTCGCGCGATCTTCCTGCAACACTTCGGTGCCCGTGATGTCGCTGGGCATCAGGTCGGGGGTAAATTGAATACGCGCGAAGTCCAGCGCCAGGCACTCGGCCAGCGTGCTGACCATGAGGGTCTTCGCCAGTCCGGGCACGCCTTCCAGAATGCAGTGCCCGCGCGCAAAGATGCTGATCATCAACTGGTCGAGGACCTCGTCCTGTCCGACGACCACGCGGGCGATCTGCTCGCGCAACTGCTCGTGGGCCCGTTTGAGTTTTTCCAAACCGGCCAGATCGGGGTCGGAATCTGTCTTCACTTGCTGTTCCTCTTTGACCTTGATCGATTGAGGGCTAACGTTGATAGACGGGCAGATACTTGTAGGGCAATTGCAGGATGATCAGCGCGATCGCCGTGCCATAGGCCTTGCCGATGCCATCGCCCTGCCAAGAGCCGTCGCTTTTGTCCTGCATCGAGATCAGTTGATCGCGAATGCCGGGAAAATATTTGTCCCAATACTGGTCGCCCGCCAGGTAGAAGGCCTGCGAGGCATAGAGTTGACAGTAAAAGTCGTGGCCGCTGTGTCGCCAGGTTTTGCTGTCCTGAAAATGGCGCCATACATATTCCAAGCAGCGGTTGGCCACCGGCGCGTCGTATTGTCCGGCGTTATATAAGGTGGCCACGGCGGCAGCCGAAATGGGCAATCGCGGGCCCCCCCCGCTGCGCAAGGAGTAGCTGATGCCTCCCTCCGAGGTGCTGCAGCGCTCGATATACTGCACGGCCTGGGCGATCGTCCCCCGCGGCACCGCCAGACCCGCGTTGTGCGCCGCCCGCAGTGCCTGCACTTGCGTCACCGTGACCGAACCCTCGTCGCCAGAGCCGGGGATGTAGGTCCAGCCGCCGTCGCCGCTTTGTCCCTCGGCTGTCAGCTTCACCGCCTTGTCAATCACCTGCTTAGTCTTGTCGCGCAAGGCGGGCTTTGTCTCGGTGCCGTAGACCGAGGCCAGAAACATCAGGGCAAAGCCATGCCCGTGCATCGGCTGGCCGTTGTCTTGCGAAGGCCCGGTAATCAGTCCCGACGGCGTCGAGCAACCCAGCAGAAACTCGACGGCGCTTTGGACCTGTGGTGCATAGCGTCCGCGGGTCGGCGAGTTGCCATTAGCCAATAGCGCAGTGCCGGCCAGTCCGGTGATGGCTACCGGATACGATCGCCCGCCCGCGTCGTTGGTCCAACTGCCGTCGGCGGCCTGGCTGCGGGCCAGGTAGTCCAGACCGCTGCGAACCGCCTTGAGCGTGCTGGCCGTGATGTGCTTAGGCATCACCTCCTCGGCCGAGACTGCTGCCGGCAAGCTCCAAGCGGTCAACACAACGAGCCAGCA
>JANNQN010000275.1:0-8547 GCA_031400775.1 Planctomycetia bacterium | reverse complement strand
GGAAAGAAAACGCTCGCTATCGGCGACCTCGAGCGCAATGGCGCTGGCGGCGGCCAACGCCACGGCGTAGACGTGGACCGGAAAGTAGGGGGCCGGCACGATGGCCGTGTCGCCCGGGCCCACGAGCGCCAGGCACATGTGGCTGAAGCCTTCCTTCGAGCCCAGGCATACGATCACCTCGCTCTCGGGATCGAGCCGCACTCCGTACTTTTTCAGATACTTGCTGGCCACCTCGCGGCGCAAATTCGGGATGCCGGTCGCCTTGCTGTAGCCGTGGTTGCGCTCGTCGCGGGCAGCCTCGGCCAGCTTCTCGATAACCAGGTCTTCGGGCGGATCGGACGGATTGCCCATGCCCAGGTCGATGACGTCGTCGCCGGCGCGACGCTTCTGGTACTTGACCGCATTGATGCGGGCAAACAGGTAGGGGGGCAGCCGTTTGACGCGGTCCGCGACCTCGATCTGGAACGGCGCTGTATTGTTCGCCGGGTTATCGACTTCGTTGTCGTCGCTCATCGAATCCACTCGCCCTGGCACAAAAACTCGAAGGCCGCCGCCCACCGTCCAAGATACACGGATTGGCCGCGAAAAGGAACGGTCCGCCGATGGGGTTGAATGTCGCCAACGGGGCGCAAGCGGCCGGCTTCCTAGCAGCAGTTGACAAGCGAGGTGGCCGAAATGTTCGCCGCGGGTGCCGGCTAGCGCTTGATCACCCTGGGGGTAGGCAGGCCGGTCTCAACGTTCATCGACGCTTGCTCTTGCTTCTTGGGCAACTTGATGTTGCCGGCCAGAAAGTTGTCGACGTGCGAGTCTTCCTTGAGCTTGTCGAAGACCTTGGCCATCGCGACCCGCTGCTTCTTTTCGTGAATGTCGCGGTACAGCAGGTCCTTGACCTCTTCCATGTTGGTTTTGATGGGCGTGGTGCGGCCCTCGTAAAATAGGATGACGAAGGTGCTGGCGACCTGAATGATGCCGGAGAGCGGGCTCTCGGGCGAGAGCGCGAATGCTTCGGTTTCCAATAGCGGCTGCCCCCCGTGGCGTTGGATGGGGGGCACCTCGCCGCGCAACGTGCGGCTGCCGGCTTCGATCGAATATTGCTCGGCCAGGTCGCCAAAGTTCTTGACCGACTGATCGCCGCGGGCCTTCTCCCAGACTTCCTGAGCGCGGCGATGGTTGTTCAACACGATCGCGCGGCAACGAACCTTGGGGCCATAGTTGGCTTCGTATCCCCGCTGTAGATCCTCTTTTGTAATTTGCACGTTATTGCCCACTAGCTTCTTGAGCGCCACCGACGGCCAGACTTCGTCGCGAACGTAGACTTCGCGCGAGATGTTCTGGGTCTTGGTGATGTGCTCCAGCCAGGCGGCGATGTCGGGCTCGCCTTTGCCTTTGGTCTTGCCCATCGAGGCGGCTGCTCGACCGATTTCGGCGTCGATCTCGGCGTCCGCGATTTTGAGGTTCTTCTTGCGCAGCGCCTGGTCCAATAGCCGGCGATTGATCGCGCCCTCGAGCACGTCGCTGCCGTGTCGCTCGACGCACTCTTCCGACAGCTCGCGAATCGTGATCTTCTGGCCGTTGATCGTGGCCGCTACGCCGGGCATCTGCTTGCTCTTGACCGGGTCGTTGTAGACGTTTTCCACCGCGGCGCTGGCTTGCAAGTCTTTGAATACGTCGCTGGCCGCCGAGCGCAGCTTGCGGTCCTTGAGCGCGTCGAGCAACACTGGCTCCACCTTGGCCCGATCGATCCCCTTGGCGGCCGGCAGGTGCTCTTCGCACTTGATGAAGACAGATAGCTCGCCCACCTGGATGATCTTCGAAACGTCGCCTTTTTTCATGGCGAAGGCGGCCTGTTCCAAGTTCGGGTCGCCCATGCGGCGGCGAATCGGTTGTATCAAGCCGTAAGCGCTCGCGCTATTCGTGTCCTGCGAATGGTTCTTGGCCAATGCTCCGAATTCGTCGGGCTTGGCACAGGCCTGGGCGTGAATGCTGCGCGCCTTCTCCGCATCGTCCATCGCGATCAACCGCACTTTGACGGCCGCGCCGAATTCGCTCTCGTAGGCTTCGTCGAGCTCCTGCCGGCTGACCTTCAACTGGTTCTTGGCCAACTCGCGCAGGGCCAAGGTCGGCCAAATAATATCCTGGGCGTAGCGGTCGGGCTTGATGCCGCGCTCTTTTTCCAGCATTTGCAGCCATTGATCTTTGGGCAGCGAGAATTTGCGCGCCATGCGGTCGATTTCTTCCGCGACCTGTTCGTCACTGACCACGATGTTCCGTTTCTGGCAACTCGACTGGATCAAGGCCCGATTGACCATGCTTTCCAGGACGTCGACGCCGTAATGCAGCAGGCAATCCCGCGCCAGGTCTTCGCGCGTGATGGGCTCGTTATTGACGATGGCCGCGACGGGATTCCTCTTGGGCGTCGAGGCGGCGCCGGCTTTCAGGCCGGCAGGCGTATTGGCCCGTTCCACGGCCGAGGCTTTCTTGACCGCGCTGGCCGGAGGTTTGGCGACGGCCGAATCGGACGGCGAATACCAACGGTAGAGCAGGCAGACGCCGACCATCAGCATTCCGCTGGCGAACCAACCGGCTCGCCCGGCGATTGCGGTTGCGCGAGATTTTGCGCCCTGGGAAAGCTTGCCATCCATAGCCGTGTTCTCCATCCGTCGCGTCGGTCGCTGGAAGTTCGAGATAAGTCCCAAGCCTTCATGGCTCGTTGGGCGGCGGATCATACTAGGCGACCGCGAAAGGGGTCAAGGCGAATGGCCCCTAAACTGCCAAGTGGCTGCTAGATGCGCCCGTTATTCGGCTAGCGCCGTGACGCGCTGAGGCGCTCCAGTGCTAGCACGTCGCTCTAGCGAGAGCTGCTCGCGGCGTTAATCGTCTGCCTCGCTAGCGCCGGCCGGTTCGTGATGATGCCGTCGACCTTGGCTTTAACGAGTTGCTCCATCCGCCGCGGATCGTCGACGGTCCAGACCCAGGCCTTCCAGCCGCGGGCGTGGATCGCGGCGATGGTCTCGGCACTGGTGTACTTGTCTTCCCAGCCCACGATGCGGGCGCCGGTCTTGGCGATCTGGTCGAGCTTTTCCTGTGTAAACTCTTTGTGGCCCAGCGCCGCCAGCACCAAATCGGGCGCGATCTGGTGGCAGCCGGTCAGGTAATCCCAATCGAAGGCCTGCACGACGACCTGGTCGAGCAGTTTTTTCCGCTTCAATAGCTCGATGCACGTGGCAGGTTCACCACCTTTGCGTTCCACCAAAGTCAAGGAACCGGCTTGGATGGTATCGAGCGCTTCGTCCAACGTTGGAATGCACGTGCCGGCAAAGTTGGCTTCGAACCAACTGCCGGCGTCGAGCAGCTTGAGCTCGGCCAGGCTTTTGCTGTTGATCTTGATTTTTTCGCCGCCCCAAAGCCGCACCGCGTTGGTCGCGCGGTCCAACTCGTCATCGTGAAACACGACCGGAACGCCGTCGGCCGAGTGATGGTAGTCGAGCTCGACCAGATCGGCGCCGGCTTTCACGGCCGATGCGAACGCCGGCAAGGTGTTTTCCGGCGCAACCTTGCTGTCGCCGCGATGGGCGATAACCAGAATCTCCGGCCGCGCGACGCATTTGGCGGCAGCGCCCGGCGCGGTCTTTTCTGCCGCGTGCGAAGCAGGCATGTCGGCGGCCAACCCAAGGACTCCCAGAACGAGGACGATGCTGATCGGGCGTTGCATGCGGAGCTTTCGATCGCGGACGAACATTGTCGATGGCAGAAAACGCCGCGCCCTAGTCCTCCATGACTTCTCGCTCCTTGGCGGCGGCCGAGTCGGTTGCCATGTTTTCGAATCGCTTGGTCAGATTTTGAATGTCTTCCTTCAATTGATCGCGATCGTCCTCGGTCATCGTCTTGTCTTTTTGGGCCTGGTCCGCGGCCTTGTTGCCGTCGCGGCGAACGTTGCGAACCGCGACTTTCGTCTCCTCGGTCAATTCGCGGATCCGGGCGCCCAACTTGCGGCGAACCTCGGTCGACAGGGGCGGCACGCTGATGCGAATCAACCGGCCGTCGTTTTGCGGGTTGAGCCCCAGGCCGCTGGCTTGCACCGCCTTTTCGATGTCCTTGAGGGTGCCGGGATCGAATGGGCGAATGACGATTTGCGTGGGCTCGGGCGCTCCGACCGAGGCGATGGCCTTGATCGGCGTGGGCGATCCGTAGACCTCGACGCGCAACGAATCCACTAGTCCCGGGTTGGCCCGCCCAGTGCGAATGCCGGCCAGGTCCTGCTTGAGCTTGGCCAGCGCCTTTTCCATGCGCTCTTCGGTATCGAACAGAATCTCTTCGACGCTCATAACCCCGTCCCTTTCACGCCACACTGTGCCTTTCACGCCCCCCCGCTCTACTTGGTCACCACGACCTGGCTGCTGATGAGCGTACCGATGCGAGCCCCGCTGACGGCGCGCTCGATGTTGCCTTCTTTCTTGAAGTTGAATACCAGAATCGGCATGTCGTGCTCCATGCACTGCGCGATCGCCGTGGGGTCCATCACGCGCAGATTCTGCTCGCGGACCGCATTGTAGCTCAGCTCGCTGTAAAGAAGAGCATGGGGATTTTTCTCGGGATCGTCGCTGTAGACGCCATCGACACGGGTGGCCTTGAGCAGGATATCGGCCTCGAGCTCAAGCGCCCGCTGGGCGGCCGCGGTGTCCGTGGTCACGAACGGGCTGCCGGTGCCGGCGGCGAGGATGACGATCCGCCGCTTTTCCAGGTGCCGTTTGGCGCGACGGCGAATATAGGGCTCGGCCACTCCGTCCATGCGAATGGCGGTCAGCAGCCGGGTTTCGTATCCCAACGATTCGATGGCATCTTGCAACGCCAGGCCGTTGATCACCGTGGCCAGCATGCCCATGTAGTGGGCCGTGGCCTCTTGGATGCTCGAATTACCCGCCGTGAACTGCGCACCGCGCAAGATATTGCCGCCACCGATGACGATCGCGATCTGCACGCCGCTTTGGGCCGCCTTGCACACCTGCTGAGAGATGGCCACCACTTCGTCCATGCTGATTCCACGCTCGCCCGTATGCGCAAAACTTTCGCCCGAGAGCTTCAGCACCACGCGGCGATATTGGACGGAATCGTCGGACTTTACTCGATCGGCCATTGGGTCGAACTCCTAATGCGCGAATGGGCCCCCGCTCGGGCGGCTGGCCGGGCGGCTCTACTTGCCGAGCTCCCAATGGATATAGCGGATGATTTTCATGCCGTTTTCCTCGGCGACCTTGCCCACGGTTTTCTTGTCGTCCTTCACGAACGGCTGTTCCAGCAGGACGCGCTCGGCGAAGAAATTCCGCAGACGGCCTTCGACCATCTTGCCGATGATGTTCTCAGGCTTGCCCTCGTTGCGGGCGGCTTCCGACAGAATCTCGCGCTCTTTCTCGACTTCGGCGGCGTTCAGGTCTTCTTTCGAAAGCACCTGCGGTCGCATGGCGGCGATGTGCATGCAAATATCCTTAGCGACCTCGGGCTTGCCCCCCGTCACCTCGATCAACACGCCAACCGTCTTGCCGGCATGGTGCACGTAGCCGGCGCATTTGCCGTCGATGCGCGCGATACGGCCGACCTTGAACACCTCGCGAATGCGGTTGGTCATGTCGCTGAGCTTATCGCGCAGCGTCGTTCCGGGCGCCGACGGCGACGGCTGATCGAGCAGCTCGTCGGCAGTCTTGGCGCCTTTTCCGGTCGCCAGTTGTTTGGCCATGTCGTTGGCTAGCGCAACGAACTCGTCGTTCTTCGCGACGGGCGCGCTCTCGCATAGCAACTCAACGAGCGCACCGACGCCCTTTTCCCAATCCGTGTAGAGGCCCATGCGTCCGAACGCGGTCTCGCGTCCGGCGCGTCCTTCCTGGACCTTGATGTTGTCCTTGCGCAGCCATTCGATGGCGGCCTGCTCATCACCGCCGGTGGCTTGCAGGGCCTCTTTGCATTTTCCCATCGGCAGGCTGGTTTTGTCGCGAAGCGATTTGACCATTGCCGCGCTGACTTGTGTCATGTGAGTGTCCCCTCGCAATATCGCATTGAATGAAGTTTGTTCGAGTTGGCTCGAAAAGCGGAAACAGCGGCGCCAACCGCGCCGCGGTGAATGAGTAACTTTCCGGCATCGCCGGTCACCGGCAATCGATCGGCGTCGGCTAGCCGTCCGCCTTAGCGTCCCCGCCGTCGGACTTCTTGCGCTCGATCTCGCTGGTGGTACTCGTCTTGCCCTCGAGGATTGCGTCGGCCAGTTGCTGCACGATCAACTCGATCGAGCGAATGCTGTCGTCGTTGCCGGGAATCGGCAAATCGACCACATCCGGATCGCTGTCCGTATCGATCAAGGCCACGGTGGCAATCCCCAGCTTCTGGGCTTCCTGGACGGCGTTTCGCTCTTTTTTGGGATCGATAACCACCAGACATTCCGGCAGGCGGCTCATCGTGCGCATGCCGTTCAGGTTGCGGTACATCTTGCGGTACTCGCGCGTGAGCGCCGACTGCATCTTCTTCGAGTAGGTCGCCAGTTGGTCGCTGTTGCGAATCTTTTCCAGTTCTTCCAGGCGAGCCAAGCGGTTGCGAATCGTCCGGAAATTCGTCAGCGTGCCACCCAGCCAGCGATCGCTCACGAAGGGCATGCCGCAGCGCAGGGCCTCGCGCTCGATCGTTTCGCCGGCCTGACGCTTCGTTCCGACGAACAACACCAGGCTTCCGCCGCTGGAGATCTGCTTGAGATACTTTCGCGCCCGCAACAGTCCGCGGATCGTCTCACGGACATCGATAATATGGATCAGGTTTTGTCGGGCGTAGATGTAGGGACGCATCTTGGGATTCCACCGGCTCGCCCGATGGCCAAAATGGACCCCCGCCTCGATCAGTTGCTTTACCAGAACAGGTGCCACGTAAAAACTCCTCGCAAAGGCACACCGGCAGCTTGTCGCGCCGCGCTCGTTGCGGCCGACGTCCGGCGTTGGAAGGGGAACATTCGGTCAGAGCTAATACCCAGTTTGCCCGCTTCGGACCGTTCGAAGAGGCGAGCCAACTAATTTAACGGCTTAGGCTTACCGCGTCAATTGGCGTCGCGGCGCTGCACATTAGCGCCGGGATTTGCCAGCAGCAATCGCGTGGAAACGGTGCGCAGTAGACGGGGAACGCAAGACAGACCGAGGAGAAGGTTTGTCGACGGGCCTTGCTTCAACGAACCTCGAGCGATCGCTGGCGGCGTCGCCGGTAGCCGAATCGCAAAAGCGCGCCGATTGCCAATGCAAACAGCACGCAGCCCGAGGGCTCGGGAGTGGCGTAGGTCTCGTCAGCGAGCATGGCGAATTGGGTGGCGCTAAGGCCGCCGGTTTCAGGCGCTTCGGAGGCCCAGGTGGACACCGCGCCCCAGGTGGTTCCCATGATCGCCAGATCGAGCACGTCCACGATCCCATCGCCATTGAGGTCGCCGGAGTACCACCCCGAGCCGCCCGGCGAC
Organism: Planctomycetia bacterium; assembly: GCA_031400775.1. Lineage (GTDB taxonomy): Bacteria > Planctomycetota > Planctomycetia > Pirellulales > PALSA-1355 > PALSA-1355. The sequence goes on along the minus strand of JANNQN010000275.1, from coordinate 1,070 downwards.
ACTGTGCTTCCCCAGTTCGCTCCGATCGTGGCCAGATCGGTCATGTCGACCGTGCCATCCATGTTTGCGTCGCCGGCCAACAATTGCTTCCAGGTCATCAGCGGGTCGCCGACGACCGTGTTGACATACGAGAGCTGCCGAGCGGCGCCCCAGGCGGCCTCGGCCCAGGTCTTGCCGCTGAGCAGGGCAGCGAACATCTTGTCCTCGTTGATCACGCTTACCCAACTGGCTTGCGGTTCTTCGACATTGCCGGTTGCGGCCGTTCCGCCCTCGGCCAGCCATTCGCCGACCAGTCCTTGAAACCCGTGATTGGCGCCCTCGACAAACGTCTCGGCGTTGAAGCTTTCCCAGGTGTGGAACACGGCTCCGTTGGCTGGTGTGATGTTCAGTCCGTTGACGATGTACGAACCTTCTCCCACCGGAAACTGCGGAGTATTGGCCTGGTTTGCGCCGTGGCCGATGTAGCCCATCAGGGGTCCTGTCGTCGAGCTGACAAAGGCACCCGTGTTATCGTAGGTGACGGGCATTCCGGCAGGTGTGAGCACATTGTTGACGAGACTGTTCATCACCACGCCGTACGATTTCGTGGGGTCGTTATCGACCAGAAAATGAAACGGACCGCCGGGCGTATTCAGCGGGCCGATAAAGGCGTTCTGAGCCCGATTGATACTGGCCTCGACGTCGGCGACGTTGAATCCGTCCAGCCGCGAGCTCAGCCGCGTGCCGGTCGCCGCGTGGGAAAACGACGCGGTGGAATTGAAATAAGGATTGGCCGCGAAATGGCCGCCGATCGAGTAACTCTGGTCGCCCATCATCTCCCACGAGGCGACACGGTCAATATCGGCCAGCTCGCTTTCCAGGCTGGAGAATGCCTTCCAACTGCCCGGCACGATCGTGCGAAAGACACCAAATGCATCCGTATAGGTCGGCGGCGCCGGCCACACCGAAGGCGGTATCGGCTGGGTCACTTGAATTCTTAGCGGCAGGCCCTTGGTCGTGACGATCACGTCGGTCGTTGGCGTGAGGGCCGACATGACCTGCGGCCTGATCGTGCTCAGATAATCATCCGC
>JANNQN010000274.1:0-3409 GCA_031400775.1 Planctomycetia bacterium | reverse complement strand
GAGATTGCTGTGGGCGTCGGTCCACAGGGTCTTAGGGCGCTCGCCGATTGAGTCGACCTGGCTGGTCAAGGTTTGCCGCGTCGCCCGCCGGGGTAGTCTGTAGCCATGCATCGCTCACCCGTAGCGGGCGCGCCGTCGAAGTGCGGGTGCTCGACGAGGCCATGGCGTCGGACCATCGGCCCGTATTGGCCGTGCTCGAGCCTGTTTCGCAAGCGACCACAAGGTGATCGCTAAGGAGCCAGCACCACCCAAACTTACTCCGGCCGACTGGATCGTGCTGTCGAAGCCCCGGCCGGGCGTGCGGCAAACCTTGACCAGCCAGGTCGACTCAATCGGCGAGCGCCCTAAGACCCTGTGGACCGACGCCCACAGCAATCTCTTCGAGATTCTTAAGTAATCGGCAAAGCGACCGCTTCGCCGCTATACCTGGTCTTGATCGCCCTGGCGCGGCTTGACCAGCCAGGCTTTCTTGCCCATCGTCAGGAAAATGGAGTCTTCCTGCAGCAGGCCACACATTTCCGAGAGAAAGTGCAAGAACTCAACGCCCTTTTTCTTGCCCGAGAAGGAGACTTCGTAGCGTTGGTGCAGGTCGGTAAAGGATTTTTGCCCGTCGTCGCTGACCCACTCGCCGCGGATATGGCTTTCTTCGTGGGTCAGGCCGCCGAAATTCCGCAAGAAGAATTCGTCGAACATCTGCGTTGGCGTTTGCCCGTCGCGGCCGAATTGCGGATCGTCCATTTTCTCGGCCGGGACGTAGAACACGGCGATGCGGCCAAGCGGGACCAGAAACTCGAATCGACGCGAGCGTTTAGGCTTCATCAGCAGGGCTCCGCCGCGGACGCTATGGATTTCACGCCCGACCGCCTTCGCAGCAGGTCTCGCAAATCGTGTGGCATGCCGTGCATTGCAGTTTCCCGCGAATTTCAACCAGCCGCCCGCCGCACACCGGGCAGGCCGCTTTGCCGGTCGCACACTTGTGGGTCGAGTCTTCGGCCGTGGTGTGGCGCGTTTCCATACGATTCTCCGTCGAAGGCACGGCCTAACAGCAGTCGGCCTGCGTTTCGTAGGCATCCTAACGGGCTTTGGCGACGCGTCAAGCCGCGAAGCGTCTTGGTGGCCGCGCCCGGGTCGCGTAAAATTGCACATTGCCTCAATGGAGTTCGCTTGCCACTTCGCGATTGTTCTTGCCGGCCGAAGTAGCTTCCCGCGAGCGGCCATATCTCGATTTTTAGTAGCATGTCGATCCGCCTTTCCAATATTCGCATGAACATCGACGAGCCCGAGCTCGCGCTATTGGGGCGCGCGGCTCGCGCGCTCGACGTGCGGCCGACGGATATCGCCGGCTGGCGGATCCTGCGCAAGAGTCTCGACGCGCGCGACAAGTCCGAGATTTCTTACGTCTATTCGCTCGAGGTCAATCTGCCCGACGAGGAAAGCCGGCTGGCCGAGCGGCTGAGCCGTCGTGCGGGCGAAGTGACCGCCGAGCTATACCGCATGGACTCGTTCGAGATGCCCGAGTGCGGTTCGCAGCCGTTGCGGGAGCGCCCGGTTGTTGTCGGATCGGGACCGGCCGGCGCATTCGCGGCCTACTTCCTGGCGGAGCGCGGCTATCGGCCGATCGTGTTGGAGCGCGGTAAGAAAGTTCGCGAGCGAATTGCCGACATGCGCACCTTCGACGCCGGCGGAACGCATGATCCGGAGAGTAACTACCTGTTTGGCGAAGGGGGCGCCGGAACGTTCAGCGACGGCAAGCTCACCTGCCGCAGCTCGGGCCCCGACGTGCGCAAAGTTCTGGAGCTGTTTGCCGAGTGCAAGGGACGACCGTCTATCCTCTACGATCACCGCCCCCACTTGGGCAGCAACCGCCTGCCTGCCGTCGTCAAGGCTTTGCGGCAGCGGATCGAATCGCTGGGGGGCGAGTTCCAGTTCAATTGCCGCCTGGAAGACCTGGATCTGGCCGACGGGTCCGTGCGTGGGCTGGTGACGTCCTCCGGCTATTTGAAAACTTCGCTTGTGGTGCTGGCGATCGGACACAGTGCTCGCGACACCTACGAAATGCTGTTTCGCCACGGCATCGCCATGCAGCCCAAGTCGTTTCAGATCGGGCTGCGCATCGAACAGCCGCAGGAACAAGTGAATCGCGCGCAGTACGGCGTTAGCGCGCTTGAAGAAAAGCTGGGCGCGGCCGACTATTCGCTCGTGGCGCGGGCACGAACCAACGTATTCACTTTTTGCATGTGCGCCGGCGGCTACGTGATGTCCAGCGTTTCGGAGCCCGGCCATTTCTGCACCAACGGCATGAGCCTCTCGAAACGCGATTCCGTATTCGCCAACAGCGGGCTGATGATCACGCTCGATCCGGAGTATTTTGGATCGACGCACGTCTTGGCCGGCATGATGTTGCAGCGGCACTACGAGCGGCTTGCCTTCGAAGCCGGTCGCGGCGAGTTTCTTTGCCCGATCCAAACGGCCGGCGATTTCGCCCTGCGGCGGAGGAGCACGAAGCTGCCGCCGTCGAGCTATCCGCGCGGCGTGATCGCGGCCGATCTGACCGAGCTGGTGCCTCCCAGGGTCGTCGAGGCGCTCGATATTGCCTTGCCGATGTTCGATCGTCGTTGGCGGGGAGAGTTTTTGCGCAATGCGACGCTGGTCGGGCCGGAGGCGCGCGGCAGCTCGCCGATTCGCTTCGAGCGCGATTGGGAGTCGCTGGAGAGCCCGACGGCGCGGGGTTTCTATCCGATTGGCGAAGGCGCCGGTTATGCCGGAGGCATCGTCAGCGCCGCGCTCGATGGAGTGCGAGTCGCCAAGGCTATTATCCGGCGTTACGCACCGCTCGATGCGTAGCGTGCCCCAGCGTGGGATCGACGACCTCGACCCGATTCACGACTTCGTGAACGCCGTCGACCCGACAGACGATCGATTCGGCCAGTTGCTTCAACGTTCCCATCGGGACCCGGCCGCGCAACGTCAACACGCCATGGTCGTAGTGGCAGGTGAGATTCTTGAGAAAATAGTAGGGACTTTCGCGGAGTTTCTGCTCGGCAATGTCGGCGATGCCGATCGTCGCGACGTCGGCCATTAAGTCCAGAATCTTCATCGAGTGGTCGTTTCCAGCGAGAGGCGGGGCCAGGGGCGTTAGGCGAGGCGGGAAGTCATGCCAGGCATAGGCCACGAAGGATCGGTTGCGGCGGGGGCCCGTGGCTTTGCCTCGCGCGACCGTTATCTTCCCATCTATCGGCGATCGATCGGCAAAAATTGATTGTTTACCGGCCCGTTTCTGGGGTGGTTTCAACCGGTTTCTGTCTGCCCGCCAGCCTTGTTGTTTTCAGGTTTTCGTCTGCTACCATGAATACTTGGGGGCCGTTTGAATGCAGCCGGCCGGAGGTCCGCCGGCAGACCCATCCGACAC
>JANNQN010000273.1:0-3287 GCA_031400775.1 Planctomycetia bacterium | reverse complement strand
CGAGAACTTTACAAGGTACGACGACCGCGAGGACCAGTTGCCCGTCGATCAACACGAGTTGATCGCGCTGGTCGCGCCGCGGCCGGTCTATGTGGCCAGCGCCCAGGACGACGGCTGGGCCGATCCGCGGGGGGAGTTTCTGGCAGCCGTCGGCGCCGACGCAGTCTATCGCCTATTGGGAAAGACCGGCCTGGGCCTGGTCGAACCGCCGCCCTTGAATCAGTCGGCCGGCGAATCGATCGGCTATCACATTCGAGTCGGCAAGCACGCGCTCACCGACTTCGATTGGTTGTTATATCTCGACTTTGCCGACCGGCATCTCGCCGCAATCGCCAGCGAGTTGGCCGCGAGCACAGGAAAGCCGACCGCTCGCCCTGGCGGCCGCATGGCGCGAGTTAGGCTGCGACGGAGATGAACGCGCAAGTTGACGCGGCCGGGGGCGTTGACCATCATCATGGGCGGCACGTGCAAGGGGCATGGCGCCCCTGTTAGAGCGCCCTGGAACCATTCGTATGCGAAGTCGTCTATTGCTTTCCTGGTGGGCCGTGCTGGCACTGTCGCTCGCGTCGAGTGTGGTGTCGGCCATGGAAATCGAAAACGTGGTGATATATCGCGAGCCGGGGCGATTTGGCGGCTGGCCGGCCAATCATGGCATGTGGAGTTGGGGTAATGAGTTGCTGGTCGGGTTCGGAGCAGGCTACTACAAAGACAATGGCCCGACGCGACACGCGATTGATCACGACCGGCCCGAGGAGCATCTGCTGGCCCGCAGCCTCGACGGCGGCGCAACCTGGAAGATCGAAAACCCGGCCGAAAAAGGAGCCCTCATTCCCCGCGGCGACGCGCTGCACGGCACCGAGCTTCCGCGGGTCATCGATCGCCCCTGGACCGACTGCCCCGGCGGCATCGACTTCACGCATCCCGACCTCGCCATGACCCTGCGGATGAGCGACAACCACGGCGGGCTGTCGCGGTTCTACGTCTCGACCGACCGCGGCCACAATTGGCAGGGGCCTTACAAGTTTCCCATGCTCGGCCTGCAGGGAGTCGCGGCCCGCACCGATTACGTGGTGAACGGCAAGCACGATTGCACGGCGTTCTTGACGGCCTCGAAATCGACCGGTCGCGAGGGGCGGCCATTCTGCGCCCGCACCGTTGATGGTGGCAAGACGTGGACCTTCGTGGGCTGGATCGGACCAGAGCCCGAGGGCTACGGCATCATGCCCTCGACCGTTCGGGTCGGCGAGCATGGATTTCTGTCGGCAATACGGTTGCGCGATGCGAAGAAGAGTTGGATCGACGCCTATTTCTCGTCCGACGACGGTCACGACTGGGTCTTGCGGAGCACGCCCGCCCCGGACGCCGGCGAGGGAAACCCCGCCGCCATGGTGCGGCTCAAAGATGGACGCCTCGCGATCACCTACGGCGTGCGGGCCAAGCCGTTTGGCATGCGGGCCAAGATCAGCGCCGACGAGGGGCAGACTTGGGGCGATGAAATCATGCTCCGTGCCGACGGCGGCGGCCGCGACCTGGGCTATCCTCGCAGCGTCGTCCGCCCGGACGGCAAGGTGGTGACGGTCTACTATTGGAACGACGACCCCAAGGTGACGCGCTATATCGTCGCCACGATCTGGGTCCCCACAAGCGCGAGCAAATAGCCCGGAACCAGATAAGCTTCGTAACAGGCCAACATGAACGATCGACCGGTGCTGGACTCGATTCGCGATTTTTTGCAGGCCGCCGGCGTCGAGTTCGTCGAAAAGCGGCACGAGCCGACGCTGACCTCGGCCGATTCGGCGCGGGCTCGCGGCGAGGCGCTGTCGATTGGCGCCAAGGCGCTGGTGATCAAGACCGACGATCAATATCGGCTGTTTGTCCTGCCGGCCGATCGCAGGGCCGATTCGCAGGCCATCAAACGCGAGCTGGGACTGAAGAAGATGCGGTTCGCCAGCCCCGCCGAGCTGCTGGAGCTCACCGGCCTGGCGCCCGGCAGCGTGCCGCCGTTCGGACCGCCGGTGCTGCCGCTCGAACTGTGGGTCGACCCGGCCCTGTGTGAGCAGCCGAAGATTGCCTTCAATGCCGGCTCGCTTACCACCTCGATCGTGATGGCCGCGGCCGAATATCGCCGCGTGTGTGGGGCCCGCTGGCTGTCGTTCTCGCAACCGGCCGAATGAGTTGGGGGCAATTTAATTCAGGAGCCTCGATTTAATGCCATTCCTAGATACTTGTCTGGACAAGTGTTGTTCGACCGACTAATATTCTGGCAGTGCGGCGCTCGCGATCTGCCGCGGCATTTGTTCAGCAGCAAGTCTGAAACCGGGAGACACCTCCAATGATCGATGCGGTCGAGACTGATGTGGTGGTGATTGGCGGCGGTCCCGCGGGTGCGACGGTCTCGACGCTGATTGCCCAGCGCGGATATCGGGTAGAGCTGTTCGAGCGCGAGCACTTTCCCCGTTTCCACATCGGCGAATCGCTGATCCCCGAGACGTATTGGGTGCTCGAGCGACTGAACATGCTGGACAAGATGAAGGCCAGTCCCTTCGTCAAGAAGCACAGCGTGCAATTCGTCGGCTCGAGCGGACGGCTGTCCGAGCCCTTCTATTTCATGGAGCACAAGCCGCACGAGTGCTCGCAAACCTGGCAAGTGCTGCGCAGCGAGTTCGACAAGATGATGCTGGACAACGCCCGCGAGCATGGTGTGCTTGCGCAGGAGGGCGTGCGAGTGTTGGAGGTGCTGTTCTCTGGCGAACGGGCCGTGGGATTGCGGATCCAGCAGGAGGACGGCACGGAGCGTGAAGTGCGGGCCAAGGTCGTCATCGACGCCAGCGGGCAAAGCGCGATGATTTCGAACCGCTTCAAGCTGCGCGTGGCCGATCCCGAATTGAAGAAGGGCGCCCTGTGGACGTATTACGAGGGCGCCTATCGCGACCAGGGACGCGACGAAGGGGCCACGCTGGTCCTGCAAACGGCCGGCAAGAAGGGCTGGTTCTGGTATATCCCGCTGCACAACAACATTGTCAGCGTGGGGGTCGTGGCGGCTTTCGAATATCTGTTCAACGGACGAGGCGATCACGAGACGATTTACCGGGAAGAGCTCGATCGCTGCCCGGCCGTCAAGGAACGGGTTTCGATCGGTAAACGGGTCACCGGCTTCTACGCCACCAAGGATTACTCCTATCGCTCGCGGCAGGCCGCCGGCGACGGCTGGGTGTTGGTGGGCGATGCCTTTGGTTTCCTCGATCCGCTCTACTCCTCGGGCGTGCTATTGGCCCTCAAGAGCGGAC
>JANNQN010000272.1:0-28354 GCA_031400775.1 Planctomycetia bacterium | reverse complement strand
ATGCCGGTGCCGGCCAAACCGACCGAGTTGACTGCATTCGGCTCCACCCCGTTGGTGTACATGCCGGTCGAACTGGCGCCTTCTCCGTTGTTGTTGTACACGTCGAACTTGATCGCCATGCTCTTGGCAATGCCGGTATAGCCCAAGTTGCCACCGGAAGCCCCCAACGCCGTCGGACCGACCCCTTGGATCGTGAAGGTCATCCCATCAGCCGAATCGGGGCTGGCGGGCAATTGCGTGAAGCTGAACTCGGTTGAGAAAGTGGTAATGGTCACCGGATTCGCATAGTAGACGCTGCCGGCCTGGTTTACGGGTGTGGAGGTAAGTCGCAGGCCGGTGCCGACTAATGCGGCCGATGGGCCGTTGAACCGGAACTGACTGCTGGCCCCGGCAAAGCCGCTGGGGAAATTGATGATGGGCGTCGTGCCAGAAGTCGGCGTGGCGTTGACTTCGTTGGAGTAGGCGGAGTTGGTGACGCCGTTGGTGGCCCGCACTCGATAGTAGTAGGTGACTCCAGTGGTGACCGTCGTATCGGTAAAGGTATTCGCGGCGGCGGTGGAGGTGGCGCCGATCTGTGCATAGGTTCCACCCGCGCCAGTCTTGCGTTCGATCGATACGGAGGTCGAGTTGGCATCGACGTTCGTCCAGCCCAAGGCGACCTGGGTGGGGGTGATGCCCGTGACTTGCAATCCGGTCGGCGCGGCTAGCGGCGCGGCCGCCGGCGTAGCGTTGACTTCGCCTGAGTACGCGGAGTTGGGGATGCCGTTGGAGGCCCGCACTCGATAGTAGTAGGTGACTCCGGTGGTGACCGTCGTGTCGGTAAAGGTATTCGCGGCGGCAGTGGAGGTGGCGCCGATCTGTGCATAGGTTCCGCCCACGCCGGTCTTGCGTTCGATCAATACGGAGGTCGAGTTGGCATCGACGTTCGTCCAACCCAGCACGACCTGCGTGGCTGAGACGCTGCTAACTTGCAAGTTCGTCGGCGCGGCCAGCGAAACGGCGGGCGTGAATACCCAAGATTGCAGTTGCTGGACGGCGGTTAATCCGCCGGTGCTGCCGGTGAATCCCACGTAGGCCGTGTTGGCGCCGACGATGGCGGGAATGCTGACCGTGTAGTTTTGCGTGGCGGTAGCGTTGGTAACGGTGTCAGTAATCGCCACCGTCAACGTATTGCCGTCGTACGTCATGTTGACGCGAAAGGGATGGCCGCTGCGCAGGTCGATGCCGCTGCCGGTCAGGTCGATCGAGTTTGCCGCTCCCGGAACCGCACCGTTCAGATAGAGGCCCGTGGAGTTGACTCCTTCACCTTGACTATCGAACAAGTCGAACTTTACGGCCACGCTTTTCGCGATGCCGGCAAATCCAAGTCCTCCGCCGGAAGTCCCGAGTGCGGTCGGGGCGGTCGACTGAATTGCGAAGGTGATGCCCTCGGCCAGAGTGTCCGCGCGGTTGACGCTGGAAGTGAGTTGGAACGTGAACTGCGTATTGAACTGGCCGATCTCCACTCGGCTGCGTGTGAATACGCTGTTGCGCTGATTCGTCCCGCCATCGGTCAATTGCATGGTGCTGCCGAAGAGGCGGACGTTATGAATATTGAGTCCATTGCGACTGAGGATCGAGTCGGTATTGAAGAAGCCGGCTGAGAAATCGAGCGGCGTCGGTATAACCGCGATTTCCGCCGACGCGGAACCCTCTTGCGCAAGGGCGCCGACGGTCTTAACGGCAGTTACCCAGTAGTAGTACTTCGTGCCGTTGGTCAATCCCCGATCGTCGAATGTCGTGCCGAGGATCCCGCTAGCGACGGGCGTCGTGCCTTCACCGTTGGGACTGGTGCCACGATAAACTCGATAGCTTGCCGCGCCTGAAACGGGCTGCCAATTCAGCGTGGCGGATGCAAATCCTGCGATCGCCGTCAAATTGCCGGGCGCCGCGGGAGCCGACGCGCCGTCATTGTTGACGATAGTCCCCACCGATTTTCCGGCGACCAATTTGGCGTTCACAGGATTGCTGAGAGTCAAATTCAAGGTTTCGTTGGACTCGACCACGGTATCGCCCTTGGCCAGCACGGTAATCGTTCGGGTCGTTGCGCCGGGGGTAAACGTGATCGTTCCCCCGACTTCGGTATAGTCGCTGGGCGCGGTCGCGGTGCCGGCGGAGGAGGCAAACGCAACGGTCACGTTTTGAGTCATTGACGCGGACAGTGACGCGGTGAAGACCAACGCCCTCGTGCCGGAGTTGGATTCAGTGACCGTAGGCTTGGAAAGCGAAATGCCGGGCAGCGTATCGGTATTCGTGATCGTAATTTCTTGGTAACGCTGGCCGTAGTTGGCATTCTCCAGCTCGGCCTGCATCACCAAAGAAAAGATGCGCGACGAGGTCTTGATGCCGTCGTTGAGCAGTTTGACGGTGAATGTCTGCGAGGTCGTGCCGGGCTGAAACGTAATCGCACCGACCTGGTCGACAAAGTTCGTTCCGGCCACGGCAGAGTCATCCTGCTGTGTGGTCCAGCGCACGACGACCGGCTTGCCGCTCGGCGCCGACAACGTCGCCGTCAAGGTGACATCCCCCGTCGGCGTCGTCGGTTCGGCCACTGTGGCCCCCGCGCCAAGATTCGCAACGACCGGCGCGTCGTTGTTGTAGATCAACGCTAGCGCCTGCTCGGCCGCGAGCGTGGCGCCCGAGGGCGCCGACAAACGCACCAGGAACGAATTGTTGATTTCGTCGAGGGTATCGCCCACGACGGGAACCAGAATCGATTGCTGCGTTACGCCGGGAGCAAACGTCAGGATTCCGTTGCGCGCCAGATAGCTCTGCTGCGCCTTCGCCATTCCGTCGAGCGTCGCATAGGCGACCGTGACAGGGACGGCGCTCGCCTGCGAAAGACTCACGACGAACGTGGCATTGGTGGTTGCCGAGTTGCCTTCCGTCAGCGTCGTGCCCAGGATCGTCAATTCCGGCAGCGCCGTCACGTCGCGGATCACTCCCGCTCCGGTCCCGGCACTCACAATCGCGCCGACCGGGGCCGAAAGATTTACCTTGAAGCTCTCGTTGGCCTCGATCACATTGTCGCCGAGCACATTGATCGTGATGAGCTGCGTCTTCTGACGTGGTGCGAACGTTAGGGTGCCCGTTTGGGCGACATAGTCCAGTCCCGAAGTCGCCGTGTCGTCGGCAGTCGCGAACTGCACCGTAACCGGCGCGTCGCTGGCCAGGGAAAGGCTGACGGTAAAGACCATCGCGCGGGTGCTCGGCGACGGGCCTTCCGCCACGGAACTGCCCGCGATCGAAAGTTCGGGCAATGTCGTGCCAACTTTGACCATCTTGGCCACCGAGGGCACGTCTCCTTTGAGGATGAAAAGCATGTAGTAGCCGGGCGGAGCCGTATTAGGCACCGGCGGCGCATTGACGCGGATTCCACCGCTGGTTTGGGTGAAGGTGGCCTCCTGAATGTATTGATCCCAATCCTGAGCGTGCGTCGAGCTGCCCAGCCGAACCCAGCGTACTTTGGTAATCGCGGCGGCGTCCGGCGTGCCCACAAAGAAGTTGTCGCCGTACCTCACGGTCTCCGGAGCCGCGGAAATCGTCGGACGGGCGCCATTGAATAGATACGACGGAGAATAAATCTGGCCGGTCAAATGCAGGTCGCCACTGGTTGACAGGACGGTCGCGTCGGGCAGCAGCAGTGAAGTCGAGTGATACCAGCGAAAGTCCGCCATGTCACCCACGGTGCGGAACGTTTCGGTGACAGGGTTCCAGATCTCCGCGGCGAGGATCGCATCGCCGTCGTAGGTACTGATCGTATTGCCACCCACCACCAGGACTTCGCCGTTGGGGAGCAGGGTGGCATTGACGTTCCTGCGCGCAAATTCCATGGACGATACGGCTCGCCACGTTGGGTTTGCCTGATTCAGATCGATCACCTCGGCGGATCTCGTCGCCGGATCACCACCGCCGACGTAGAGCACTTTTCCGGGGGCGTACATCACGGCGGAACCCGAATCGCGATCTGGTTCGACGCGGTACGCAACCGGAAACCATTGCCCCGTGCCCGTTACGTCCAAATACTGGGACAACGGATCGGGGCCAGCCACAAAGGCGGCGCCGTTGGGCGCCGAGAACGTGCGGGGATACAACGGCAGAGCCAGCTCGGCCGTCGTCAGGTCGCGCCACGTGCCGGTCGCCGCCTCATAGATTTGGGGCAGCAAATCGGGTGTCCCGCCGCCATTGACGTCGCCCGAAAGCACCAAAACATCTCCGTTGGCGAGCGTCGTCGACGATGGATACCAGCGGCCCGCGTTCATGTTGGACAGTTGAGTCCACGCGTCAATGAACGGATCGTAGATCGCCGCGAATGGCAAGCCCACGTTGTCCACCACGTGTCCGCCGGTCAACAACACCGTGCCGTCGGCCAACAGGGAAGTGCCAGTACAAAAAATGTCGTAGCCCGGGCTCGCCGGAGAAGTGAAGTCGCCGGTGACGGGATTCCACAGCCGCAAGTTCAACGTCCGGTCGTAACCGAATACCTTGCCGGTCGGCAACATCACCGCATTGATCATTTCGATCTGCCAGTTCTGCAACGGTCCCCATTGACCGATTTGCGATGCGGGGCCGACCACCGCGGCCGGTACGATTTCGGGCTCGGCCGGATTGCCCGCGGTCGCCTCGAGTGCAGCGCTGTCCGCGAGAAAGTGTTCGATCGCGGATTCGGAGTGATCGTGATGCACCTCCCCGCCACCTTCCCCCGGATCCGGAGTCGCGGGTTCGTGATCGTGGCCCGCGTGCAGGGCCAGACGGCTCTCGAGATGTTCGAAGCTGGTGCGCCTTGTCCGAGGGTGCGATTTTCTGGAAGGCCTGCCGCTGGATTTCGGTCCGTCTCTGCGAATGCCCATGTTGCGCTTTCTCCGTGACTCTTGATTCTCCCGATCCGGCCGCTGAACCCGGCTCCAAACTCGCGGCTAACCGTCCTACCAAGGCACCTGCCGGTTGTGCCTTCGACGCGATCTAGATTTCCACTCTTCCTACCAGTCCTCCCAAATCACCCGACTCCCCGACTTAGGGCCGAGCGACCGTCTCCTTTCTTGATCGTGATCGATGCTTGTGAAATTGCTTGGTTGAGGGTGACCCGCAAAAATAGAGAGGCTTCGATAAGCCGACAATCGCCGTTTGAAGTAAGCCTGGAGCATCTGGGCAAAAAAGTAAGACACGATTATAAGTACGCGGCCGCCCCCCGCGCCTAGTGAGCAGGCAGTTTTTTTCACTTTTTTTGCCCGATTGGCTTCGATGGCCGAAATCATGTTCGACAAGCTGCCTGGCAGACGTGGGATTCTCGCAATCGCGGATTTTTCCATGAGACCAGCCCTTCTCGGGCGTCACGGCGGCGGACCGGACCCCAGATTTCGGGTCGTTTGCGTTCCCCGAGTGACGGCGTCGCGCTCTGGACCGGGCGCCTATAATACGTTTTCGATTCCACGGCGGGCGGCAAGCTGTATCTGGGCGGAGGGTGCAGGACGTGCGCGCATTCGAAGACCTGCGAAGCCCTGGGGAGAACGCCCTGCGATGAGTCATGAAGTCGATCTGCGTGCCTACGGCCTGTCCGTGCCCGAGACTCTCATCAACGCGACTGTCGCGCAGCTTTATGAATATGGCGTGAAATTCGACGGGGCGGCAATCACTTCCAGCGGCGCACTAGCGGCCAGCTCGGGCGAGAAGACCGGCCGCAGCCCGTTGGACAAGCGGATCGTCAAGGACCCGGCCAGCCAGCGCGACATCTGGTGGGACACGATCAATTTCGAGTTGCCCGAGGCCAGCTTCGTCCAGTTGCGCGACCAGGCTCTTGAGTTTCTCGGCGCCCAAAAACGACTGTACGTCGTCGACGGCTTCGCGGGTTGGGATCCCAAGCGACGTATCAAGATTCGCGTGATTTGCGCCCGGCCCTACCATGCGCTGTTCATGCACAACATGCTCATTCGCCCTACCGCGGCCGAACTGGCTTCGTTCGGTAAGCCCGACTACGTTATCTACAACGCCGGCCAGGCCGCGGCTGATCCGAAAACACCGGGCGTGGACTCGTCGACCAGCGTGAGCATCAGCTTCGAGCGCGGCGAGTTCGTGATCCTGGGCACCCAGTATGCCGGCGAGATGAAGAAAGGCATCTTCACCCTGATGCATTACCTGATGCCCAAACAGGGCGTGCTCAGCATGCACTGCTCGGCCAACGAGGGATCGCGCGGCGACGTTTCGCTGTTTTTCGGTCTCTCGGGCACGGGCAAGACCACGCTTTCGGCCGACGTGGCGCGCAAGCTGATCGGCGACGACGAGCACTGCTGGACCGACGACGGCGTTTTCAACATCGAGGGGGGCTGCTACGCCAAGTGCATCCACCTGTCGGCGGAAAAAGAACCCGAAATTTATGCCGCGGTCCGCTTCGGCACGATCCTGGAGAACACGGTGCTGGACCCGGCCACGCGCGAGGTGGATTTCGATGACGCCACGTTGACCGAAAACACACGGGCGGCGTATCCGATCGAGTTCATTCCCAACGCCAAGATTCCCTGTCTGGGACCGCACCCGAGCAACATCATCTTCCTTACGTGCGACGCTTTCGGCGTGCTGCCGCCGGTGAGCCGGCTCACGCCCGAACAGGCCATGTATCACTTCATCAGCGGGTACACGGCCAAGGTGGCGGGCACGGAAATGGGCGTGCTAGAGCCGGAAGCCACGTTCTCGGCCTGTTTTGGCGCAGCGTTTCTGGTGTGGCACCCCACCAAGTACGCCGAGATGCTGGCCGAACGGCTCAGGGGCCATCGGGCTCAGGCCTGGCTGGTCAACACGGGCTGGTCGGGCGGCGCGTATGGCACGGGCAATCGCATCGACCTGGCCCACACCCGCGCCATCATCGACGCCATTCATAACGGCGAGTTGGCCGACGCGCCGACCGACGACGATCCGATCTTCGGTCTGGCCATTCCGCGTCAGGTGACGGAAGTTCCCAGCGAGATTCTGCGGCCGGAACAAACCTGGACCGATCCGGCGACCTATCGCGCCGCGGCTGAGAAATTGGCGGCGCTGTTTAATCAGAACTTCAAGCAATACGCTGCCGCGGCCAGTCCGGCGGTGAAAGCCGCGGGCCCGCGCGTCGCGCATCGGGCGCGGGTATGAATCCATTAAACGAAAAAAACGGGCGCGCCGCCTGCGCGCCCGTTTTCGTTTTGCCGCGACTCTGCCCGCTGGCGATTTACATGGCCGTATCGCCGGTCTCGCCGGTGCGAATGCGAATGGCGCCCGACAGATCGGTGACAAAAATCTTGCCGTCGCCGACCTGGCCGGTGCGCGCCGAGTTGAGAATCGTGTCGATGACCGTCTGGGCGCTGGCATCGGACACGACCACTTCGATCTTCGACTTGGGAATAAACTCGACGGCATACTCGGTGCCGCGATAGGTCTCCATGTGTCCTTTCTGACGGCCGAAGCCGCGGACATCGGTAACAGTCATGCCTTGCACGCCCTTGGCGTTCAAAGCGTCTTTAACTTCCTCGACCTTGAAATGGCGGACGATGGCTTCGATCTTTTTCATGGCTCGGCTTCCCTTACTAAAGGTTTCCGCGCGGCATTGTATCAAGCCGCACAGTGGTTTCTCTTGGACTCAAAAAACACCGTGTTAGGACCTGCCGCATTCATATCCTGACGGTCTAACGACTCTCATTCGGCTTTCACTAAGGCACTAAAGCAACCCCCGTGCCGAAGGCGGCAATGGCGTGCATTTATCGTTTTGCAACACGGCTAAAGCAATGCGAGTCCTCAGGTTCGGTTTTTTCGATTTCGTTTTCTCAAGGGCATCCCGCAGCGCGACGGTTTCGCGCCGCCGTAACAAGCTGGCGGCGTACGCTCGATCGTTTGCAGCGGCTGACCCGACTTTACGGCTGAGAATCGCGGCTTTTGCACCCTTTCGCGCCGGCGCGACCCGATTCACGAAAATGTGACACTTCGCAGTTGGCTATCGCGCCGCCGCTAGCGAAAGTCGTCGCTGTCGAGCCCGTGCTTTTTCATCAAGCGATACAGCGTTCCCCGCGGCAGCTTGGCTTCGATCGAGGCGGTTCGCACGTCTCCCTCGTGCCGCGCCAGCAGGTCGCGCAGGTATTGCTGTTCGAAGTGCGCCACGTGCTGGTCGCGCAATTCGAAATAGCCCAAGTCGCCCGACGATCGGCCCTCGCCGGCCGCCGCCACCAGCTCATCGGGCAAGTCCTCCAAGCCAATCATTTGACCCTTGGCCAATGCCAGGCCGCGACGGATCACGTTTTGCAATTCGCGCACATTGCCCGGCCAGCGGTACTGAGCCAGCACCTGGTAAGCCTCGGGCGTGATGCTGGCCGCCGGCCGCCCCATTTCGCGGCCATAGCGCTGGGCCATGTATTCGGCCAGCAGACCAATGTCGTCGCCCCGCTCGCGCAACGGCGGCAACTCGATGCGCACGACGTTGATGCGATAAAAGAGGTCTTGGCGAAAGCGGTTCTGGCGGATCATCTCCTCCAGATTGCGGCCCGTGGCGGCCACGATCCTCACGTCGACGTCGATCTCTTCGCGCCCGCCGACGCGGCGGATCTTACGCTCCTGCAACGTCCGCAGCAGCTTGGCCTGCAACACCTGCGGCAGCTCGCCCAATTCGTCGAGGAAGAACGTGCCGCCGTCGGCAAACTCGACCAGCCCGATTCGCCGGCTGTCTGCGCCGGTGAACGATCCGCGCTCGTGGCCAAAGAACTCGCTCTCCAGCAAGCTCTCGGGAATGGCGCCGCAGTCGACTGGCACGAACGGGCCGGCCGCGCGGCCGCTGCGGCGGTGGATGCTGCGGGCGACGAGCTCCTTGCCGGTGCCGGTCTCGCCCACCACCAACACGTCGACGTCGGAACCGGCCACTTGCCCGATCGTTTCGAAGACCTTGCGCATCGCCGAACAGCCGCCGATGATATTGTCGAAACCATAGGGCCGCTCGACCTGTCGCCGCAACAAGTCGTATTCGGCCTTGATCCGCCGCCCGCTCAACAGCCGCTCGGCAGTTTGCCGCAGCGCGCCCGGCTCGAGCGGCTTGGACAGGTGAACCTCTTGAGCCGCGACGTTGCGGTCCGCTTGTGGCGCGGAGCGGCCGGCGTCCGTGGCCGGCGTGCTGACCAGCACGATGATCGGCAACTCGGGATCGAGCTCGCGGATTTGTAGAATCAACTCGGTGTTGCTGGCCGGCTGGTGATCCAGGTCCGTAACGACCAGGTCGAACGTTTCGCCGCGCAATTGCTCGATCGCAGCCGACGCCGTAGCGACGCTGCTGACTTCCGCCTCTTCCAACGCGGCCAGCATCGATCGATACTGCTGGGCCGCGCCAGCATCGGCGTCGACGATGAGAATTCGTGCCGTTTTCATGACGGAGCTCGACCTTCCCGTTTCAGCCTGGCCAAAACGTTGGCTTGCTTCAATAAGTATCGAGGGAGCGGTCCGCCTGAGAATCGCCGCACGTCGATAGCTTCAGTCACAACGGGGCCCGCGTCAATCACCTGGAAAGGCGAAAAATCGGCAAAGTACCGGCGCGCGCTGCCAAGCAGTGCAACGGCATGGGCGTTTGCTTATACTATTTCCAGTTCTTGGAACTCTGCCGCAAAGCGAGCCGCCCCCCGGCCCACCCTCCAATCGACCGCCTACCACGAGGTTTCCCTCCATGATATTGCGACCGTTGTTGCTCTCGTTCAGCCTGCTCATTGGCATGCCTTGCATCCTGATCGCCGCCGACGCGCCCCCGGCAAAAGAAGGCCGCTTTACTCCCCTGGCCGGTTTCGCGGTCGAAGAGGTCGTCGCTCCCGGCTCGACCGGATCGCTCGTGGCCATGAGCTTTAGCGAAACGGGCGACATCATCGCCTCGCGCGAGCAAGGCCCGCTGTTGCTCATTCGCGATAAAGACCACGACGGCAAGTTCGAAACGGTCGACACGTACTGCGATAAGGTCACCAACTGCCAGGGAATTTTGCCGCTGGGCGACTACGTGTTTGCCGCGGGCAACGGACCCTCGGGCACGGCGTTCTATCGCTTGAGCGATCCCGATGGCGACGGCAAACCAGAGAAAGTTGAAGCCCTGTTCAAGTTCAAGGGCGGCATGGGCGAGCACGGCCCGCACGCGCCGGTGCTGGGTCCCGACGGTTTGATCTACATCATGATCGGCAACCATGCCTTTGTGGAGCCGACCATCGCGGCCACCAGCCCGCACCACCATTACTACGACGCGGAACTACTCAAGCCCAAGTACGAAGACGCCAACGGCCATGCGGCGGGCATCAAAGCGCCGGGCGGAACCGTTGTACGCACCGATCAAAACGGCAGTTTCGTGGAGTTGTTCGTGGGCGGCTTTCGCAACGCCTACGACCATGCCTTCAATCGCGACGGCGAGCTGTTCACCTTCGATTCCGACATGGAATGGGACATCGCCCTGCCCTGGTATCGGCCCACGCGCGTGAATCATCTGATTCCCGGGGCCGATTTCGGCTGGCGGAGCGGATGGTCCACGTGGCCGGATTACTTCGTCGACAGCTTGCCGGCCACGATCGATATAGGCCGCGGTTCGCCTACCGGCGTCGAGTTTTACGATCACCGACGCTTCGGAAAAAAGTATGACGGTGCACTGTTCATGTGCGACTGGTCGCAAGGCCGCATTCTGGCTGTGACCATGGAGCGCGCCGGCGGCACCTATCAGGCTCAAAGCGAGATCTTCGTGGAAGGCCGGCCGCTGAATTGTTCCGATATCGCCGTGGGTCCGGACGGTTGGTTGTACTTCACCGTCGGCGGCCGCAACACAGAGGGCTCGATTTACCGCATCACCTCGGAAGAAGGCGCGAAGCAGCCGGCCGCTGCCGCTCCGGTCGGAATCGCCAAAGCCATTGCCCAGCCGCAGCTTTCCAGCCCCTGGGCCCGCCGAGCAATCCGCGACGTGCAAAAAGAACTCGGCGATCAGTGGGGACCCGGCCTCGTGGCCGTAGCCGTCAACGCCAAGGCCGCGCCGGTCGACCGCGTGCGCGCGCTCGACCTGATGCAGCTGTTCTCTCCACAGCCGGCGGGCGAGCTGTTGGTGCAGCTCTCCAAAGATGAAAACGCCGAGGTGCGCTCCAAGGCCACGTACCTGCTGGGCATTCACGCTACGCCGAAGTCGAACCAGGGGCTAGTCGAACTGCTCGGCGACGCTGATCCCAACGTGCGGCGACTGGCATGCGCCTCGATCGTGCGGGCCAGGCACAATGCCCCGCTCGACAAGCTGCTGGTGCTCATGGCCGAGCCCAATCGCTTTGTGGCCTGGGCTGCCCGTCGAGCGCTCGAGCAGTTGCCCACCGACGGATGGCAGGCGGCCGTCCTGAGCACGACCAATCCGCGCGTGTTTATTCACGGATCGGTGGCCCTTTTGGGTCTGGGCGCCGATCGGGGCACGGCCGGCGCGATTCTTGCCGAAACCGGCAAATGGCTGGATAAAAATCCCAGCGATGACGACCTGCTCGACTTGTTGCGCGTCGTGGAGTTGGCGCTCGAACGCGGCGAATTCACCGGCGAAGAGCAGTCGGCGCTCCGCGAAAAGATCTCGGCTCGATTTCCCACCAGCGACTTCCGCTTGAACCGCGAACTGCTGCGCTCGCTGGTCATGATGCAGGATCCGACGCTCGCCCCGCGCCTGGCCAAGCACCTGGCCGGCCGGGCGCCGATGGAAGAGCGCATTCAAGCCGCCGTGCTGGCTCGCTTTCTCAACGTCGGCTGGACGGCTGAACTGCGCAGCGAGCTATTGGACTTTTTCAACGTGGCCCGCATGCTCGAAGGGGGCAACAGCTACCGCGGCTACCTGACCAACGCGGCCAACGACGTGCTGAAGAACATGCCGCTGGCCGAGCAATTGGCACGGATCGATGCCGGGACCAAGAATCCGGCGGCGGCCTTGAGCGTGGTGCGCAACCTGGCCACCGCGCTGTCCAGCGAGCAGGTCGCGGCGCTCACGAAGCTCTGTTCGTCGCTAGAGGCCGACAAATCGCCGCCGGCCCGCGAGCTGAGACAGGCGGCGCTCGTGGCCCTGGGACACGGCGATGAAACGGCCCTGGCCTACCTGCACGAAGTGTTCGAATCGAATCCCGACTGCCGCCAGGACGTGGCCCTGGCCGTAGCCAATTTCGCCCCCAGCAAGTCCCGGCGCGACGCCGATTGGCAATTGCTGGTCCGCTCGCTCCCGGTGGTCGAAGGAACTGCGGCCCGCGACGTGCTGCAGGCCTTGTCTAAGATTCCGCAGAAAGACGACAAACCGCAGGATCTTCGCCAGGTGATCTTGCTCGGTCTCAAGCTGGGCGATCAAGGAGGCCGAGAGGCTGCCAGACTGCTAGCCCACTGGACCGGCGAGCGAGTGGCCGATCCGCGCGGGCCGTGGCAGGCGACGTTGGCGGCCTGGCAGAAGTGGTTCGTCGAGAAATATCCCGATCAGCCCGAGCCCGTTCCCTCCGTCGAGCCCTCGGCCAACCGTTATACGTTCGCCCAGTTGACCGAGTTTCTCGCCGGCGATGAAAGCGCCGCGGGCAGCCTGGATCGCGGATCGGTCGTGTTCGAAAAAGCCCAATGCGCAAAGTGCCATCGCTACGGCACGCGCGGCGAAGGCATCGGCCCCGACTTGTCGAACGTCAGCAGCCGCTTCCAGCGCAAGGAAATCCTGGAGTCGGTCATCTTTCCGTCCCAGGTCATTTCCGACCAGTTCGGGGCCAAGACCGTATTGACCAACGACGGCCGATCGTACACGGGCATCGTGGGTCCGACGGGCGACGGCGTGGTGGTCTTGCAAGCCAATGCCGAGAAGGCCAACATCGCCAAGACCGAAATCGAAGAGATCGTGCCCAGCCGCAAGTCGGCCATGCCCGAGGGATTGTTCAACGAACTGACATTGGCCGAGATCGCCGACCTGTTTGCGTATCTCGGCAAGCCGCCGGCCGCCAAGTGAGGCGCGTCGCGTCGAAGATCGGATTACCGTTGCCATTTAGGAGCCAGCGCATGCGCCGAACGATCGCCGAGCTAAGCGTGTGTGTTGCCGCGGCGGTTGCCTGGTCGCTGGGCGCCGTCGTGCCCTCCGACAGCCGGGCCGAGCCGATCGGCGCTGCGGACACGATTCATTTCAAGGCACATCTCGAGCAGCAGGCCAAGGGCGAAGATCGCTTCGAGGAGAAAACGATCGAGCGCGCCTGGGTACCGCGCGAAACCGCGATCGTGATCTGCGACATGTGGAACCTGCACTGGTGCACTAGCGCGACGCGGCGATGCGGCGAGCTGGCATTGAAAATGGCCCCCTTGTTGGATCGGGCCCGCGAGCGGGGCGTGCATATCATCCATTGTCCTTCGGACACACTGACGTTCTATCGCGACCACCCGGCCCGGAAGCGTGCGCTGGCTTTGCCGGCCGCGACGCCCCCTTCGGAAATCGGCAAGTGGTGCTCGCTGGACAAATCTCGCGAGGGCTCGCTGCCGATCGACGACTCCGACGGCGGTTGCGATTGTCAACCTCAGTGCCACAACTACCAGGCCTGGACGCGGCAACACCCGGCCATCGCGATTCAGGACACTGACTTGATCTCCGACAACGGGCAGGAGGTCTACAACTACTTCGTCCAGCAAGGCATTAAGAACGTGATCTATGTCGGCGTGCATACCAACATGTGCGTGCTGGGGCGCTCGTTCGGCATTCGCCAGATGACGAAGCTGGGTCTCAACGCGGTATTGGTCTCGGATTTGACCGACACGATGTACAACCCGCGCAAGTCGCCGTTTGTCGAACATGCCGCCGGCACCGACCTGGTCGTCCAGCATGTCGAGCGTCACTGGTGTCCCAGCACGACCAGCGCCGCCTTGGCCGAAGGACTTCGCTGATGGCCGCCGTCTCGCGCTGCCGCAAAGCGAGTTGGCTGCGGCGCCATTGCCTCTGGCTGGTTTCGCTCGCGCTTTTGTTGGCCGTGATCGGGCCAGCCACTGCCGCTTATGCGGGCGCCCCGGATGAATCGGCCGAGGAAGAAGAACCCAGCCCGTATCGCGGAGGATTGATCGCTCGGTACACCGGCACGGACGGCGTCTCACGTGTGCGGCTGGAAGACGAGATCGCGTTTGCCTGGGGCGACCAGCCGCCGGAGCGGCGCGTTCCGCCCGGCCCGTTTTCGGCCGAGTTCAGCGGCCTACTGGATGTTCGCGCGCCCGGCCAATACCGGCTGCACGTGTTCGCCACGGGCGCTGTGCGGCTCGAGCTCAATGGCAGTGTTCTCATTGACGCAACATCGCCCAAGCCCGGCTGGCTCGATTCCGAGCCGATCGAACTGCCGTTTGGAGAGTTGCCCCTCGAGGTTCGCTATCGCCGCACCGATGAACCGGCTCGACTGGCGCTGTTCTGGGAAGGACCGCAATTCGAACTGGAACCAATTACAGCCCGCTGGCTGTTGCACGACGCTAGGCAGACTCCCGACGACGCCTTCGAGCGCGGCGCGGAGTTAGTGCGGGCGCTGCGCTGCGCGGCATGTCACGAGTTGCCGAGCGAACAGCCGGCGATCCCAGCGCCAGCGCTCAACTCCTTGGCCCGAAACATCTCGCGGACGTGGCTCGTCGATTGGCTGGATGGCGACAAACCCGTCGAGCCAGGCGATCGCGATAGCCGCCGCATGCCGCATTTCGACTTTACCCGCGACGAGAGCGAGGCCGTTGCCGACTTTCTGCTGGCGGCATCCGAGAAAATCGAGCGGGCAACTCCGGTCGTGGGCCCCGTGCGAGCCGTGCCGCCAGCGAAAAAGAAAAAGAAGGACGAGCCCGAGATTGCACCGCCCGAGCCCAGCGCCGCGATCGGCGGAACGTTGTTTCGCAGTGTCGGCTGTCTGGCCTGCCACCGCGTCGGCGAGTTGGGCAGCGACGGCTTGTTCGGCGGCGGCGATCTGTCGCAGGTCGCCCAAAAACGGCCGGCCGATTTTTTTGCCCGCTGGCTGGCGGATCCGTCCGCCATCAACGCCAACCATCGCATGCCAATCTTCGCGCTCGATCCGCCCGAGATCGAAAGCCTCTCGCTGTACTTGCAATCGCTGGGCGTCAAAGCGCCGACGGCCGCTTTGCCCGTCGAAGGGCCGACCGAGCGCGGGCGAGAACTCGTGCGACAGGCTCGCTGCAGAGAGTGCCACACTTTGCCCAAGGCGGCCGACGGCGCGCCGATGAAACCGCTGGCGAAGATTGCTCCGACGCCGAAGAACGGCGACACGGATAACTGCTTGTTTGAACCCAAGCAGGCCAAGCATCGGCCGGGCTACCGGCTCACGGCCGACGAGCGCCGCATGGTAATGGCGTTTCTCGCGGACGCTGTCCGAGGCTCGGCAACTCCCCGCGCGGTGCCGGGAAAGCAATTGCTCGCTGAGCAAAACTGCCTGGCGTGTCACACGCGCGGGCCCTCGCAGGGTCTGGCTGCTCGGCTGCCCGAAATCGGCGATGTGGACCTCGCCTTGCGCGACATTTTGCCGGCGCTTGCTCCCCCGGCGCTAACCGGTGTCGGCGATAAGCTGCATGACTCGGCGCTCGTGGCGGCGATGACTGTTTCCGAGCCTCCACGGCAGACCTGGCTGCGGGTGCGGATGCCCAAGTTCCCCCTCGACAAAGCGGCAACCCGCGCGCTCGCGCAGTATTTGATCGATGCGGATCGCATTCCCGACCGCCCGGGCGCGCTAGTGCCGACGGCGACGCAAACCGGCGGCGATGCGACGCTGGAAGCGGCCGGGCCGCGGTTGGTTACGGCCGACGGCTTCGGCTGCACCAGTTGTCACGCGATCGGCAAGTGGACGCCGCAAAAAGTCGCGCTCAACGCTCAAGGAGTCGACTTGTCGCAGATCGGCGATCGGGTCCGCCGGCCGTGGTTCGATCGCTGGGTCCGCAATCCGGCCCGCATCGTGCCCCAAATGGAAATGCCGTCGGTGCAGCAGAGCGTGCGCGGAGTACTGGACGGCAAGCTGGATCGGCAGTTGGCCGCCGTATGGCAAGTGCTCAATCGGCGCGACTTCACCCCGCCCAGCCCGAGCGCATTGCGGGTCGTGCGAAGGGCGAACATTCCGGACCTGAAAGAACGAGCCGCGGTCGTGACGGACCTGGTCGACATTGGCGGCCGGCAGTTCGTCCGACCGCTCGTGATCGGACTGGTCAACCGTCACAACGTGCTGTTCGATCTGGGCGCCAATCGATTGGCCGCCTGGTGGATTGGGGACACGGCTCGCGAACAAACGCGCGGCAAAAGCTGGTATTGGGAAGCCGGCATGCCGCAGTTGCTGGCAGTTCATAAAAAAGACGCGCCGCGCTCGGATAGCGAATTGGCATTGTTGCAAGGCGACCAGTGCATTCTGCCCACTACCGACGGCGATTATCTGAGCGAGTTCGATTCGTTCGAGCACGTGCCGGGCGGAATTCATTTTTCGCAACGATTGCGTTTCGGACCGCCAGAACAAGCCGCGACACTGGCCGTCGAGCAGACATTCACCACTCTGCCCGGCGATGCGACCACCGGACACTCGGGCTTCCGACGCCGCGTGGCCATCGGCGCAACTCACTCCGACGCACGCGCTCAATTGCTGGTCCTGGCCGGGGACGTGGCGATCGATGCCGCTGGTCGCACGGCCACGCTCCGCTCCGACAGCGGTTCGGACGCGCCGGGCCATCGCGGCGCGACGTTGCAAGTCGTATTGCAATCGCCGGCCAGTGCACGCCTGATCAAGCCCGAGGCGGGGGCCACGATCACGCTGCCTCTGTCGCGCGAAACGGCCACGGCTTGCGAGCTGGACTACCTGGCCGACGTCGTGGCCGATCAGTTCGCCCCGCTGCCGCAGCCCGACCGCAGTGTGGCGCGGCAAGATCTCAAGATCGTGCCCGGCTATGAAGCCGTGCGGCTGCCGGTGACCGACGAGGCGATGCCGACCGGCCTGGCCTGGCGCGACGACAGCACGCTAGTCGTTTCGTCGCTCGAAGGCCGGGTGTGGCTGGGCCACGACACCGACGGCGACGGCTTGGAGGATCGGCTCGCGCCGTTCAGCGACGAGTTGGCCGCGCCGTTCGGCGTGGCGGCTTCGGGAGATACGATCGACGCCATCAACAAGTACGGCCTGGTGCGGCTTTCGGACCAAGACGGCGACGGGCGGGCGGACCGAACCGAGGTGATCGCTTCGGGCTGGGGACACTCTCGCGACTATCACGACTGGGCCGTTGGACTGCCGCGCAATGCGAGCGGAAACTACTACGTTTCGCTTCCCTGCCAGCAGGATGATCGATCCGAGGCCGGCGCTAAGCTGCGCGGCACGGTCGTCAAGCTCACTCCCCGCGCCGCCACCCCGGACGATCCTCGCCGATTCTCGATCGAACAACTGGCCGCCGGCCTGCGCTTTCCGCAAGGCATCGCGCTTTCGGAGGCGGGCGATCTGTTCGTCACCGACAACCAGGGCAACTACACCCCTTTTAACGAGTTGAATCACATCACGACCGGCGCACGTTACGGATTCATCAATCAATTGGAGTCCAAGCGCGGCTTAAATCCGCCGTTTCGAACGGCCGCCGTCGAGATTCCGCATCCCTGGACCCGCAGCGTCAACGGCATCTGTTTTCTGCCGGCCGATCGCGGCAAGCACGGGCCCTTCGCGGGCCACTTGATTGGCTGCGAGTACGACACGCGGCGGCTGGTGCGGATGAGCCTGGAGCAAGTCGCCGGCGAATTTCAGGGCGCCGTGTATCCGTTCTCCACCGAGCCGGCCGTCGGGGAGGAAACGTTCGAGGGACCGCTCACTTGCCAGGTCGCTCCCAGCGGAGATCTTTACGTGGGCAACATTCGCGACAGTGGCTGGGGCGCGGGCGCGAACACCGGCTCGCTCGTGCGACTGCGCGCCAGCGGCGAGCTGCCGGCGGGAATTGCCAATGTCCGGGCGCAAAAGGGCGGATTTGCCATCGAGTTCACGCAACCGCTCGACCGCGCACGAGCGGCCAACCCCACCAGCTACGCGATCTCGTCCTATCGCCGCGAGTCGACGCCGGCCTATGGCGGGCCCGACCTGGAGCGCCGCGCCGAGAAGATCCGCGGCGTCGAAGTGGCCGAAGACGGCCGCCGCGTCACGATCGCACTGGGTGACTTGCGCGAAGGATTCGTCTACGAGTTTCATCTTCGTAATCTGGCCGGCAAGGAAGTCTTCTTCCCGGCCGAAGCCTATTACACCTTCCGGCATCGACTTCCTTAGAGCTATTCAATGTTCTTCGATTTGCTCATCCAGGGTGGTACCGTCATCGACGGCACGGGCGCCGCGGCCCGCGTGGCCGACGTGGCGATTGCCCAGGATCGGATCGTCGCCGTTGGGCCGCTGGCGGCCGACTCGCCCTCGGCACGGCGGACTCTCGATGCCAGCGGGCTCGTCGTCGCGCCCGGATTTATCGACGTGCACACGCACTCCGACGGCTGGCTCTCGAAAATCCCCTTCCTCGTGCCCAAGCTGAGCCAGGGATTCACCACCGAAGTGCTCATGAGCGACGGAATATCCTACGCGCCGGTCTCGCCCGAGAATGCCCGCGATTGGTTTGTCTACCTGCGATCGCTAAACGGTCTGCAACAGGCAGACTACCAGGGCTGGCGGACAATCGCCGATTACCTGGCACTGTTGGATCGCCGCGTAGCCCAGAACGTCGTGGCGCAAATTCCCTATGCCAACGTGCGGGTCCTGGCGGCCGGCTGGTCGCGCGGACCGCTGGACGACACGCAGACGAACATCATGCGCCGCGAGATCGAACGCGCGATGGACGCCGGGGCGGTTGGCATTTCCACCGGACTGGATTACATCGCGCAGTGCTTCGCTACGACCGACGAACTGGTCGAGGTCTGTTCGGCCATGCGTCCCTGGCGCGGGCTGTACGTGACACACGTGCGCTACAAGAAAGGCACGCTCGCCGGGGTGCAAGAAGCCGTCGAGATCGGCAAGCGCGCCGGGGTGCCGGTGCATATCTCGCACTTGAAGGCCGGCTCTCCGGCCGAGGCCGACGCGATCCTGTCTTACGTTGATCGGGTCGCGGTACACGAAGTCGATTTCTCATTCGACATCTACCCATATTTGCCGGGTTCGACGATGTTGGCCTACCTGCTGCCATACGAAGTCTGGGAAGACGGGCCGCTGGCGGCTTGTGCCAAGCTGCGCGATCCGGCCGTGCGAGAGCGATTGGAGACGCTGCTGGCGTGTTTTAGCGTGCCGCTCGACAAGGTCGTGCTGGCCTGGACGGCCACGCGCGACAACGCCCGCTATCAAGGACAAAGCCTCTCGCAGTACGCGGCCGCGACGGGGCGCCGGCCGGCCGAGGCGCTCGTGAACTTGCTCATCGAAGAACAACTGGCCGCTCTGTCGGTGTTGCACACCGGCAACGACGAGTGGATCGAGCCGTTTCTCCAGCATCCCAAGTTCATGCTTGGCACCGACGGCATTTACTTCGCCGACGGACGGGTGCATCCGCGCGTGTACGGCTCGGCGCCCAAGATTCTCGGGCCGTTGGTGCGTGACCGAAAACTGTTCTCGCTGGAAGAGGCCGTACACAAGATGACCGGTGTTCCGGCCGAGCGGTTTGGGCTGGTCGATCGCGGACAGATCCGCCCCGGAGCCTTTGCCGACCTGGTTGTGTTCGACCCACGCACCGTCGCCGACCGGGCGACGTACGAGGATCCGCATCGGCTTTCGGTCGGCATCGAGCGGGTGATCGTCAACGGCGTGGAGGTTTTCGCCGACGGCCAGGCTGTCGAGAGCGCCGGCCCAGGACTGCCGGGGCGAGCCTTGCGATTCAACGCCTGAACCGGAATGACTGCGTTTATCGGCCCTTAATACCAGCGCCGCTTGTCGACCTGATTCAACAGTTCTTCGCCGCGCACGAAACGTCCGACGTTATCCACGACCAATTGCAGATGCCGGGGCGGCACGCGCCGCGACTGGCCGGCCACGTGCGGCGTGATGATCACGTTGTCCATCGTCCATAGCGGATGATCGGGCGGCAGCGGCTCGATCTCGAAAACGTCCAAGCCCGCCCCGGCGATCTCGCCCTCCCGGAGGGCCGCCACCAAATCGTCGAGATTCACGATTGCTCCGCGGCCAATGTTGATCAGGTACGCGCTTCGTTTCATCGCCTGAAACTGCGGGCGGCGAAACAGTTGCTCGGTCTCGGGCGTGTGCGGCGCGGCGATAACCACGAAATCGCTCTCGGCCAGCAAGTCATGCAAGCGCTCGGGAGGCCATAGCGTGGCCACGCCCTCGGGCGCTGCCCGTTGCACTGGATCGACGGCCACGATCCGCATGCCAAAACTCGCCGAGCGCCGCGCGATCTCCAGGCCAATGCTGCCCAGGCCGACGATGCCCAACGTCAGGTCGCCCAAGTTCGCGTGGGCCCGATCGATGGCGTTGGACACACCCGGGCCGGTGGCGAACGTGACCCGCTCGTGCTCGCCGCCGGCCGGATCCCAACGGCCGCTGGCCTGGTTGCGAATGTAGCGGTGCAGGTTGCGGGTAAAGCAGAGCATCATGCCCAGCACATGCTCGGCGATGACGTCGCTGTATAGCCCCCGCATGTTCGTCAGCACGGCCGGGTGCTCGACCAGTTCGGGAAAGATGTAGTGTTCCAGGCTGGCCGTGGGCGATTGCACCCATCGCAATCGGGTCGAAGCCGCCAGCAAGGGCGCGGTCAGCTTGCCGAAAAACGCGTCGGCATCGACGATGGCCGCGCGGGCCTCGGCCTCGCTGGCGGCGTTGATCACCTGCATCGACCCGGCGGCGGCGAGGATGGCCTGCAGCCGATCGGCGTCGACCGCGGGATGGATTACCAGCTTCATCGGAGAGCCAAATCTTTAATGTGCCACGAAACCAATCGGAGCGGATTCTACCATACCCAGAACGCGTGCGATCGGAATGACTTGCGGTTAGAATTCATCGTCCGCTATATCATTATCCGGGAGACAGCCACGATGAATTGCCAGGCATTGCTCAAGGAACTGGAGTCGCTGGGCAGCGAGCAGACTCGCAAGACCTATTGCCGGCACGGCGTCGATACGCCCCAGTTCGGCGTCAGCTACAAAAGTTTTGGCATCCTCAAGAAACGCTTGAAGGTCAACCATCCACTGGCACTCGAGCTGTGGGCCACGGGCAACCACGACGCGCGCGTGCTGGCTACGATGATCGCAGACGCCGAGGCGCTCACAGCGGCGCAGGCCGAGAGCATGGTCAAGGATGTGGGCAATGCGCCGATCACGGATGCCCTGGCCGGGCTCGTGGGCCGCTCGCGCGTCGCGCGACGGAAGGCCGAAAAGTGGACCCGCTCCAAGAAAGAGTGCATCAGCCGGGCCGGCTGGCGGGTACTGTGCCGGCTGGCGCTGGACGACAAAGAGCTCGATGACGATTACTTCGCAGCCTACCTGCCCACCATCGAAACCGGCATTCACACGGCCCCTAATCGCACGCGGGACGCGATGAACTTGGCCGTGATCGCGATCAGCGTGCGCAGCGCGGCGCTTCGCAAGCTGGCCCTGTCGGCGGCGAAGCGAATCGGCAAGGTCGAGGTCGACCACGGCGACACCAGTTGCAAGACCCCCGACGCCGCGGCCTACATCGCCAAGACGGTGGACCATCAACGGCGGATTATGTGCGGGTAAGGCATCCGACGAATGTCCGGTGCGCAACATGGACAACCCCGTTTCTTGCGAAGCTGTTGACCCCGCTGTAAATTGAGCGGCTTACCGATCGCGGCCGTTGCACAAATCCGCCGCTTTCCGTGCGGGCAATTTCGGCGTCGCAATCGAGCACTTCAAGGGAGACTCTCATGGCTGTCGTGGACGGCGGAACGCTCGTGGGCCGAATTCTGGGCGAGCAAAAGGTCAAATACCTGTTCTCGATCAACGGCGGACACCTGTTTCCGATCCTGGCGAATCTCAAGAACAACAACATCAAGCTGATCCACATGCGCCACGAGCAGGCCGCCGCCTATGCCGCCGACGGCTGGGCTCGCTCGACCGGCACGCCGGGCGTGTGCTGCGTCACCGCCGGCTGCGGGCTGACCAACGCGGTCACCGGATTGTGCGTCGCCGGATTGACCAATAGCTCCGTGGTCTGTCTGTCTGGCCAGCACCCGTTCGGCGAAGACGGCCTGGGCTCGTTCCAGGAAGCCTACGGCGCCGAGATCTGCCGCACGTTCAGCAAGTTCACGCACCGCGTGCTGGATTGGTATCGCATTTCGTTCGACGTGCGACAGGCTTTTCGCGAGGCCATGGCGCCGCCGCAGGGTGTCTCAGTGCTCGAGATCCCCACCAACATCCTCTACCACCAGGATGAAGAGACCAACCAGGTTCCCGGCGCGAAAGTGTACGAGCCGGATCAGCTTCGCTCGCAAGGCGACCCACGCTCGATCGAGCGGACCGCCGATTTGCTTGCGCACAGCGAACGGCCGCTGCTGGTCGGAGGCGACGGAATCTTTTGGTCGGGCGCGGCGGCTGAATTGGCCGAGTTGGCCGAACTGACCCGCACGCCGGTCTACTCGCGCCGCGCCGGCCACGGCGCGCTCAGCGAAGACAATCCGCTGGCCGTGCAAGGCGCCTGGAAAAAACCGTTCACCGGCCGCGCCGACCTGGTCATCGCCGTCGGCTTCCGCTTCTGGAGCGGCGAAAAGTTCGGTCAGCCGCCCACCTGGACCGACAAGGCCACTTACGTGCAGGTCGACGCCACGCCGACTCGCATCGGTTGGCAGGTGCCGGCCGAAGTGGCGATCGTGGGCGATCCCAAGCTCGTGCTGCGGCAACTGATCGATGGCGTGAAGGCTCGCAAGAAGGACTTCCCGCCGCAGAAGAACTCGACTTGGGTAGCGGAAGTCGCCACGGCCCGCGACAACTTTCGCAAGATGGTGGCCGAACGGGCCGGCAAGGTTCGCAATGAATTGCCGATTCATCCTGACCGCTTGATCGGCGACCTGGTGAGCGTCGTCGACAAGGACGCCACGATGGTCATCGACAGCTTTACCCTCTCGGGCTATATCAGCCACTGGTGGACCGTGCGGTTTCCCGGTCAGATCGTCGACGCCGGGCCGCTCGCGCCGGTGGGACACGGCATTGGCATGGCGATCGGCGCGCAGTTGGCCCGACCGGGCAAGCAGGTGATCACGGTGATCGGCGACGGCGGCATGGGCATCGGCGGCTGGGACCTGGAAACGGCCGCCAAGTACAACATTCCGATCGTGGCCGTGCTGTGGAACAACAGCTCATGGGGACCCAGCTTCGAGCAGATGCCGCTGCTCAAGGGACGCACCGATCCGTTCGACATGATTCCGGGCATCCGCTACGACCGGATTTTCAAAGAGCTGGGCTGCCACGGGGAACACGTCGAACAGCCGGACGAAATCGTGCCCGCCTTGCGACGGGCGCTCGACTCGGGCAAGCCGGCCGTGATCAACGTGGTGGGCGACAAGCGAATCGGCCATCCCACGCTGGGCGGCAACCTACTTGGTTCGACGCAGGTATGAGACGACCACGCGTCATGCCGCCCGTGTATCTGTTGGCTGCAATCGCGGCGATGGTGGCGCTGCACTTCTTGTTTCCGGGCAAGCAGTTGTTGAACGCGCCGTGGCGCTGGGCCGGCGCTGTTCCGATCGTCGTGGGCCTGGGGCTGGTTTTGTGGGTCGCGGCGGTCTTCCGACGGCGCAAGACCACGATCAAGCCGGGCGATGTTTCTAGCTCCCTGGTCACGAACGGGCCATTTCGCGTGAGCCGCAATCCGATCTACTTGGGGATGACGAGCATCCTGATAGGAACGGCGCTCGCGCTGGGGAGTCTCGTACCCTGGTTGGTCGTGCCCGTGTTCGTGGTGCTCGTCGGGTATAACGTGATTCCGGTCGAAGAGGCGATGCTAGCGGAAGCCTTCGGCCAGTCGTATGCTGACTACCGAGCCAAGGTCCGGCGGTGGATCTGAGGCGATGCGTGACACTTCTTGCAAGCTTTGCGCCTTGGCGCGAGATACTCCGTGAACAACCAAAAGCTCACGCAAGGGCGCTAAGGCGCAAAGAGGACGGTGAGTCGGGGAGGATTCTTTGCGGCCCGATTAATCCGGCTGCCAGGGATACTCGATGTAGCGGGCAGCGGCCGTAGCCGTTTCGCGGCCGAGCAGGCGATCGACGACGTGAAACGACATGTCGATACCCGCCGCCACGCCGGCCGAGGTGATGACCCGGCCGTTGTCGACATAGCGCACGTCGTCGCGGACCGTCGTGCCGGGCGCGACTTCCCGCAATAATTCGAGTGCGCCGCGATGCGTGGTGGCCGACAAGCCAGCCAGCAACCCGGCCTTGGCCAGCAGCAAGGCGCCGGTGCAGACCGAAAGCACCAGCTCGGCCGAAGCGGCCCGCTGAGAGATCCAGTCGACGAGCGGCGCGTCGTGCATCAAGGGCCGCGTTCCCTGGCCGCCCGGAATCAAAAGCAGGTCGATCGGCGGCGCGCTGGCCAGCGTGTACTGAGGATTGACGCTCAAACCATTGCGGGCCAACACCCGACCCGGCACGTTGGCCACGGTGAACACGCTGAACGCCCCCGGCGCGATCTGCCGGCCGGTGACGGAAAACACCTCGAAGGGTCCGCAGAAGTCGAGCACTTCCACGTCCTCGAAGACCAGAATGCCGACGCTGCGGGATTGTGTCATGGCTGCCACTCGCGAAGTTGCCGGAACAATCAGTTGGTGTTTGCTTTCGCGGCCTCATCGGCTTGCTCGCGCCGCTCTTCCTCTTTCTCTTCATCTTCGTCCTCGGGCAGCACGGCCCAGGCCGGATAGGTGTCGTCGCGGCCGCGCGTGCTGTGCCACAGAATGCGGTTGAGTGTGTCCTCGTCGGCTTCGTCAACGTCGTCCAGTGGCAGCTCAAGCGATACCTGGGCCCAGTGCAATTGCCGCGGATCGCGAATCGAGGCCATCGGCGGGTTCAGCCGATCGAGCGGGATATTGTTCTTGACCGCGTCGTACGGCGCCACATCGGGCGTCTCGATGAAGCAACTGGTCATCGCCGTGGCCGAGGCGTCGAATTGGTTCATGGGCGGCAACCCCAGGATCAATTCCATGGTGCGGATCATGCTCGTCTGGTTGTAGTTCGTGCTGTCGACCGCGCGGCGGGGCGTGTAGGGACTGATGACCATCGCCACCGTGCGGTGTCCGTCGATGTGATCGAAGCCGGCCTGCGGATCATCCTGCACGACGAACACGGCCGTCTCGGGCCAGAACTTGCTGTGGCTGATTGCCTCGATCACCTGGCCCAGGGCCAGATCGTTGTCGGCCACCGCGGCTTCCGGCGTGGGCATGCCGGGCCGCGTGCCCGAGGTGTGATCGTTCGGCAATAGCATGATCATCAGATTGGGGAGCGCGCCCTCGGCCTCGAACTTCTTCAATTCGCGTTTGAACTGATCGGCTCGATAAATGTCCGGAACGATGCTCGGGAAGCCGATCGTGGTCGTGCATACGTGAGGATCGAGCGATTTCACCGTGGCACTGCCGCGAATATCGATCGCGCCGGCGCCGGTCAGAAAGTCCTGGTAGCAATCCATGAACTTGGGCGATCCCTGCCGCTCGGCATCCTTCCAGCGGATCGAGGCTTTGACGAACTCGCCGTAGATCCGCAAGGTTCTCTTGTTCGCCAGTGCGTTGTCCCAGAGGAATCCGCTGCTGGCATAGGCCAGGGCATCTCCGCCGGCATAGGGATAACTTCGCGGCCAGCCGCCAAAACCGCGCTCAATGTAGTCAGTCACATAGGCTTCGGTCGCCCATTGATGCCCGTCGGCGCTGAGCACGCCGCTGCAGTAGAAGTTGTCCAACAGCACGAACTCGTCGACCAGCTTGTGGCAGTTGGGCGTGACCTCCTTGCCGAAAATACACAATTCCGGATCTCCTTCGCCCCGCTCGACGTCGCCAAGCACCTGGTCGTAGGTGCGGTTCTCCTTGATGATGTACAGCACGTGCTTGATCTTCGACGGCTCGCCGTGACGCTCGGGCAAGGCCCGTGGCGCGGCGTCTTTGCGCGGCGGCGACAGGGCACTGGTCATTTCGGTCATGCGATTGTTGGTCAACACTTTGCGGGTGTGCCCCGCCAGGTCGTCCAGACTCGCCAGGTCAACCAGCGAGATAGTGCCGAGTTGATCGTGAGTCGTATAGCCGAACACTTCCTTGCCTTTGATCTTTCGCTCGCCCTTCCACTGCTGACTGCGCGAGCCGATCCCTTTGACATTGGCCACGTACAACGACTTTCGCGGCGGGTCCAGCACCAGCGCGGCCGGATACCAGCCGGTCGGAAACGACCCCAGCACGCGGCTCTTTGGCGCGGCGAACTCGATCACGGCGACGGCATTGTTCGTGCCGTTGGCCACGTATAGCCGCTTGCCGTCGGCGCTGATGGCCAGAGCATTGGGCGCGCTGCCGAACAGGGTATTTTCCGAGGGACGCGTGGAGATGGTCTCGACGACCGCGTCGGTGCGGGTGTCGATGACCGACAGCGTGTCGCTGTTGGCGTTGGCGACAATTACGTACCGGGCATCGGGCGTGGCGATGATCGCCGCCGGGTGCAAGCCCACGACGATCTGCTTTGTTTCCTTGCCCGACTTCAGATCGACGACCGAAACCGATCCGTCGTTGGCGATGTAGCGCACCGGATCGACGCGGACCGGCGCTCCCTGCCCGGCCGGCCCGGTGACACTCTGGGCGTCGGGCAAGCGCCCGCCCCAGTTGGTCACATAGGCCTTGTCGCCCACGAGACAGACGCCGAACGGCGCGTTGCCCACCGGTATCTCTCGTTTCACGCGCGACGAGGCCAGGTCGATTTCGGCCAACGTGTTGCGCAGATTGAACGCCGCCCACAGCGATTTGCCCTCGCGATCCACTGCCAGGTCCACCGGTAGGATGCTTTCGGGATCGGGTCGATCCTGATCGGTGAGCTTGATGGGCTCTAAGGTTTTCAGGTCGCCGTCGGCGGAAATCTCGAACACGCCGATCGTGCCGCCAATGCTCGAGGCAAATAGCCTTTTGCCGTCGGGCGTAAAGGCCAGCCCGCTGTAACTGCCGCCTTTGTGCCGCGCAGTGGATACGACCTTGGCCTGCTGGGGATCGATCACCAGCACCTGCGCGCGATCGAGCACGGCCAGCCAGCGGCCATTCGGGCTCAAGGCCAGATCGACCGGTCGCCCGTCGTAGGCCACCTGCCGGCCCAACGGCGAGAGCACCTGGTTGGTGGGCACGATGATGCGCTCGGGATCTTCGTCGCCGACGCGCGATTGGTCGTAGCTCTTGGATTTTGCATCTGCCGGCGGCGCTTTCTGCCCGGCAGCCGTCAAGGGCGTCGAAAAAACGACCGCCAGCGCGAGCAAACGTAAAGTCGACATGCCGGGACCCTCTTATGCCGCGTGCGAGTATGGGACAGACCAGCGAGCTGGCCCGTACAGCATACGGGGGTCCGCGGCGACGGTAAACCGCCGGCCGAATTACACGGCCACGAACTCGAACAGTCGCTCGGCGCGACGCCGGTTCTCGGCCGTGTAACGAGCGCAATCGGCCAGCAGTCCTTCGGCGCTCGAATAGCCCAACAGTCCGGCCAGCTTGGCCAGCTCGCGGGGCTCCTCGGGAAAATCGTCGCGGGCCGTGGTGCTCATCAGCCGCAGCCGCAGCTGGATCCCGCGCAGGAAGCGATAGCTGGCCACCAAGAAATCGTAATCGTCTCGCTTCAGAAGGCCCGCGGTTTCCAGCGTGGCCAAGGCGTCGAGCGTCGAGGACTGTGCGATCTCGGGATGCGAATGCGCGTGCTTGAGCTGTAGCATCTGCACGAGAAATTCGATGTCGACCAGTCCTCCCGGACCGCGCTTAAGATTTCCCGGCGCGGCTTTTTCTTCCATCCGCTGCCGCATCTGCCAGATGACGTCGGCATCTTTGGCTTGCCAAGGTGGTGAAAAGGCCGCCCCGCGAATGGTCCGCGCGACCGATTCCGCCGCGGCCGGCAAGGCGAGCACGACCCGCGCCTTGGAAAGCGCCTGGCGCTCCCAGAGTTGTCCCTGGCCGGAGCTGAAGTAACGCGAGAACTCGGCCAGAGAGGTAGCCAGCGCACCGCTCTTGCCGGTCGGGCGAAGGCGCGGGTCGATCTCGTACAGCCGGCCCTGCGGTCCCAACTGGCTGGCGACCTTGATGATTCGCTGGGCCAGCTCGCTAAAGAAATGCTGGTTGGTCGTCGTGGTGTCGCGGCGCGTGCGGCGCGGCGGCACTGTCATGCCGTCGGCCTCGTACAGAAAAATCAGATCCAGGTCGCTGTA
>JANNQN010000271.1:0-27722 GCA_031400775.1 Planctomycetia bacterium | reverse complement strand
TGGCGAAAGCCAAATGCGAAGTTCGCAAAGATGCCCGTGGTGATCGAGATCAAGGAGAAAGAGATGGCGAAGCTGGAAAACGCGCCCATCGAGCGGCGCAGTTGCTGCACGTATCCAAACTTCGCCAAGTCGGCCACATCTGCGTCAATCGCTTCGGCATCGTTTCTGGCGTCATGCCCTGGCGAGTTCAAGCATCGCTCCTCAGTTCACCGGTCTTGAACGGGATTCACTACGGCTTGAAGACGAGCGAGGTGGTTTTGGCCGCGGCGGGCAACTTGGAGCGCTTGCCCACCATGTCCAGCGGCAAATACTCGCCGCGCGCCCAAAGCCGCATCTGATCGGCATAGTGAGGGCTGGCTGGATTCTCGCTCTGACCGCCCGGATAGACTCCGACGCTCTGCTCGGGCTGCGCCAAATCCACGATTTGCCTCCACGATGCGCCGGCGCCGACCGGGCCAATATTGCCGCCGGGGTTGACGGTAAAACTCGTGCCGACGATCGGGCCGCCGTCGCGAGCAAGTTCCGCCTGCCCGGACAAAGCCCCGATGCGCAGTTGATTGAATCGCCCCCACTTCCACTCCGCTGGATCACTTCCAAAGTCCTTTGCCAATGAAGCCACAGCGGTGGCGAACGTGCTGCGCATGATCTCGTCGCGCGTTTCGCGCTCGGGCGTGGAACGATCGTCAAACCAAATGGAATTGGGATGCTCGCGGGTCATGTATTCGAGCACTTCGAGCATGGGCTCCCGGCGGTTGTCGCCCGTAAACCCCCACGATCCGCCTGGTTGCTCGATGCCGCGACTCGTCCACTCATCATTCCACACCGCACCGCGATAATGATCGAACCATCGCAGCCAGATCGCTGGGCCAATGGCTTCTCTATCGGCCACATAGTCCCAGGCGGCCAAATCCTTTGTCGCCCGCTCAACCAGCGGATCGGCGACCGACGACGAAGACAGTAATGCCAGTAACACAGGAACAAACCGTTCGGCTGCTTTGTCGTAAGCGTCGAGTTGAATGGCCTTCATTGATTCAACGGTCAGCGGTCCGGCTTTACGCAGCATTTCGTTGATACG
The DNA here is from genome assembly GCA_031400775.1 of Planctomycetia bacterium. Lineage (GTDB taxonomy): Bacteria > Planctomycetota > Planctomycetia > Pirellulales > PALSA-1355 > PALSA-1355. The sequence continues at coordinate 26,647 of JANNQN010000271.1, read as the reverse complement.
TCGCATACGGTAGCTCGGGTCCCACATCCAACCCAGGTAGTGCGGATATCCGAGCGGCATGGGGCGCGCATTGGCCGAGGCAACGAAATGCTGGCCGGGGTTCAGCGAGAGTGGCAGCTCACGGCGCGGCACGGTCGCAGTCCAGTCGTTATCACCGCTGGCGCCGTCCATGGGGATGCGGCCCTGACCGCGCAGTCGTAGCGGATGCTCGCCACAAGGATGAATGGCGATGTTGCCCGCATCGTCCGCGTAGACGAGGTTCAGTGCGGGAACGGTCAGATCGTCAGCGGCAGAGAGAAAGTCTTCGAGGTTCTTGGCGTGTGACAGTTTCCAGAAAGACAGCGAATCCTTGGTAGGCTTGAGGCCGGTCCACTGGAGAGCGATCGTGCGTCCTTCACGGCTGATGATCGGACCATGCACGGTTGAGTCAATCGACAGTACGTGCGCCGCCTTTCCTCGCACCGGAACCTCCTCGTTGATCCGCTGCATGGTCTTCCAGTCGCCGCGATGCCGGTAGCGAAGCGGATCCTGTGGGTCGACCGTTTCGACGAAGTAGTCGACCGTGTCGCTCTGCATGTTGGTCACGCCCCAAGCGATGTGGTCGTTCTGGCCCAGTACACAAACCGGAGAACCAGGAAATGTCACGCCCGCTACATTTTCTTCGCCTACCGAGACATGGGCCGTATACCAGATCGACGGCAGCGTGAATCCGAGGTGCGGATCGTTGCACAGGATCGGCTTGCCCGTCGCCGTCTTGGTTCCATCGACGGCCCAATTGTTGCTACCGAAGCTGGCGCCGCGACCCAACAACCTCACACGTTCGAGTTTCCGATGTGCCGCGGCATAGGCTGTTGCAGATTCCGGCAGCGGTCGTAAGGCAGCGCTAGCCTTCTTCGTCGGCCCTGACGATTGCGACGTGACCGTGGGCTCTTCGTAAGGACGTTCGAGCGGCCAAAGCTCTTCGACTGCGGCTACTCCAAGTTTTTCGACAATCATGCCAAACCACAGATCGTCGTCCGTGCCGGCCTGATCCCAACCCATGTACTTGGAGAACACGAGACTGTCGATCGGCGTCCACGGCGCGGGTTGATACCCAAGTGCGGCGAACATCGGCGGCAGACCTTTCTCGCCTAACTCGGCGATCCGCGAGTTCACTCCGGCGGCATAGGCTTCCAACTCGGCTCGAAATGCGGCTGGCAGATTGCCGTCGGCCCAGAGCGCTGCACAGGTACGGCGCGTGCCCAATTGACGCATCAAGATGTCGGATTCCAACCCTTGCTCGCCCAGAATCTCGGCGGAGGTGCCGGACGCCTGCCGGCGAAGCATATCCATTTGCCACAACCGCTCGCTGGCGTGCAGGTAGCCCAAGACCCTCGCGGAGTCGGTCCACGACTTGGCGTAGATGTGCGGTACGCCAAACTTGTCGACTTCGACGTGCACTTCGGCAGCCAGGCCCTTTAGCGTCGATTCGCCGGCTGCCGCGACCGGCGCTAGCAAAACGCAGGGTAGGCAAGCGAGGGAAACGTACAAATAGCGACGCAAAATCATGCGAGCAGTCTCCATGCGGTTTCATTCGCCGCGCCGGCGAGGCGGCCGCGAATATCGAAGGTGAATCGCTGCGACGGCAGCCCTAGGATACGCACCCTGGACGGGTTGGGCAACTATAACGACGATCGCGGCGCGGACTGACAGCCCGCAACCACTACCAGTTCAAGTGGGTTCCCACCGGCGAACCAATATGCCGCCCCCCGCGGGCATACACCTACTTTGCTTCGGGTCGCCAGACGAGTGTTGTGACTGACCGAGCCGCCAACGGCGCCTGAGCCATCGAGTCATCGGACACGATCTCAATCGATCGGCTTTTGCCGCGCAGGTTGACAAGAATTAGCGTCAGCTTGCCGTCGAGATTCTTAAAGCCGATCGCCGGGCAATCCGCATCCTGGCTCGAAACGTCGATCCGAAGAGCCCCGCGATCGATGAATTTCATGAACTGGCCATATAAGTAATAGTCGAGCGGGTAGTCGACCGTGAGCGAGTCGGCCTTCAGCATGATGCACGTTCGCCTGGCGCGAAAAGGCCCGTTGTTGGGCTTTCCCGCGTCATCGATCATCGTCACCCAAGCGTTGTAGCTCGACGCGCCATGGGATAGTAGCCCGATGATTCGACGGGAGCCCTCCAGGCCAAAGACTGAGCCCTCGGTGAAGTGGACCGGACGATCGGGATATTCCTTCAGAAACTCGCTCATTCCCTCTGGCTTGCCGGCATAGCCATGGAATGCCACGCCGGCCACATACTCGGCTGCGCGAGGATCGCTGAGTATTTGCCGAGGGTACGCAATGCCCGGATCGTCGCCATCGGCCGTGGGCAATACGTTGTAATTGTGGTCGTAGCACCAAATCTTGGTCGCGAGACCGCTCTTCTTGAATGCAGGACCAAGGTGATCCCGGATAAAATCACGCTCTTCTTCGCCCGTCCAACGGCACGACGGGTAACGCCACTTCGGCGCGTCCTTCTGGCGGTCGACGCCCGGCTCGTTTTGGACCGTTACGGCATAGATCGGGATACCTTCGCGCTCGTATGCTCGGATGAACTTGACGAAGTATGCGGCGTAGGCCGCATGGTGTTCCGGCAGCAAGCGCCCGCCAATCATCGTGCCGGTCGATTTCATCCAGCCCGGAGGGCTCCACGGTGACGCGAAGAACAGCAACTGGGGATTATGCTCGCGGGCAGCTTTCAAAATCGGGATGACGTAACGGAGGTCTTTCTCAATGGAAAACTGCTTCAAGTCGGGGTCCGTCTGGCCAGGCGGCAAGTCGTCGTACGAATACCAGGGTTCACCGGTAAAGTCGGGAGTGCCGATACAAATCCGCATCAGGTTCATGCCGATTCCCGTTTTACGATCGACCAGCCGCGCGATCGCGTCTTGACGCTGTTTTTCGTCAAGGCGAGAAAGGTTGTAGCAAGTCGAATGCTCCAAGGATGAGCCGAGCCCAAGCATCACCTGATGCGTCTTTTCTGGGAGCACGCGGATCGTCCCATCGGTCGTCGCTGTTCCGCCAGAAGTCTGTTGTTCCTTGGCAAATCGAACTGGGACTTCAGCATGGAGCTTCTTGGTCAAATCCTGGGTGGTAACCCAGACTTCCGCTTGGATGTCGGCCCTGGCCGCTAAAGACCATGGCGCGAACCAAATCATAAGCGTCGGCAGAAGCACCACAAGGCGCCAGCAGGCGGCCATCCAAAAGCGCCGAACCCAAATGGAAAAGGACATCACAGTTATCCTATTTGGCGACGATTTACTACAACGTAACGGTCACGGCCCCAAGGAACCGAAATCGAAGAGGAAACCCAAGCCGACCGCGCCCACTTCGCCGGCCAATCAGCCCCCTCGCTGCGACTCATGCCGCCTGGTATCGCTTAAATCGCCGGCTCCGCGAAAAGCAATTTCCGACGAACTCACCTCCCGGAGGTGGACGGTTACGGTTGTCTTCGGGCTGATAAATGGTCGGCACTACTTCCCTCCCGTAACCGGTTCTACCTCCGCCATTCGCTCCGCGCGCTGGTGGGCCCCGCCCTGGTGCAGGATCAAGTGTGTCACTTTGCCCGCGTCGTCCTTGACGAACGAGAGCTGCGCGTAAATGACCTTCAGGAAAAACTCGGTCTCCGATTCCGGGAACAGTTCGATCTTAGGCTGGCCCGTCAGTTGTCCTTGCAGGCGTTTGTCGTCACGGGTGATATTCAACTCAACGCCGGGCGCGAGTTGATACTTCCCTACCAGCGCGTCGTAGCACGCCGGATCGACCTGAGCCACCTGGGGCGTCCGCGGAAGGGTGTATGGCTCGGCCATCAAGATCGACATCAGCTCACGGCCCATCTGATCGCACGGCCCGTCTTCAAAATTGCTCAGCACCACGGTGCACGACCGTGTTTGCGGGCAGTGCACGTACATGGAATGAAAGCCGTTGATGCCGCCGTTGTGCCACACCTGTCGGCGGCTGGCGACGTTGTCGATGACAAATCCGTAGCCGTAGCTGTCCAAAACCGGAGTGAACATCTTCTCGGTCAGTTCGGCCGAAAGCAATTTGTGCTCGCGGAGCGCGTCGTCCCAGCGGGCCATGTCCTCAACCGTCGAGTAGATGGCCCCGGCCGCTTGAGTGGCATGCATGTCGATGTAGATGGAGTTGCGGACTACGCCGTCCTGTCGCGAATAGCCTTGCGCCCGGTGCTCCAGCACGGGCAGCGGCCGATCGTAGCCGCTGTCTTTCATGCCGGTCGGATCGAGAATTTGTTCCTTCAGCACGACCTCGAACTTTTTGCCCGTGATTTTCTCCAAGATCAGCCCAAGAAGTACGTAGCCCGAGTTGCTGTATTCGTGTTTCTTTCCCGGCGCAAAGCGCAGCGGCTTCTCGCGGAACATCGCCAAGACTTCTTTTTCCGGTCGACCCAGGTGCGTTTGCTTGACGAGGTATTCCGGCGAGTCGGTGAAATTGAAAATGCCGCCCGTGTGGCAGAGCAGGTGGTGAACGGTGACGGTCTGCCAGGCTTCGGGCGGATCGGCCAGATACTGGTTGATCGGGTCCTCCAGCTTGATCTTGCCCGCCTGCACCTGCTGCAAGATCAGCATGGCGGCGAATTGCTTGGTTATCGAGCCGATGCGGAACTTGGTAGTGGGAGTGACGGGAACCTCGTGTTCGACGTTGGCCAGTCCCACGCCGCGGGCCAGCAGCACCTGACCTTCGTGTTTCGCCAGCACGGCACCGTTGAAACGCAGGTGTTCAGCACAGGCCTTGACGTAGGTGTTGAGTCGATCGGCTAGTTCATCGCCTTGGGCGGACGCGGGCAGGCCCAGCCCGCTTGTCGCTAGTGTAATCATCAGCAGCAACGAGTATACGCGGTTCATCTTCGTCGATCTCCCATATGGCTTAGTGCGTTTTATAGAGTAACAGTTCACAGTCGGGATCGTTCATCGCTGTGAACGGTTGCGATTCAACAATACTTCGAGTTCGTTCCGATCGATCGGGTTCGCGGCTTCCTGGGTCAGAGCCGCCTGGCGCCGTTGCTCGACGGCCCTGCGCATGGAAGGCAATTGGGTCGCCAGGTAAATTGCATCGCGACTGCGCGTGTCTTCGATGACGATGCCTTTGCCTTCAACCCGCCATTTCACGTCCTGGATTCCGTCGGCATCGACGCGGAAGACGTCTGTTGGAGCTTGCAACCAGTGGGGCAATGCGAAGTTAAAGACCGCCGCGCGCGGCGCGCCAAACGCAAACACGCTGTCCTTCTTGTCGGCGGTATATGCCGTGTCCAACGCGAACAACACGGCGGCGTCAGGCGCGGCGATCGAGGCAAGATCCCAATCTGGCTCACCGTCACGGGTCTGCCGTTCGAAACGATAGGCATCGCCTTCGAGATAGAACGGTTCGAGCATGCGAATTTCCCGTCCAACGCGTGTGATCGGCTCCCAAGTGTCCGGAAATTTCAATAGCGAATTTAAACTGAGGTTGAACCAATAGAGTGAAGTGATCCGAGTGGAGAGTGCGTGCAGGGCCTGTGCACGGAGCTCGTCCGGGGTCGGCGAGCGCCGCTTGCGACCATCGAACCCGCCACCCCAGCCATCGGCCGGACCTTGCGACCAATAGGCGCAGGGCATCGGGCGATTAAGTTCGCGCAACGAACGGCACATGTCTCCGATGGTCTCCAGCGGGGCGCCCCAGCGGAGCTTGCGGCCGCCCCAGCGATCGTAGAGCATCCACGCATCCGCCGAGGGAGCGACAACACGATAGGCGTCGTAATGGGGAAAGTCGGAAAGCCCGGCATACCACCGCCAGATGCGTTCCTCGCTATGCGTGACGCTGGTGGCAAGACGACTCGTGCGATAAGACAGCAGCGCGTCGAAGACCTCCTGCGGTGGGACAGGACGCCCGCCCCCGTACTGCGGCTCGCCGAGAAATTCGACGGCATGAATCTTGGGCAGCCAAGCGTCGGTGTCGTAGGTGGCCAAGGGGTCCAGTTTGTTGAAGAGTTTTAGCGGCCATCGGTCGTAGAGCGACGGATTGTCGGTGTAGCCGGGCACACTACCGATGTGACCGGTGTTCACGTGCAAATGGGCGAGCAGTTGCAGGTAGCTGGAATTGGTCAGGTGGTCGCCAACCCAGCCGCCGCTGATGTCAAACGCCTCACGCTTGATCCGCAGGTGTGCCCAGATCGTGCCCGCGCTAGTTTCGCATTCAATTGCGGCATAGGTCAGCGGCAATTTTGGTACAGGCAACTTCACAAACCCCTTTTCCTTCGGCGGTACGGTGGCGGACACGGGAATTGGCTCGTGCGGCCAGAGCACCTGCCACGAGGTCGAGTCTTTCGGCAGCCAAAGTCGCATCGACTCGATGTTCAACTTTTGCGTTGACGCGTTCGTGATATGAACCACTACCGTGTCGGGATGCACCGAGTTGTCAGTGGAAAGAAAGGTGGCCGCCGACATCCAGACATCGGGCGCCACGATCCGCACGTTGACGCTCTGAAGTCCGACACCCTCCAATGCAAACTGCTGGCCCACGCCCCAACGAGAAGACCTGCCGTTGAAGCTCCACACCGTCAACGCCTTGTCCGGGGCCTTCACAGCGGTACCGAGATCGTGCCAGGCCCATTCGTTGCTCGCGAGCAACTCGGCGGGCGTTCGGCCATCAAATGTCGATGGCGTTGCCGGCCCCTTGATGAAAAGCTGCACGCGCGCGGCGAGATCCGAATCCCGCGGACGGCGATAACGCATCGAAGCCTCGATGCTGTGTGGAATGACCGAGACGCCCACGATTTCGGCCGCGGAAGCCCGAAGACCAAGGAAACCGCAGAGCATCAGAATCGCAAACATGCATCGAAACAGATACATTGCTTCCTCCGAAGCCAGTTGCCGAACCTGCTGACGCGAGCCCATATTTGATGAGCATTTTAGCAGCGCACCACATCCATCGCGTCGGCCGCTTGGTAAACTATCCATTCACCAGCCATTGTTCGCAAGGACACGAGGCGCTTCGCCCGGTGATCCGTCAAAAGAAAGCTGGATCGGCTGAGGGAGCGAGGGAGCCCCTCTGACTGAGGGTCAGAAATCGAGTATCCTGGTGGCTGTTTCGAGGGGCGATACGCTGTAGCGGTTGAAGCTGGCTTGACCAAACACATCCAATGTTTCGTTGGGATTAGATTCGCGCATAGAGAAACGCATGCCGTACCCAGTCATCCTTGATGCCGTCCGCTCGCCGTTCGGCCGCGTTGGCGGCGTGTACCGAGACACTCGCCCCGATGTGCTTTTGGCCCAGACGCTCGCTGGGCTGACCGAACGTATTGGCGTCTCCGGCGACTGTGTCGAGGACGTGGTCGTTGGATGCGTATCGCAAGTCGGGGAACAGGGCGCGAATATTGCCCGGCTGGCCGTATTGCAGGCAGGCTTTCCGGTCACCGTACCGGCAGCCACCCTGAATCGCTGGTGCGGCTCCGGCCAACAGGCAGTCCACAGTGCTGCGCAGAGCGTGGCCGCTGGCGACACCAAATGCTGCATCGCGGCCGGGGTCGAGAGCATTTCTCGGGTGCCTGTGTACAGCGACATCGGCGGACTTGACAAGCTGAACCCAGCGGCCTGCACTAAGTTTGGTCTGGTTCATCAGGCGGAAAGTGGTGAACGCATTGCCGAGCAATGGAAGATCAGCCGGGCCGAAGCCGATGCGTTCGGGATGGAAAGCCAACGGCGCGCATCCCACGCAGCAAACGAGCACTTACACCGCGAATTGCTTCCATTTGAAGGCCTGGACCGCGAGGGAAATAGTGTGCGCCTCACTCGCGATGAAGGCATCCGCGATACAGTCGACGCGGCAAAAGTCGCCAGTCTCAACCCGGCGTACCGTCCAATTGGTCAAGGAGTGCTGACCGCAGCAAATTCAAGTCAGTTCGCCGATGGTGCTGCGGCCGTGATGCTAGCTGATCGGGATTGGGCGGAAGCGCGGGGGCTTCGGCCCCGCGCTCGCTTCCTGTCACGCGTCGTCGCGGCCGACGACCCAGCGCTGGCGCTGATGGCCGTGGTGCCCGCCACACAAATGGCGCTAAAGCGCAGCGGGCTGCGAATCGAAAACATGGACTGGATCGAGTTCAACGAGGCGTTTTCAACCGTCGTCCTGGCGTGGGCGCGCGAAACGGGCGCCGATCTGCAGAAGGTGAATCCCTGGGGCGGCGCGATCGCTCACGGACACGCGCTCGAGGCAACCGGCGTTGCCTTGTTGGCAAAAATGCTCGTTGGCCTGGAAACCACGCGCGGCACGCTAGGGCTCCAGGTGATGACCATCGGGCATGGCCAAGCTACAGCCACGGTTATCGAAAGGCTCTAGTCCGTAACTCGCGGATGCGGAAAACGGCACGGTCCTGTGAAAGAAGTGAACTAGCGCTATGCATTCTGATCCGGCCACAGAACAGATGTGGATCGAGCGAGATGGCCACCCCCGGTTACAGGGAATTCGGTGCGACGATTGTGGGATAACGATGTTCCCTGCAACCAGCGGCTGTATTGTGTGTGGATCGCTAGCCCAAACAGTCATCGATCTCGCCCCTCGGGGGCTAATCGAAAGCTGCACGCGGATTGGCGAACGGACCATTTGCGAGATTCGCTTGGACGGCGGACCGATAGTCATGGGCTGGGTTGATGAAGCGACTCCAGTTGATATCGGTTCGGCAGTTCGATTCGAACCTTGTGATCACGAACTGAGGTTTGTGCCCGATGGCTGAAATCGCCATTCTTGGGGTTGGCATGACTCGCTTCGCCAAACAGGCGGAGCGCGGGCACGCATCGCTGGTCGCTGAAGCGGTGCGCGCCGCGCTCGAACATGCCGGCCTGAAAGCCGCGGACATTCAGGCCGCCTTCTGTGGAAGCGCATCGGCGCCTGGCGGAGTCGGTCAGAGGACGCTCAAGAACCTTGGCCTTGCTGGCAGGCCAATCGTCAACGTCGAGAACGCGTGTGCTTCGGGGTCGACCGCCATTGTTGAGGCCTGCGCGTGGTTGCGTGCCGGCTTTTGCGACGTCGCTTTGGCACTGGGAGTTGAAATCCTGTCGAACATTCAAGGCCCGCTGCCAACGCAGGAAGCCTGGTATTTCGATACCGGTTTGAATCTGCCCGGCTGGTATGCACTCAAGGCAAATCGACATATCGAGCAATACGGTTTGACGAAAGAGCAACTGGCTGCCGTGACCGTGAAGAATCGGCGAATGGCTGCCGCCAACCCACTTGCGTTCTTCCAGACCCCCGTCACCATCGACGAGGTACTGCGATCGCGAATGATTGCTGATCCGCTAACGTTGCTCCAATGCTGTCCGAAGGCAGACGGTGCGGCGGCGAGGAACCGCAAATCTATGCCGTTCAACAAAACGGCGCGCGGTGGAGCGTGAATCGGCGCGCGTTTGTCACCGGCTCCGCACTTTCCGGCGTTTCCTCCTTGCTGGGTTGTTCGGGGTCGGCCGATAAACCGTCCGGTACGGGCGACGCAATGCCCGCGCCGACTGGCGTCCAGGCGGAGCCGGTCGCGCATACGAACAGAATTATCAGCATGCAGGCGCTCCCCAGCGGAAAGCTGCTGGTTACATGGAGCGAGGATAAAACGGTCAAGTTGTGGACGCTCCCCACGGGCGACTTGTCGAAGACTTTGCTTGAGCACAGCGAACAAGTACAGCGAGTGGCCGTCAGTCCCAATGAGAAATACCTTGCAACCGCCGACGCTGGCGGGACGGTGATCATCTGGTCGCTCCCCGACGGCGCCAAGCTCGGAAGCATTAAGTGCGACGACCAACTCGATGACTTGCACGTCAACGATCAAGGCGACAAGGTGTTTACCCGGCGGCAGCGCGGGCTCAATATCTGGAACACCCGAGACGGGAAATTGGAAAGGCAATTCACGCTGTCTGGTGGGATCGATCTGCATGCCTTTGCCGAGGGGGCTAAGGGAACTTACTTCGTGTCGGCATCGTCGCCGAGATCGATCGAGATTATTTCCATGGCGGACGAACGTCAACAACGTGTCATTCGCGACATCCCCCGGTCTCGTTTCTGCGTCAGCCCCGACGGAACGCTGCTGGCGACGGCGTGTTCTGATGGCAGTTTGCGAGTTTACACCTTACCCGAAGCGGCCCTGCTGGCCTCGACGCAACTGAAGCCCAACGTCAGCGGGCTTCGATTCCGCGGCAACGACACGGTCGAGACCCTCGTCGCGACGGGGACGGTCGGTTACGAAGCGCGATTGTACCGAGTGGACCCGGGCTGGAAGCTGGTGCGCGAGGTGGAAGCGCACGCCAACGCAATTGTCGACTTCGCGGTTTCCGAAGACCGCGTCTACGCGGCGACCGTTTCCAAGGACCGATCGATCAAGATCTGGAAGGTCGCGGACTGGACCCTGTTCCGAGAGCTCGCCGACTTGTCGACCGCCTGTTTTTCAGTGGCGTTCCAGAAGGACAACTCCCGATTGCTTGCCGGCTGCCGCGACGGCCGAATTCGCATGTGGCGGATTGGCGGAGCCGAGAATGCGGCCGACGGAGAATACGACGGTCACGCGGGAGGAGTCACTCAGATCACCGTGCAGGGCAATTTCGTCTGGACATGCGGACGCGACGAAAAGGTCAAGATGTGGGAGTTCCAAAACGGCGGATCGACTTTTCACCCCGTGCGCGCCTTTTCTGGTCAGAGCTCCCAGCTCTACTCGGTCGCCGTGGCGGGTTCCGAAGTTGCCACGGGAAGCTTGGAGGGGTCCGTTCGGGTGTGGACGAAAAGAGGCGATTTGAGGAGAACCTTGCCGGGAAATGGAGGGATCGTCTACTCCGTGGCCATGCCGTTCTTAGGCGAGTTCGTCGTATCCGGCGGTGACGACAAGCTGGTGCGGTTGTGGTCGACGTCCGATACCAATCCTGCCACGTTTGCCGGCCACACCAAGACGATCTACTCGGTTGTCATCAATGAAACGAAGAGCCGGATCGCGTCCTGCGGTAGCGATGGTTCTGTTCGGATATGGGACATCGCGAGTGGCGGCGAATTGCACGCGATGCAAACCGATACGGCGCTGTTCGACGTTCGCTTTCTCTCAGACCACGAAGTCGCGGCGTCCGGGGCAGACGGTCGAATCCGAATCTGGAATGTTCCAAGCCTCGCGGAAGACGGCATCGAAGAGATCACCGACGGTGATGACGTCGACGGAGCCATCTTCGTCATCGTTGAAAAGCACAAGATCGTCGTCGTTGCCCGCGAAAAGCAAATCGCGATTCATACGATTGGTACCGCAGGACGACAGAAGACCCTGACCGACGTGGTGGCTACGAACGAAGTCGAGCAGCGCAGACGCGTGGAAGAGACCCAGGAAACGGTCCGTCAAAAAGCGATGGCGGTGGAGACGAAAAGCAAAGGGGAGGAAAAAGCCCGGGAAACGACAATTACCGTGCCTGCTTACAGCCCGCCCGCTTATTCGCCGCCGACTTATTCGCCGCGCACCTATGGGACCCACTATTGGCGCCCCAACTGACCGCCGGGGCCGTGAGACATCATGCAGCAGCGGATTGCCAGCCGGCGAATTCACCATCGATTGCCAATCTTTTTGTTGGAAATGCCGGACACGAGCATTGTGTACTCGCCCGGCAACGTGGCGGTCGTTCCCACGTCGAGCGTTGCCGACCTGGAAAACGCACTGGCGGGTCGCGGCCCTGTCCCACCGCAATGGCTCGCGCGGCTCGCGGATGGTTTTATCGAGCTGGGCCGCAAGGCGGCGGACGCCTGGGAAGAGTTACGAACCGCCGAAATGCAGCCGGCCTGCCTGACCGTTTACTTGAGCAACGCCTGCAACCTCGGTTGTTCCTATTGCTTTGCGGCTGAGCGCGATGGGTCGAGAATTCAACCGAAGAGTTCTCCTTCACTGCCGATCCTGGGCTCCTCCCCCGCCTCGCCCCTTTTGGACGATCAAAAACTCATTCCCGCGGCACGCTTTGTCGCAGAAAGCTGCCGCAGGCAAGGCAAACCCTTTCAGCTCGTCGTCCACGGCGGCGGCGAAGCCACTTTGCATTGGGACTTGCTCCAACGCGTTGTGCAGCTAACGAAAGACGTGGCCGGTGAACAAGGAATCGCCTGGACATCGTATCTCGCGTCCCACGGTGCCATAGACCCGCAGAAGGTCTGCTGGCTCGCCGAGCACTTTGATCGCATTGGGATTTCCTGCGACGGCCCTCCCGACATTCACGACGCTCAACGGTCGAAGTTGTCCGGTGGCGGCACCTACGCCAACGTGGCCGAAACAATTCGAATTCTGGGCGAGTCTGGGGTCGATTTGACGCTTCGTGCCACGATCACGCGGCGCTCGCTTCGGCGTCAAACCGAGATCGTCGCGTTTTTTGCGAACGAGCTCGGCGCGAGGGATATTCGCTTCGAGCCGATGTACCACGGCCATGAGTCCGACGCGCTCGAGCCCGACGACGCAGTTGAATTTGCGAACCATTTTCTTGCGGCCCAGAGCGTGGCCGAAGCGCTGGGCGGCCGTCTGAAACTGTCCGGCGTTCGACTCGACGAGATTCATGGGCCGTATTGCAACGTGCTCCGCGACGTGATCCAAATTACGCCCGACCATACCGCCTCTGCCTGCTTTCTGGTGACCGACGGTCGCGCGCCGGGTGGAGCCGAGATGGTAATCGGCGCGGTCAATCCGCGGACGGGCGATTTCGAATTGGATGTCGACCGGATTCGCCGCATGCGCTTGCAAGCCACGGAGATTCCAGCGCGATGCCACCAGTGCGTGAACATTTACCATTGTGCGCGCGACTGCCCCGACGTTTGCCCGGTCAACGATGCCGCCGGACCGGCAATTGACCAGCCCGGCTTTCGCTGTCTTGTGCAGAAAGAGCTGGGCCATCGCTGGATCATCGATGCGGCATTGCGACACGACGACGCGGAAACGAACGATGCGCCCAGCGAAACAATCGTCCAGAGCAAAGCGATTGGAGAGGCGCTCCGCGACGTACCGGCTTATGTCAACGCGGAATCCATCGTTCGGCAGTGGCGTCTCGCCTCGAGCTTTGGCCGATTCGAAGACCGAGCGATGCCTGCTCCGCCCTGGTCGCGAGCCGGGTTTCAGGACGATGGCGACGCCGCCTGGGAGAGGCTCTCGAGACAATTGAACCGCCCTCAACCCGATGCTGCCATGTCATGTTATGTGCATCTGCCGTACTGTGACCGGAAGTGTGGATTTTGCGATTGCTATGCTTTGCTCTTGCTCCCGGGAGACGACCACAAGCAACAACAATACGTACATGCTCTCATCGATGAGGTGCGCCTCTGGGGACAGTTCGAAGGTCTCAGACGCCGGCCGTTGACGACGGTGCATTTTGGGGGGGGGACTCCTAGCTATCTGCCGTTCTATCTAATAGAGCGATTCCTGGACGCGTTTCGAACGACGTTCCGCGATTTGCCTCAAACCGAATGGGCCTTGGAGAGCACCACGAGCCAGCTCGACCGTGAACGCCTGGAGAAATTGCGCGGATGGGGGTTTTCCAGACTGCACGTCGGCCTTCAATCCTTGGAGGACAAGACCCGCACGTTGATCGGACGCCGGGAAAGCGCGGCGGCGGCATTACGAAAGATCGAGCTTGCCCTGGAACAAGGATTCGTCGTTTCCGTCGACCTGGTATACGGCCTGCCGGATCAGACACTACGACAGTTCGTTAACGACCTGGAACAAGTGATCGAACTCGGCGTCGCTGGCTGCTCCTTGTATCAACTCAACGTCAGCCATCGAAATCAGACATTTGTTGCGGCGAATGTCAGCCGGGCGAGGTCGACATTTGATGACTATCGATATTTTCAGATTGGCGAAGCAATCCTAATGGCCCGAGATTACGCGAAGACTCACTTTGCGCATTTTTCGCGCGCATCTGACAAGAATTTATACTACACCCACGTAGTGCGCGGTGAAGATCTGTTGGCCTTGGGAACCACGGCCGACGGAAGCTTTGGGTCATACTGCTATCGCCATCCGCCCATCGGCGATTATGTCGCCAGCGCGAAAGGAGGCCGCTCGCCGTTGGAAGGCGGACTCGCCGAAAGCGTTCTCGCCGTCAAGATGCGGCCCATCAGCGCCTCGCTAATGGCCGGCGTAATCGATGCCGATCAATTCGACAGATTTGCAGCTAACGAGCTGCGTGACCGCTGGCTCCGTTTCGGCATGCTCGAATCGACTGCAACGGGCGTCAAGTACGTGCTAACCGCGAACGGATCGTGGTTCTTGAGCCGGCTATTGACAGAGTTGCAAGAATTCCTAGCGAAGCGCGGTGACGCGTTTTAATTTCACAAATGCTACGGTTCCGGAGTCGTAAAATCCGGTGTCGCCGTTGTACCGTGGGCAGATCGACGCGCAGTGACGGGGATCGTTTGCCAGTTACCGAACGGAGCCAGTTCGGTATCGAGTATTGCCTCGGACATTTTTCGGAACTTGTCGGACAACTCACAATAGGCCCGACGAGTATCTTCTTTACCCCGCGGGCGAGTGAGAGATCTCGCTGGCATCGGATGTCACGACCGGGCCACGTTTTTCGTCACGGCCCCATTGGTTCTGGTCAGTTCCTGTTGACTTTGAAAAGATTCGGTGCGTCGGGCATCGAGGTCCGCTTGGCATACAGGGTCATCGCCCGCGGAATGCAGATGGAACCTGGGGCGTTCAGATTAGGTAACAGTTTAGGTAACACTCCCCCAAGTTGGGCCCGTAAAACGTCAACCGGGCTCGACTGACAGTTCAGCCGAACCCGTTTGAATTGAATAACTTAGCAAAGCGGAGGGCATGGGATTCGAACCCACAACCCCTTGCGGGGCACCTGATTTCGAGTCAGGCCGCTGGCCAGTTCGCTTACCCTCCGGACACTGTGAATTTACTCTCGAAGGCCCGCTTGGGCAACCGCCATGTGTCGTCCAGGATGCTTTCCACAAGGGGACATCAGGCCGCGCAACCGGCGCCGCAGGCGCATGCGGCCGGTGCTGAAAAAATGGCCTGGCGGTTTCCGGGCCCTGCCGGCGTGGCCCAGCGCCGCCGGCACGCGCGGCAAGGCCGGCACTGGGGACAGGCGCGCCCGGCCGACTCTCCGGAGAAACCCTTGCAGGCGGACCGCATCGACCCACTTCGCCTGTCGAGCGTATCGGCTTGCGCACTGGCGGCGCATGTGCGGGTTCTTGCGGTCTCAATCGCTGTGTCGACCCGCGGAAAATGCTTGCCGCGTCAGCGGTTGGCTCGCCGATACCCTAGCTTGTCGCTTTCCAACATCGGCTTCGGGGGAGACTACCAACCATGGCGAAAGACACGTTTCGAATCGTTACGCGAGGCACCGATGGAAAGCTGCACACACGAGATTACAACAAGCAGGAATCTTTGTTGCGAGTTCACACGCAAGTCGGGGTTGACGATTGCAGCACCGACTTGGGGTTGCGCGGCCTGCCGGTGTTGCGCGGGTTGATTGGCCCGATGCCGGAAGGCAAGAACGTCATTCGATACGAGTCGCCCGAGGTTTTCGAAACGCTGACCAAGGAATGGGGAGTCTCCAAAACGCCTCGCCGGGCGCGGATGCAGGCCCCCTCGGAGATTTCAGTGATCTAGCTTGCGCGGGATGGGTGTGCCCTACCAATGCGAAACGCGGAGCAAAAGTTGCTCCGCGTTTCGTTTTGATGCCAAATTTGCAGGGCCAATTGCCCCCCGCCCAACTTTACCGGCGCAGTTCCAACCCGCCGCGCCAATCACTCGAGCCTTCCCGCGGCGCTTCGCCTTCCGGCACGGCCGTGGTGGGCGACTCGCTGCGAGCCACGCTGGGCGTGCCGTGGGCGGTTGTGCCGATCGCAACGTGACGGACCGTCTCTTCCTCAGCGTATCGGGTGTTGTACACCGGCACTTGTTGGGTCTGCCGCTCCGGATACACTTCGCGCTTGGTGATCGGGATTCGCACGGTCTCGCTGCGCGTTTCCCACCGCGTGACGGGCATCAGCCGGTACGACAGCACCGGCGGCGCCAACAGATTCCAAGTCCGCTGGTAGCCGGGCACCCATTGCTGCTCGGTCACCGGCACCTGATAAGTGCGATGCGATTCTTGCAAGTCGGTCGTGTACCGCTCGCGATAGGCCGTGCTCTCGCGCTGCTCGTAGCGCAGCTCCGTGATCGGCCGCTGGTTCACTTGCCGAATCTTCTGATACTTGATGCCGTCCTTTTCGAAGTACGTCACCTCGTCCGCGCGCACGCCAGGTGCGATCATCGCGGCCAGGACCAAAGTCGCCGCAAACCATTCTGCTCTGTTCATAAAATGAGTCCCTCTCGACAGTGTTCCGCGGCAGCCGACATATCCTGCGGGATTGGTCGAGCCACCCTGGAGAGTTTCATTCGTAACGGGTCGCCTCCTCATCTCCTTATCGGAGTCATCGCTACAAGCGCTTGAGGATGCGGGGAGCGAAACGGCGGAAAAAGCCGTTTGGGGGCCCTTGCCAAGGTGGCACGAATGCGGCACCTTAGGGGCATCGGCGGTCGGTTTGCCGCCTTGTTATCGCCCAATCCCGTTTCGTTGAACCGTATTGCTGCCAACATGATAAGTGCCGAACTGCTGAAGATCCTGGTCTGTCCCGAGAACCAGTCGTCGCTGAACGTTGCCAGCACCGAGCTGCTGGCCCGGCTGAATCGCGCGATCGCCTCGGGAAACGTGAACAACCGCGCCGGCCAGAAGATCGAACGACCGCTCGGCGCGGGTTTGCTGCGGCAGGATGAGCGCGTGCTGTATCCGATCGTCGATGAGATTCCGATGCTGCTCGTGGACGAAGGGATCATGCTGGACCAGCCGGCGCTTGCCTTGTAACGAACGCGAAAGAGGATCGCGATGGCTGAAAAAACGATCTTCAAACGCATCATCGACGGCGAGATTCCGGCCCGCATCATCTACCAGGACGATCTGTGCCTGGCGTTTCACGACATCGCGCCGCAGGCGCCCACGCACGTGGTCGTCATCCCCAGAAAAGAGATCGCCTCGATCGACAAGCTGGCCGACGACGACGGGCCGCTAATGGGTCACATGCTGATCGTGATCCGCGACCTGGCGCGGCAGCTACAGCTCGGCAAGGGCTATCGCGTGATCGTCAACTGCGGCGCCTACGCCGGCCAATCGGTCGATCACTTGCATTTCCATTTGCTCGGCGGACGACAGATGAACTGGCCGCCAGGCTGAACGGCACGGCTAGCCACTTCGCGCGTACAGATAAAGGGGACGGGTGCTCCCATCCCCTTTGCGTCCCCCGCCGTGGGGTGTTTGCCTTTCCGCAATAGGCAAGCGATATCATATTAGCAGAGGTCAATCAGCTTACAGACCATCTCCGCATAAGTATGGTCCACCAAGTCCACGCGATCGATCCCAAAGCTCTCCAAGCTCCCATAGCTGCCGGCAGGAGAATACTTGCTTGGTTTTTCGGTTGCGGCCGCGTAAGCGAGCACCAAGAATCGGTGGTGGATATCCGCCAGTTGAAGAGCCCGCAATTTTTTCACGCACTTCCGGAACTCGTCTTGATTTTTGAGTCCGGCTCCCCCTTTCCACCGAATATGTTGTCCGGTTAGAGAATACAAGCGCCGAGGTACATAAAACTTAAACTCGACAAGTGCATTCTCTTTGCCGCATTGCAAGAGTAAGTCAACATGGTGCTCCCATTCGGCCTGAAGCCTGACATCTGGTCTATTGCGTTGGAGTTCGGCCATCACAAGAAACCGAAATGTGGATTCGTTGATGTTGTTCAGGCCAACGAGGCAGGCTTGCTCCTTCATTTGCAGCATCGCCGCGGAAAGGGATTCGAGTAGAAGTTTTCGCATCAATATAGGATACCAGATGCACGCCCCGGGAAAGATAAAGGTGACGGGAGTCATTACTTTACGGCCCTTGCCGTAACGATTCCCGTCCACTCTATTTCCTCTTTTACTTCTTTTTTCCTTCGTCCACAGACGTTGACTTCCGTCCCTGTCATTGCGACGATTCATCACTGGACACCGCCGGTTCATCCGCACGATCGTAGATTTTGCTCATGATCCGCTCAAACGCGCGGCCCGAGAGGAGGCCGCGGTGGATCGCCGCCAAGAGGTGATCGAGGGGTTTGGCGACGACATATCGCAGTCGCGGGCGCCGGGTGTTCATCACTCGTTCGACAGAGCGCGCGACGCAATCTGGGTCGCGACCGTTGCGTTCTCCGGCAGCCATGACTTCGATCGCGTGTCGGGCACGCTTCGCGTAGAGCGGATTGGACTTCGATGCGGAGGCCCATTGGCGGTTCTCGGGCGCAGGTGTCTTGTGATCTCCCGGTTGAATCAAGACGACCCGAACGCCGAACGGCCGGACCTCGATGCTCAAGGACTCGGAGAGTGCCTCGAGTGCCGATTTCGACGCGGAATAAGCGCCCTGAAACGGAAGACCGATCCGGGCCGCCAGCGAACTGATATTGATGATCAACCCAGCACGCTGCCGGCGCATGTGGGGCAGCGCAGCCTGGCACACTCGCAACATCCCATAGACGTTGGTGTCGAATTGCCGGGTGAGGTCCTCGGGCGAGAGGTCTTCCACGGCCCCCGCCAGAACAATTCCCGCATTATTGACGACGGTGTCGATTTGGCCAGCGACGCCGATTATCTGGGCGACCCCGGCTTGCACGCTGGTCGAGTCGCACACGTCCATCGTAATGGTCGATAAGCCTCGTTCGTGAATCGACGTTGGACAACTGCGAGATGCGCCGAAAACACGATATCCGCGGCTTGCGAGTCGCGCCGCGCACGCCTGGCCGATTCCCGAGGAGGCCCCGGTGATCAACACGACTCGATTGGAAGGATTGCGAGACATACGCGCCCAGATCTTCAGCCATGTAGGTCAGGCCGCGGCCTCACAAAATCTTTTCGTGCCGCTGGCCACGAAGTATCGCAGATAGTCGGACATTCGGCCGATTGTAGACCCGGCGGCAAGCCCTCACAAGGAATCGTCAGGCCACAGGCCTGACCTGCATTGGTCCGGCTTCGGTGGCGACGGGCGTGCCTGCGGCAAAGCAGACGTTCGATCTATCTCCGCGGCAGGCGGGGCAAGTAGTCGCGCAGGTTGTCCATCATCGTCGGCTTCTTAGGCACAGCGGGCGAGGGCGCTGGGGGCGCGCGGTTCTCGCGAAGTCGCTGGGCCACCGGCGTGTTGGGCTGAGACAAGGGCACGTGGCTGACCAGGAACTGCGGCCAGTAGCCGTCCAATAACTGCGAGCAGTCGGCAAGTTGTCCCTTTTCCAACACCACGCTGGCCAGGCTGATCAACTTGGATAGCTCGTAGCGCTCGGCCTCGCTGAAGGCCAGATCAAAGATCTGCACGTCATCCACCCAAACCTCGCCGGCCCCCAACAATTCGAATCCCAGCCGCAGCTCGCTCAATCCCTCGCCGGGAAGGTAGTCGAGCGGAAAGCTATAGCGGACCCAGTCGCCGGTGGCCGCGGCGGTGCGGCCGACTTGCGGAATGATGCCGAAAGGATCGAACCGCGCGTCGCGCAATTCGCCTTCCACCGAAATCCGCACCGAGGGCTGCTCGTTGGGATCCGCCGAGCGCAGCCAAACCTCGACGGCCAGACGCCCCGTGGTGGGCGGAGCAAACGGCGCGCTGGTCGCCTTGACAGGCCGACCGGAGGTGGCAAGCTTCAGCGATTGCCCGCCGCTTCGCTTTTGCGTGGGATCGAGAGCAACGTTGCCCCCTTCGTCGGCGCTGGCGATCCAGCCCGGTATCGCGCCGTCCTCAGGAGGGAACTCGAAGCTCGAGTTGGCAAGCGACGTCACCGGCTGCGGATTGCCCAGCGCGGCCACCCGCGCGCCGAGATCGCGAATGCGGCGCTGCAATCCGAGCCGCACTTGCTCGGAAATAACCGTCTGCGGCTGCCGTAATCGCACCTGGGCACTTGAGAATCTTGCCGCGGCCAAGTCGTAGGGTCGTAGCGTCACTTTCCACTGCGGCTCGGGAGTGCCGCGGGCGATCGCGCCAATTCCGCGGCTCTCGCCCAGTTTTTCCAGCCTGCAATCGCGCGGCAGATCGACGCCCATCGTGAGCGTGATTTCCCAGGGCGAATCGTTGACGAAGTAAACATAGGTCTGCCGATCGCGGACCAATGTGCGAATCGTGACTGGCTGGTGCTCGCCCGGCAGCGTCTCAAAGCGCTCGCGCGGCAACAGTCGATACACGCTCAGAATTTCGTGCAGCGCCGCCTCCTGTCCCAGCGGCAACAGCCATCCGCCATCGAACATTTCCTGCGCGTCCAGAGTTGCCAGGCTATGCACGAAGCGTCGCCGATTGCGATCGCCCGAGGGAGACATTTCCGAGACCAGCCAGGTATACGTGTTGGCCGGGCCGAAAGGGCTTTTGGCATCGAAGCTGGCCAGCCGCACTTTTTGCGGCTCGTGATAGAACAGGCTGGCGGTTTGCGATCCGCCGCCAAACAGTCGATCCATTTCGCCGGGAGCCAGATTGATCTCCCAGTCGGCGGCTTGAACGGGCGAGGCCCCGGCCGGCGGCTTGATGTGTTGCGGGCGCAGTAGCACGATATCCTGCTCGTCTTGATACGATCCGGCACGGATTCCCAACTCGAGCATGGCTTCGTCGAGCTTCGCGCGGCGGGGCAGGGTGGGGCGCAGCCGATATTGCGTCTGGCGATTGTCGAGCATCGTGGCGCCGGCCAGGTAGAGCTTCGCCCCCTTGTGCCGGCTGCCGATCTCTTCCTGCAATCGGCGATGGAAATCTCCCACGGTGCGGGCCCGCCATGCGGTCCACTCCGCGCGGCCCGGTCCGCGAAGGTGCTTGGCGCGGGCGGCGAATCGCTGTTCGCCTTCGCCGGGCACCTGGCTCTTGGTCTCGTGCTCGAAGCGAGCGATGGTCTTGTCGTCGTAGCCCCAATCTTCGCCCGGCAGTTGCGCGTAGCCGTCGGCCGACAATTGCAGCGAGACTCCGCCGAACGAGTCGTGCGCCGAGTAGCGGATAACCACCTCGCGGGCCACTTCGAGCATGGCCTCTTGCACGCGCGGGTCGAGCAGGTTGTAGTACGGCGCCAGGCCTTGCCGCGGCGTGTTGCTGGCCAGCCAAGGTTTTCCATCGGCGCCGATCCACTCCAGACCGACTGCTTGCGGACCGTCACGGCGAAGGAGGTCTTCGAGCTCCACCAACGGCGCGGCAAACTGTAAGGCCGGAATCAATGTCAGCCCTTCGCGGTCGAACAGGCGAAACAGCAGCTCGAGCACGTCCTTACGGCGAGGATCTTGCCCGGTGGCGAAGAACACGCCCGTGTCGTAGCGCGGCGTCGATTGCACGACCTGGCTGGGATAGATCGCGCTGCCATCGGCAAAGGCTGACATCATCAGCCCGCTGTAGCCGACGTGCTTGAGATACTTAACCAGTCGCGTGCCGCCCTGGTAGAACGTGTCCCAGTCGTCCAGGCTGCGGTGGCTGGTGGCGTCGAGCGCCTCGGGCGCGGAAAAATTCTCGACGAATAGCGGGCGATCGAGGTATCCGGCCCATAGCCGGTCGGGCCGGCGATGGTCGGCAAAGGCCGGCGGCAGGACGCTGGCCGTTTCGGCCCGTCCGAGCGAGGAGAGCACCGGAAACTGCGAGTGCGCGGTACCCAGCACCGAGATCTTGCCGTAGATCGCTCGCGAACCCTCGCGGCGATTCGTGATCAAAAGCAGCGGCGTTTTTGTCCGCGGCCAGAAGACGACCCGATGCCGGGCCAGTTGGGGCGTGTTCTCGGCCTCTTCGTCCGAAACGTAAACGCCCGAGTCGAGCCCGATCGGCGACACGGCGCCGGCCGCGTTGGGCTCGATCAAGCTGATGCCCATCGATTGGGGCACGTCGCTGGGATATTCGATTTCCAGCACGTGCGGCTGGCCGGGATTCGTGATGGGCAGCGGATAGGCCTCCCAACTGACGTTCGGCGCGGCGCCGCCGGGACCGAGCTGGATCATCGGGCCCAGCTTGGGATGCTCCCAGGTCGCCGCGTCGCCGTTGCCCAGCGGACCCCGCCGCAAGCCGGGTATCCAGGGCACCGTGGCGAATCGTTCCCACCAGCGCGGATTGACCGGATCAATTTCCACGATCTTCGACAGCGGCGCCTGGCCTGTCTGGTTTTGCGATTTCGGATCGAGCACGACAAATTGAACTTTCCGCTCGGCCAACGCCTTCTTCAGAGGGAACCGCCCCCGCAAGCGGCTGGACTGCGAGGCCGCGATCGACAAATCGTAAACGCCTTCCGCATCGGGAACCTTGATCGTGATTGCCGTGGAGGTGCCCTCGGGTCCCGAGTCGTACTCCTCAGACCAGACTCGCTGGCCAGCCGGATTGCTCGTGATCTGGGCCTGAAAGCGGACCTTGGCTCCGCCCTGATCGAGCAGATAGGGCTCGATCTCGAAGGCGAACATCTCGCCGGGAGCGAAGATCAGGGTTTCTCGCTCGATGCTGATCCGCAGCCGGTCGCTGGGCGAGCGCGAGACTAGCAGCCGATTGCCCGCTTCGTCGAGCGTCGTATTGTGCGATTGGTTGACCAGGGTCTGCAGCGGAACTTCGATCTGCTTGGCGATTTCCGATTCGCCGTCGGCCAGCGAGATCGAGAGCTTCGCTCCGAGGTCGGCGGTCACCAACACGTCGATGCCGTCGTAGGCGCGCAGGCTGCGCTGGCGAATCTCGATCGCGCCGTCTTCCAGCCAGATCGAGCCGGACTCGTCGGCTTCGATGCCCAATGGCTCGATCTCGGACAACTGGCCGTCGCTGACGCGAATCGAGCCGTGCCACATGCGCTCCACACCGCCACCCCAGGCGATTCGCAATTGCAGCGTGGCCTCGGCGGCGCTGGCTCGAGAGGCACCCGGTCCGCAGCCGACACACCATGCAAGCGCAGCAAGGCACAGCCAGGGCATCACCCGGGCGATGCGCGCAACTACCGCGCGCGATGCTTTCGGACCTCCTTGTCCGATCATCGGTGCCTAGTGTGTTAAGTCGTTTGTACCGCGAGAGATTCCCCAGATTGGGAGCGGGATTATATCGAGCCGGCCAGTCGGGCCCTATGCCGGAATCGGCCCCGATTGTGCGTCCGAATTGCCGGGATTCTCGCTAAGCCGCTAGCGGCTTTGCGGCTGCATGTGACCGGGCGCATCTTTCCGAGTAACTCATTCCCAGCTTGCCTAATCCATCACCGACACGAGCAAGTCGGGCAGGGGGGGCAAAGTCGCTTCGCCAGCTTGCTCAAGTTCCGTCAATGCATCCTGCAATCCGGCCGTCACCTCGGGCAGCAGCTTGGCCACCTCGTTGACTTCCCAACGATCGCTCGGCTTGGAGTAGAGCTCGGCCGGCCCGCTATCGGGTCGCCGCAAGTACCAGCCGGGCGTGCGAATGGCTCGATCGTGCCGCGAGATCAGTAGGGCCCGATCGCGGAGCAACTCACGATCGCCGCGCACGACGTCGAGGAGACTCGTAACGCGGCCGGTCCCCAAGAGCCCACGGTCGATCTCGAGCCAGTCCAGCAAAGTTCCCGGCAAATCTTGCGGCAGGACCAGCGCCTGGCTGCGGCATAATTTTCCCAGCCCGTCGGGAAATCGCATCAGCCAGGGGACCTGCACCAGTTCGTTGTAGAGCGGTTCGTCGCACGGTCCCACGCGCTTGTGCTCGCCCAGTGGAAAGCCGCGAGCCGAGAGCAGCGTCAACTGCGTGCTCGCGGCCAGACCGCTTTGCTCGATCGCGTCGCAAAACTCGCCCAGGCACAGGTCCACCAGGGCGATTTGTCCGGCATAGGCATGAACGATTCCCAGCAGTTCATCAGGATCGTAGTCATCGCTCAAGACGCGGTCCGGCGGCGCTACGAACCGCGGAGGCTCGGGATCCTCCTCCTCGGCGAAACGATCGCGAAATTCCAGCGGAGCGTCCCAGTCGCCGCTCATTCCCTGGGCATGAATCCATAAGCAAAATGGTTGCGGCGCGGTTTCGATCCAGCGAGTCGCGGCAGCGAACAAGCGGGCCATGTTTGTTTCGGCCGCCTCGGTGGCCGTGCGGCCCTGCGCAGGCGATTCGATCAGCACTCGCTCGGAGAAATGGCCCGCGGTCGCAAGCGCGGCCACCAGCGCGTCGTCGGTCGCGAGCGCCGTATGCATCCCGGCGGCGCCGACCAACTGAGGCAAACTCGAGCCGGCTTCCGCCGCGCCTGGCGATGCGCTGCCGAACCAATAGCCTCGATACAATTCAGCGATGTTTGGGCTGGAAGCCAGCGCCTGGTCGAACAGAAACGATTCACAAGCCAACCGATCCAACCGCCGGGTGCGAATCCAACTGTTACCATACGCGCCGACCATGCCCGCATGAATCCGGTCGACGACGATGCAAATCAAATTCCTGGACGGCACGGAACAGACCACCTGCTTGGATCGCGGCTGAATGCACGGCGTGATTGTACCGACATTGTTCGGTCGCGTCAGCCGCCCGGGCGGCGACGCCAAGGGCGCGAGCACGATCGCCGGCAGCACGATTTGCCATGCGTTTTTTCGGACGATTTGCGCTACGTGGCGGGGCCATGTTGCGTTTTGGCAACAGCGGCGTTGAGATTCCTCGGCTTCGGCCGACTGGGCCGCGAAATCGGATTTGCATAATCGTAAGGGTGACCGAGAGTTGGGAGATCGATTCGCACCTATCCCGACTCGTGCCGCGCGCATCGTTGTGCCGCGGTCGCAGTTGATTTTGTTTGCCGGTAGCGTCTTGCGGCCGTCGCCACGTGATCCGCACTACGTCGAGGAGTCATGAAGATGCCCATTGTCGACCGCAAATTGATTCCGCTCGAAGATCGGGGACCGCTGCGCGTGATGTTCCTCATCACCTCGATGCCGGTGGGGGGCAGCGAGACGCTCTTGGTCAACCTCGTTCGCGGCATGAGCTCGGAACGATTCTGGCCGTCGGTTTGCTGCCTGAAATCGCGCGGGCCGCTGGGCGACGAGTTGGCCGACGACGTGCCGGTGTTCCACGACTTGATCCGACATAAGTACGACCTGCGCGTATTGCCGCGGCTGACCAAATTATTTCGCGATCGCCGGGTCGACGCTGTGGTCACCGTGGGCGCTGGCGACACGATGTTCTGGGGACGCCTGGCGGCGCGGCGAGCCGGAGTGCCAGTCGTGCTCTCGGCGCTTTACCCGACCGGTCGGCCCGACTCGATCGGACGATTGAACCGGGCCCGCTTGATGACTCGCTGGACCGATGGCTTTATCGCCGCGGCCCAGGCCCACGGACGGCACCTGGTCGACATCGAGCGATTTCCGGCCGAGAAAGTCCACGTGATCCCCAACGGCGTCGACGTCGAGCAGTGGTCGCTGGAGCGAACGATCGAGGGTTACGAGCGGCTGATGACCACGATCTACCGAAAAAAGTGCCGCGCCGGCGGACCGGCGGCGACCAGCGGACTGGCAGGAGTGGCGCGGGCCGGATTGTCACCCTGACGCCACCCGGGCGATACAGCGATTGTGGCGAAAACACGTTGGCAGGCTACCAAACTGGGGGCGTCGCGACAGGCTTTGCCCGCCGCCGCGTTCCGAGATAATATGGCCCTGGCCCGTGGCGCGCGGTCGAAAGCGATTTCTCCCGGGTTCTGGCTGCTTGCCGCTTTCGGAAGCGAACCAACGCACCACAAGCAGTCGACCTCCCGCGGCACGTGCCCTGGGTCAGCAACAAACGAACGCAAGATGACCGGAACGCTCTTGGCTGTCATTGCCCGCATTCTTAGCGGGGCGAGCGTGCGCTGGATCGACTGCCAGCCGGATACCTGCCAGCGGGTATACTTTGCCAATCACACCAGCCACTTGGATGCGATCGTGTTGTGGTCGGTGCTACCCACGGCGCTGCGCCCCCTGACGCGTCCGGTCGCGGCCAAGGATTATTGGGAGAAGGGGGTCGTGCGCCGCTACATGGCCCGCACGTTCAACGCCTTGCTGATCGATCGCACGGATATCAAGGTACATCAGAGCCCAGTCGATATGATGCTGCGCGAGATCGGAGATCGCCAATCGTTGATTGTCTTTCCCGAGGGAAGCCGCAACACGGAGTCCGAGATTCAAGAGTTCAAGAGCGGCTTATATTATCTGGCCAAGAAGCGCCCGGACCTGGAATTGGTGCCCGTGCATATCGACAATCTCAACCGGGTGTTGCCGCGCGGCGAGTTTTTGCCGGTGCCGCTGTTGAGCCTGGTCACGTTTGGTCCGCCAATTTGGTTGGAGGCCGGAGAGCCCAAGGTCGAGTTTCTGGGTCGGGCCCGCGATTCGGTCCGCCGGCTAAAGGATTTGTAAGAGCGCATGTTCGACGACGTGAAAACTTTGTGCCTGGTGGGTGGCGTGTTGGCGCTATTGTTTGGCGCCACCACGATCGGCCAGCGGTTGAAGTCCCAAAGCGACATGGGTCTGAACCCGGCGGTCGTCGAGGCCTTCAACCTGCGCATTCGGGCCTGGTGGCTGATGTGTACGGTGCTGGCGGCTGCATTTCTGTTGGGCCCGGCATCGTACCTGGCGACGGTCATCATCTTTGGATTGATCTCGTTCTGGGCCCTGCGTGAATTCATCACGCTCACGCCCACGC
>JANNQN010000270.1:0-7888 GCA_031400775.1 Planctomycetia bacterium | reverse complement strand
CACACGCACGGCGGGCAGATTTGTTTTCCGCTGATCGGGCCAGTGTTGTGCCCCAGTTGGCACGGCGTGAAGTACGCTGCCGGCTTTTTCGACGCTCCGCCGACCATGATGCACGTCAGCCGCGGCACGGGCAGCCATTTTCCCATGCGGTGGAACTGCCCGCCCGAGATCACGAAACTGGTGCTCAGGCAGGGCGAGTAGCGGCAAGAGAATTGCCAGCCGAAGGCTACCGCCAGCCAGCCAGCGGCGCCGCTTACTGCTTTTCGATTTCGACGCAGATCCCGCCGGCCCGCAGCAGCTTGTGCATCCGCGTGAACCACAGCTCTTTCTTCCAGATCAGGCCCAGGTCCTGGCTGGTGCGGAAAAGCTCTTTGCGATTGTAAGTGCGGCAGCACCAGAAGCGGCTGGTCCAGGCGCCCGAAAAGTTGTCTTCGGTGGTCAAAAGCAGCATGCGCCCGCCCGGCTTCATCACGCGGGACAGCTCGGCCAGGCCGGGACGCGCGTCGGGCAGATGCTCCAACACGTATCCGCAGGTGATGCAGTCGAAGCTGCCATCGGCGAACGGCAAATGGCACAAATCGGCGGCCACGTGGCTCGGCAGCGGGTTCTTCAGGCGCGTCCGGGCGCGGCGGAGCATTTCGGGCGACAGGTCGCAGCAGGTGATGCTCGCGTCGGAGTCGGCATATTTGAGCAGGTGCTTGGCGATCTGGCCGGCGCCGCTGCCGACGTCCAAGATGCTCTTCGAGCCGCGCAGGTCGAACTTGCGCTCGCGCAGCAGGCGATCACCCAAATGAATGTGCAGCGACAACAGACTGGCGGTGGCCAGGAAGGCGCCCTGTGGGCCGCCGTAGACGTCGCGAACTTTCTCGCGATATTGCTCGTAGCTGACCCGTTTGATCAGGTCGTTTTCGAGCAGCTTCAAGATGGTTTTTTTGCGACGGGGCGCGCCCGCCTTTTTCCGTTTCGGGCGGGGAGTTAACGCCTTTCGAATCATTTCCGCTCCTGGCGCAAATCGCAATTTGCGGCGTGATAATTGGCCCCGACTTCCACCCATCGCCTATTTCGACGGTTGTCGATGCACCCAGATATACCACTCCAGACACAAAACGGCTAGAGCCAGACCCAAAAGGGGCTTCCAGAGCTCGCTGCGGGCGCCCCTCCAGCTTGCCTGACCGTGCACGGTCTCGTGACCGATACGAATGTCGGTGCGGGGTCGAATGTCGCTCTCAGCGCTGTCCAAGAGATTGACGACAAAGTGCCTCGGAGGCTGGCCTGCTTCCGACACGGTGTAAACACCCAACTCGTCCGTGGCTGTGAACCGAAACGGCTCGCCCGGCCCGCGACGCAGCACGCTCGACGCTCCGCCGGGAGTGCGAACGATGAGCGACTCGGCCGGTCCGGCGGCGCGAAGCGTGACGGGCTGTCCCGGCTGCACGCTCAAGCCGCCAGTTTCGGCGCCGCCCAAGTAACCAAGAGCATTCAGAAAGAACACCGGAAAGCTGAGCCGCAGCGGCCAGTCGGAGTTGGCGAATTGCTGGCCCCCGTCTGTGCGTCCCACGATTTCGCCGCCGAGCACGGCGTCTTCGAAACTGTCGCGGGGGGCAATTGCCAACAGCGGTCCTTGATCGGTGGAAACCAATACGGTGCCGCCGCCGGGCGGCTTGAGCGCGAGCGCTTCGGCAAACTTGACGTTTCCCAGGTCGATCAGTTGCATGAGCGGATGCGCCGTGTCGACGTCGACGATCTGCGGAGCCAGAATACGCCCCTCGCCCGTCCACGATTCCAAGGGCGGCAGCCGGCCGATGAACAACGTGTTGGCCTGCGGCATCTGCTTGGGCTGGCATTGATCGTAAATCACGAGGCGGTAGTGTCCCGCCGCGGCCTGGTCCTGATAGTCTTTCGTCTCGAGGAAATCGGGCTCGGCGATTTCAACGTCGGCCAGTTGTCGCGCGCGCTCCGTATTTAAGGCCAGCGAAAGCGCGTCGTTGCCGGGAGTGACGACCAGCACGTTGGCGGGCCGAGGCGGATCGATCACGGTCCAGGCCCGATCGTCGAGCGCCAGCGCTCCGCCGGGGCGGATTCGCAATTCGATTGCACCCGCCCGCATTTCGCCCGGTTCGAAGACGACTCCGCCCGAGCTGTGCGCCTTCAGCTCAACCAGTTTGGTGTCGAATAGCGAATTGTCGCGGTGCAGCTCCACGTCCGCCGAGATATCTTGCGGTCCGAAGTTTTCCAACCGACCGAAGACCTGCGGTGGATCCTGGGAGTCGCGAGCCTGAGAGCCGATGGCCGTTATGCCTACGTTTGCCGCCAGCGGATTTCCGATGGGAACGAAAACTGGCGTCAGATTCGCGAGCGTCATTCCGGTCACGTCGGGAAATTTGCCGTCGCTGAGAATATAGATCGTGGCCGGCTCGCTGCCGATCTTTTCGGCACTTTCGTCGTCGGCTCCACTGTCGGAATGTGCGGCGCGCAGCGAGTTGGCCAGCCCGGCGGCCACGCCCAGCGCCTCGCTCAGGACCGTGGCGCGGTTGGTGGGCCGGATCAGACTCAATTGCCGCTGGAGCTCGCGTCGGTCGTCGGTGAAGGCCTGCTGCACCATGGCCACATCGGAAAAACTGATGATCATAGCCAGATCGCCGGCGGCCATTTGCTCGATCAATTCACCCGCGCGCCGCTGGGCTTCGGCCAATCGCGATGGTTGCACGTCGGTTGAGCTCATGCTGGCCGACGTGTCGATCAGGAAGATGAAGCGGTCGCCGATCAGCTCGCTTCCGCTGAAACCCGGCCGCAACAACGCCAGCATGGCAAGCGCCACGAGCAGCAACTGCAACAACAGCAAAACGTTCGACCGCAGGCGTTGCCAGAGGCTGTTGACGTGACGATCGTCGATCGCCTTTCGCCACAGGTACGTGCTCGGAACCTGTTTGCTCGTGCGGCGCAGCTTGAGAAAGTACAACAGCAGGATGGCCGGCGGAACGGCGGCCAGCACCGCCCACTGCCACCACGCGAGCATGTTGATCGTGGTCATCAGCGCACCAGACCTCGTTCGCGCAAGTAGTGCGACACGAGTTGCTCGACCGGCGTGCGGCTGTCGGCCAGCAGGTAGGTCATGCCGCGCCGGGTGCAGAACTCGCGCGCCGTCGCGACGAAGGCCGCCAACGTGTCGTGATAGTGCTTGAGCAGCGGCCCGCTGACCGTGATCTCGGCGATGTCGCCGTCCTCGCTATCGACGAGTTGCAGGTCGCCTTGCAGGTCGGGGGCGAGCTCCTCGGGCGATAGAATCTGGATGACGTACACGTCCATGCGGCGAGCCAAGAGATACTTCAGAGCCTCGGTGTAGCCCTGCTTGTCCATCAAGTCGCTCATTAAAACGACGACGCCTTTGCCGGGATTGCGCAGGCAGAAGTTTTTGACGCCCGCGGCCAGCGCGGTCGTTCCGCCGGCCTCGATCGCGCTTAAATGCTCCACCATCCGCCACACGCTCTGCCGCCCGCGAAAAGTCGGCGTGGTCCGCGCCACCGGCTGGCCCACGGTCTCGATCCGCACGTGGTCGCCGCGGATGAGCCCGATGAATCCCAGCGCGGCGGCCAACTGCTGGGCAAATCGCAGCTTGGCGGGCGTGCCGAAACGCATCGAGTCGCTCTCGTCGATCAGCGCGTAAAAGTGGAGATCCTCCTCCTCGAAGAACAATTTGAGAAACAGCCGATCGAGCCGCGCGTAGGTGTTCCAGTCGACGAATCGCAGATCGTCGCCGTGAACGTAGTTGCGAAAGTCGGCGAACTCGACGCTCTGTCCCTTGCGCGTGCTGCGACGCTCGCCCTTGAGCCGCCCGCGAAATACCTTGCGGCTGACAAGCTCCAACCGCTCAAGCTGCGCCATGAGTTGTGGACTCAACAGCGCGTCGGGCGACGTCGACATGGCCATCCAGGTTCCTCGAACGGACGACGTTGGCGGTTTGATGACTCTGTTGATGCGCCTGCGAATCGTCAGTCGGTCATTTTCTCGGGGACGTTTTCTAGAATCTCCAACAACACGTGATCCGTGTCGATCTGCTCGGCCTGGGCCTCGAAGTTCTCGATTACCCGATGCCGCAGCGAAGGCAAGTAGACACGCCGCACGTCCTCGAAGCTGACGTTGTAGCGGCCTTCCAGCAGCGCGCGGACCTTGGACGCCAGCGCCAACGTCTGAGCGGCGCGCGGGCTGGCGCCCCAGCGCAGGTAGCGGTTCGCGATGGGCACGGTCAGAGTGCCGCCCGGGTGCGTGGCCAATACCAGCCGCACGATGTAGTCTTGCACGTGCGAAGCCAGGATGACCTCGCGGACCAGTTGTTGCCAGCGCAAGATTTCGGGCCCGTCCATGATCTTGCGAGGCTCGAAGCGCTCGCTCCGCGTGGTCCGTTCGACGATCGTGTTCAATTCCGAGCGACTCGAATAGCCCACGATCAACTTGAAGAAGAAGCGGTCCAGTTGCGCCTCGGGCAGGGGGTAGGTTCCCTCTTGTTCGATCGGATTTTGCGTGGCCAGCACGAGAAAGGGCCGTTCCAACTGGTAGACCTGGCCGCCCGTGCTGACCGTGCCCTCCTGCATCGTCTCGAGCATGGCCGATTGGGTTTTGGGCGTGGCGCGATTGATTTCATCGGCCAGGCAGATCTGCGTGAACAGAGGCCCGCGGTGGAACTCGAACGCGCGGCGTCCGTCGCCCGATTCCATCACCATGTTCGTGCCCAGGATGTCGGCCGGCATCAGATCGGGAGTGAACTGGATCCGCGAGTAGTCCAAGTCCAACGTCTTGGCCAACGTTCGCACCAGCAGCGTCTTGCCCAATCCCGGCACGCCCTCGAGCAAACAGTGGCCGCCGACGAACAAGCAGGTCAGCACGCCGTGAATGATCTCATCGTGACCGACGATGACGCGGCCTATCTCCTCGCGCACCGCGGCGTAGCGCGAGACAAACTGCTCGGCCCGCCGCTGCATATCCTCGCCCAAATTCATACGACGCGCCTTGCTTGATTTGTTGGTTGCTCGATGCGGGGTTCGTGCAGCCGTCAGGTGTCGGTTTTCACACGACCCGTCGAGGCTCTCGACACCCGCTGGCAGGGGACCGCGCGGTACCTTGTCAGCGTGCGTAAATAGCTTTATAGTATTCTATTGCAATCAATTGTTCGACGCGCGACCGACTCACAGCCTATAATTTCTAGGCGTCAAGTAGCTGTTCTTGTCGTCCGTGTATCCCGACCCATCTCGCCAAGGAAGAAGCCGGCACCACGGCTGACCCGCGAATTGCCCCATGCCCCCGGTTGTGATCGATATCCGCAGCGCCGAAGACTCGCGCGATGTGGTCCATCGAGCGGTTCAGGCCCTGGCCGAGGGAAAGCTGGTCGCCTTGCCCACCGAGACGGTTTACGGCCTCGCCGCTAGCGCCTTGGACGAGTCGGCCGTGGCTCGCTTGCTGGAAACCAAGGGTCGCACCCAGGGCAAGGCCCTGACGCTGGCCATCAAGAGCGCCGACGACGTGTTGGACTACGTGCCCGACCTGAGCCCTCTGGGGCGCCGCCTGGCTCGTCGTTGCTGGCCTGGCCCCGTAACGATCGTGTCCGACGATTGCCATCCCGAGAGCCTGGTTCGCCGCCTGCCGCTCTCTGTCCAGAAAGCCGTCTGTCCGCACGGCACGATTGGCCTGCGAGTGCCGGCCCATCCGATGGTGCTCGACATCCTGCGCATGCTGGTGGGCCCGGTCGTGCTCACCAGTGCCAATCCACAGGGCGACGCCGACCCGGTAACGGCCGAGGAAGTCATCGCGGCCCTGGGCGAACGGGTACAATTGGTGCTCAATGATGGCCGCAGCCGCCTGGGACAGCCTTCGACCGTGGTCAAGGTGGGCCGAGCGGGGCTCGAGATCTTACGGCCGGGCGTGGCTTCGGAACAGACGTTGCGGCGGCTGTCGAGCCTGATGATCCTGCTGGTTTGCACCGGCAACACGTGCCGCAGTCCGATGGCCGAGGTAATGTGCCGCAAGATGATCGCCGATCGGTTGGGTTGCGCTCCGGCCGAGTTGAACGATCGCGGCGTGATGGTGATGTCCGCCGGAATATCGGCGATGATGGGTTCGCGTCCCACGCCCGAGGCCGTCAGCGTGATGCAGAAGATGGGGCTGCAACTGGTCGATCACGAATCACAACCACTGACTGTTCAGTTGGTGCGGCACGCCGATATCATTTGGACGATGACGCGCTCGCATCGCCAGGCGATCGTTTCGCAATGGCCCGAGGCCTCGCCCCGCACGTTCGTGTTGGGGCGCGACCAGGCCGACATTGCGGATCCGATCGGCGGTCCGATCGAATACTATGAGAAGTGCGCGACACAGATCAAAAGCGAATTGGAACGACGTGTCGGCGAATTGAAGTTTTAGATTTTTGGGCCACAATCTGGCGGGCCATCCGAGGAGAAGCATGTCATGCGAATTGCGATCGGCAGCGATCATCGAGGCTTTTCCGTCAAGAGCAAGCTCGTCGAGTTGCTCCATCGTCTGAACCAGGAAGTGGTCGACGCCGGGCCGCACTCCAACGAAAGCGTCGATTATCCGGATATCGCCACGCTGGTGGCCAGCCAGGTTAGCAGCGGCGCCGTCGACCGCGGAATTCTGATCTGCGGCACGGGCATCGGCATGTGCATCGCCGCCAACAAGTTTCCGGGCGTTCGCGCCGCCCCTTGCCACGACGACTTGACCGCCGAAATGAGCCGCCGGCACAACGACTTGAACGTGCTGTGCTTGTCGGCCGACATGCTGGGCGAAAAGTTGATCGATCGCATGGTCGAGATCTGGCTCAAGACCGACTTCGAAGGTGGCCGCCACGCGCGGCGCGTCGACAAGATCTCCGAGATCGAGCGCCGCTCGCCCGAAGCTTAGCGGTCCGCCGAAAACTTCAGGTGGGCCCCCGTGTGCCACTGCTGTTCCAGCAGTGTTCCTTTTTGACACACATTCGATGCCGCCGAGCGATCCGCCGAAATAGCTGTTGGTCTTGGATATCCTCATGATGCGACGGATGACTGTGCTTCACGCTGCAAGGGTATCTTGGCGGAGCACTGCTGGGACAGCAGTGGCACACACTATTCAACCAAGTGCCGTGCCAATAGCTCGACGGGATGGATGGCGCTGCGGCCCGTGCCGTGGCGAATCTGGTGCCGGCAGGAGAATCCCGGCGCGACGACGGTCGCCTCGGGCGCGCCGCGAACGGCTTTGAACAGCACGCGCTCGCCGATCTGCATGCTCATTTCGTAATGCTCGTAGCCGAACGAACCGGCCATGCCGCAGCAGCCGGAATCGACCAGTTGCACTTTGGCGCCGGGCAGCATCGCCAGCGCCGCTTGCGTCTCCGAAGTTCCCACCAAGGCCTTCTGGTGACAATGACCGTGTAGCAGGATCGACTGATCGTGAGCGCGAA
The DNA here is from genome assembly GCA_031400775.1 of Planctomycetia bacterium. Classification (GTDB taxonomy): domain Bacteria; phylum Planctomycetota; class Planctomycetia; order Pirellulales; family PALSA-1355; genus PALSA-1355. The sequence continues at coordinate 444 of JANNQN010000270.1, read as the reverse complement.
GCGGCAAGCCGATTTCCGAGCGGATCAGGTGCGAGTCGACGAGCGATGCCCGCGCGGCAACCTTGGGTCAGAATCATGCCGACACGCTCAACTCCTTGAACGGCCTGTCCGGCATTTACTTCCGTGCGGGTCGATTTGCCGAAGCGATGCCCCTGTTGGAGAGCATTCTCGAAAGTTACCGGGAAACCCTGGGAGACGAACACCCCAGCACGCTCACCGTGATGCAAAACCTGGCGGTGACCTACGATGGGGCCGGCCGAATTGGCGACGCAGTTCCCTTGCTTGAGCGAGCGGTCCAGGCGATGAAGGCAAAACTCGGTGAGGACCATCCCGATACGCTGGAAGCCATCAATAATCTTGCCCGGCTCTATCTTCACGCGAAACGATCTGAAGAAGCTCTGCCTTTGGCAGTCGACGCAGTGGCGCGAACGAAAACAGTCTTGG
>JANNQN010000269.1:0-8064 GCA_031400775.1 Planctomycetia bacterium | reverse complement strand
GGCGCGGGCCCCCCCCCCCCACGACAGCCCCCACGACGGTGCCGGCAATCACGTCGCTCACGAAGTGATAGTTCATCGCCACCAGGCTCGCCAGCATTGGTAGGCACACGAGCGCATACAAAACCCGGCCGCGCGGCATGGCGATCCACCACACGCCGGCAAAGCCAAGAATCCGCGCGGCGTGACCCGAGGGAAAACTGCCCCGGTCGTCTCCCGCCTGGAAGGGATGAAACCCATAGACGCCGTTGCCGATCAGCGAGGGGTTATTGTCAATCCACGTCTCCGGCCAGTAGCGCCCGCACATGTCGCCCAGCGACGTGCGGAACTCATCGGCCACGATCAGGCTCAGGCAAGCCACGAATAAAGTCCATTGCCAGTGCGCCAGCGGACCCCAGGCACGGCGAATCATCGCCAGCGCCAATATCAGCGGCGCCCAGGTCTGGACGATCGGCGGCGGATAGGTGAGCCACTTGAACAGCAGAATCTTTTCTACCTGGCGATCATGCACGAAAAACGCCACGGGCCGATCGACCCACTGGTAACAGATCGCGACCGCCACCAGACCGACTGCCAGCGCAACAATCGAGTGCAGCAGCAGGGCACGATAATCTTGTGCGCGGGTCATGGGCATGGCTTCAATTGACCTCGGCTGCATCCTGCATTCCTAGTCCGGAGCGGGGCAACTTGTCCGGATTGCGAATTATGAAGCAGGTCGCGATGTGGCCGTCGATCACGTCGAAGGTCAGCACGTTGACCACCTGAGCGCCAAGCGTCGCCATCACGCCGGGACGGCCGTTGACCCGCACGCGGCGAAACTGGAGGCCCGGAGGTGATTTTTTCAGCACGCCGAGGAAGAACCGGCCAACGTGATCGGCGCCGCGATTGGGGGCCAGCGCCGCCAGCACCTTGCCGCCACCGTCGGAATACAACACGGCGTCGGCGGCCAGCAGGCTCACCAGGCGATCGAGATCGCCGGTGGCGCAGGCGTCGAGAAACGCCGTGGTGATGCGCTCGGCCTCGTCGGGCTTCGCTTCGAACCGAGGACGCCGCGCGCGGAGATGCGCTTGGGCCCGGCTCACGAGCTGCCGGCAGTTGTCGGACGACCTCTCGAGAATCGCGGCAATCTCGTCGTACTCAAAGTCAAACGTCTGACGCAGCAGATAGGCGGCCCGCTCCTGCGGCGTGAGCGTCTCCAGCGCGACCAAAAACGCCAGCGATACCGACTCGGCCACTTCGGCCCTCTGGCTCGCCGACGGTTCGCCGTCCTCGACCACCGGCTCCGGCAGCCAGGGGCCGACGTATGTCTCCTTGCGAGCTTCGATTGCGCGGCGCTGGTCGATGCACAATCGCGTGACCACCGAAGTCAGGTACGCTCGCGGCGAGCGCACCGCGGCACGGTCCTGTCGGCTCCAGCGCAAATAGGCCTCTTGCAGCACGTCGTCCGAGTCGGAGAGCGAACCCAGCATGCGATAGGCCAGTTGCGACAGGTCCGTGCGGTGCTCCTCGAAGACCGGATCAAGCTCGAGCATGAGTGGCTTTCTCCGCGAGTCGCGCCGAGGGTCGGTCGAGGCAGCCTAGCACTCGCTCGGCCGCCGTGCGGGCGCTTGCCACCGAGGCATCGGCCAGATGCCCTTGGTCGCCAACCCAGTCGCCAGCCAGGTAAACGCCGGGGCGATCGCCGAGCTCAACGCCGGGGCGTCCGGAATACCCGCCGTCTGCGGCGGTCGGCAGCGCTTCGCAGGTGACCATGCTCGGCAAGAAGCGCCGCGCCACGACGTGTCCCTTCCAGCCCGGCTGCATCCGCTCGAGCACGGTCTCCAGCTCAGCCTCCACAGTCTTGGCCGGCACGGTCGATTCCACGCTGAGATACTTCATGACGTGAATCACCTCAATGCCGGGCTCGGCCAGACGGGCCGCGCCCGAATGCACCGAAAAATACGTTGGCTGATCCAAACCGAGTGCAAATTGCGCGGCGGGCCGCGGCAGCCGGTCGAGCGCCACGTCGAGGCAAGCCGTGCGAACCACCAGCCGGCGCTTCTGCCAGCGCACCAGCGGCGAGTCTTCGGCCAATCCGCTGATGTCACAGGCCGTTTTCGGATCGACGGCCAAAATGACCGCCTTGGCGTCGAGCGATTGGCCGTCGGGCAGTTGAACGGTGATGCGAGAATTGCACGACAGCGACCGCGCTGCGGCGCCGCTGCGTACCTGCCCGCCGTGCTTTTAGATCGCGTCGCGCAGGCCGTTGACCAGCGACTGCCAGCCGCCGTCGATATACCACACATTACCGACGAGCGCGCCTTTGAGTTGCTCGAGTCCCGCCGCGGCCGACAGTCGATCGTGATCGGCAACATAGGTGCTCACGCGGAACAAGGCGCCCAGCATCTGCGCCAGACTGCCGCGGCCGGCCGTCTCGTCGATCCAGGCCGACACGGGCAATCGCTCCAGACCGCGGGTGTCGAGCCGAGCGAGGCCTTTTAACAGTTTTGCGAGTCGGTATTTTTCGCCAAGCGTCAACAACCCCGATACTGCAAGGCGGCCAAGTCCGGCTGGCAAGCGGTAGCTTCGGCCGGCGGCCAGAAGCTGGGCCTTGCCGGGGCGGGGAACGTGTCCGCTAAACGGCACGCCCAAGTCTTTGAGGGTCTGCTGGGCGGCGCCACGGCAATACAGGGCGTGTCCGCCGAGATTGAAATGCGCGCCCTCGATCACTTGCGTCGCGGCGCGTCCCCCTAGCTTCGCCGCGCCCTCCAGGACGACCACCTTACGCCCCGCTCGCGCCACCAGCGCCGCGGCCGTCAAACCCGCCAGGCCACCCCCGACGACAATCACGTCCAACGACGGTGCTGCGGGATTCGTGGAATTGCCCATTGTCTATGCTCCTGCAAAGAATAACCCGGCCTGTCCGCCCCTATAGACGGTCGTGGGGGGGCGGTTTGTGACAGGATGTCGCGAGTTTTGTCAGCTACCGGTAATTCTAACGACCGGCGGTGGCAGCCGCACGCGCGAACAGCGGCCCCGGAAACGCATCCGACGGGCGCCGCTATCCCGCTTTCTACGGGAAGCAATAGGCGCAAATAAAAACCCACCTCGCCGGAGGTGGGGTTTCCCAAAAGGAACGCGTCGTACGAATCGACCGTCGCGCGCTGTAACGCGAGTCGGCCTGACGGACCGCGCGGGGGTCGAGCGCGCGCAAACCGCATCACTCCTGTTCCTCTTCTCCAACCCCCAATCCCCAACCCCTACTCCCCTTCCTGTCTCACCCCTCGCCCCCTTCGTCCGTGAGCAAGGCCTCTTGCAACAGGTCGGTCTCTTCTTTGCCGTGCTCGTCGAGCTTGTCGAGCAAATTCAGAAAATCGGCACACACGAGGTTAAAGGCCTCGTGATCGGTACTCGCCTGCCGCCGCAACCGCCCCAGCGTGCTGCGTAGCGCCGTGCGAAACTGGGCGTGCTCGCGACTCAGGGCCTCGACGTCGTCCTTCAGCTCCGGCCGCGAATCGCCGACGACGCACATATAGCCATCCGATTCTTCCAGCTCCATCAGACGCTTCAGATGTCGTTTGAACGATTCGCCGACGAATCGCAGGCTCTCCAGCTTTCTCGTAAAGTCGGCGCCTTGATACTTCCAGCCGATCGTGGCGCGCAAGGCGCTCGTCACGTGAGCCAGCGTTTGATGCTCGACGAGCAATTGCTGCGGAATGGCGAGATGATCCATGACCGTCTCCTGCGGGAACGGCGAACCTGGCCCTGCTCAATTTTACGTTGTGCAGCCCGCACGGCACTGTGGGCAGCGGTTTCTTCCACTGGTTTTTCCATCCTACGGCGGCCGGGACACCTGGCCGCGGCGGTTGCCTGACGAGCCAGATGCTGGTGGACTGCCGGCGGCGGATGGTTATACTACGGGCCTGCCATCGCCTACCAGCTCTTCCCGCCCTCCGATGTCCGCCAGGAGCCCGCGACCATGCTGAGCATACTGGGCCGCCGAACCCGGCTGTGCGATGGCGTCAGCCGCCGCGAGCTGATGCGCGTCGGGGCCCTGTCGCTGTTCGGCGGCATGACGTGGCCGCGGCTGTTGAGTGCCGGCGAAGCCTCGCAATCCGCGGGCACGCCCCGCGGACCGGCCAAGAGCGTCATCCTGTTCAACCTGCTGGGCGGTCCCAGCCACATGGACATGTTTGACATGAAGCCCGACGCGCCGGCCGAGATCCGCGGCGAGTTTCGGCCAATCGCGAGCTCGCTGCCGGGCTTGTCGGTGTGCGAGCACCTGTCGCGCACGTCGCGGTGGATGCACCGCGCCAGCCTGATCCGCACCGTAACTCACAACTACAATGCACACAATCCACTGGCCATGCTGACCGGCTATACCGGCGGCGACAACGCGCAGATTCACACCAAGAACACCGACCCGCCCGATATCGGCGCGATCTGCCAGTATCTGCAACTGGGTCCGCGCGACGTGCCCGGCGCGGTGTGCATGCCGTGTTATCCGGGCTGGGGCGAAGGAATTCGGCGGCCTGGCCCTTATGGCGGCTATTTGGGGCGGCAATACGATCCTTTTTTCTCGCTCTGCAAGCCGACCTTCGATCGCGCGCCGCGGGTGGCCAATTACGATCCGGTGCGTCCCGTCGGCCAGCCGATGATGCCCTCGCTGGATGCCTTGCCCGACATGTCCGTCAACCGGCTCGACGCCCGGCGCTCGCTGGCTCGCCAGTTGGACGATCGGTTTCGGGAACTGAACGCCTCGCGCGCGATCGACACGATGAGCCGGCACGCCCAGCAGGCGTTTTCGCTGCTTTCGTCGAGCAAGACCCGCGAGGCATTCGACTTGTCGCAAGAGACCGACGCCACGCGCGACCGCTACGGTCGCAACTTGAGCGGTTCGAGCCTGTTGACGGCTCGTCGGCTGGTCGAGGCCGGGGTGACGTTCGTCAGCGTGCATGCCGAGATCTTCGGCGCCAATGGGCACTCTTACGATATGCACGAGAATAATTTCGGCATGCTCAAGGACGAGAACCTGCCGATTCTAGACATGGCCTATCCGGCCCTGATCGAGGACCTGGAGGAGCGCGGATTGCTGGACTCCACGCTGGTGGTCGTGATGGGCGAAATGGGGCGTAGCCCCCGCGTAAACGCCAAGGCGGGACGCGACCACTGGCCGCAGTGCGGGTTTAGCTTGTTGACCGGCGGCGGCGTGCGACAAGGAACGGTCTACGGCGCGACCGACAGGCATGCCGCTTATCCCACGCGGGACCCGGTTTCGCCGGGCGATGTCGTGGCGACGATCTACCGGCTGCTGGGCGTCGATCCGCAGATGACGGTTCCGGATCTGGCCGGCCGGCCGATGATGATCGCCCACGGCGGATCGCCAATCGAGGGCGTGATTGCCTGAAAAGCTCGGGCCTGAGGGACTCGCCGCGCAAAAAAGCAGCGAGCCCAAGGACTGTCCCCGGGCTCGCCGATTGTTGTTGTCAGGGATGATCTAGCTCGATCAGGCCACTCTTGCCCGTCGGCGCTTGCGGATGGCAATCGCCAGCGTGCCGATCAGGCCCAGGGCGCCCAGCGCCAGCGTACTCGGTTCGGGAACAAGTTTGTCGGGAGCTAGGCTCAACACGCTAGTCGTGCTGCCGTTAATGACCGAAGCTGTCGTAAGCGTAAATCGCGTCGCATCGGTCTGGATGACCAACAGACGGGATGTCAAACCCGGTTCCAATGCCCCGAAGGTGGGAAGAAACGGCAAGATCGGCGTGGGGAAAGTGAAACCAACCACGTCGCCAAGCGGATTGCGGTCGATGAACGTCGGCTCCCGCCCCACCGACAGCGAAGAATAGCTGACGTCGGTCGCAAACGACTGAAAGCTCGACACGGTAAAACGATGCAACTCGTGCGTGCTGGAGGGGGCGTTCGTAATCAAATACGTAAACGTCAACGCCGTCGGCCCGTTCGGATTGGTGGCATCGCCATCGAACACATTCGAGGTCAACGTGCCCGAGTAACCGGGAGCCGCGAAAAACACCGCCCCCGTAGTGAGCAACAAATTCGAAGCCCCATCGGGCTTGGCTTCGGCGGTCGCGAACGCCGCTGTGCCGGCCGGCAGGTTTACTGCGTACGCCGGGGATGCGTTCAAGTGGAACGCCGCGACAAGCGTGGCGAACGTGAATATCTTCGTGTAAATGTCACTGCGATATGCTGCTTTCAACACTCGCATGTCTCCTTAGAAAAATCCAATGCACGCGATGCATCGGGGCAGGCGGAGACGCGAGGAACAAGACGCCGGTCGATTGCGCAATCAATTGCCGATTCGTTCAAAACCGGATCGATTGCTCCCGTCCTTCTGGATGAGTCGCACGACGCATATTTGCATCTGAGCGAGTCGGACGGGCGAGCGGCGGACTTTGAGGGTCCGCGGGTCCGCTAACACCGAATTGTTCATGAGCGTGCCAACCTTCAGGTTGACAGTCGACTCATGTTCGCGTGCATTAGCGTGGCCTGACAGAAAGTTGCGAAATCTCAACACAGTTTAACCAACCGATTCGACCTGTCAAGCAAATCAGCCAAAAATTATTCGATTCCTGCAAAATGCTCGGGCTTTGCCGATTCTAAGGCCTTCTGGTTCAAGCCTGGTCGCCGCCAAGGACGATAATCGGCGGTGCACAAGCAGCCTCGAGCCGAGGCTTGCTGGCAGTACTGGCAGAGACGCGACGACGAGTCGCAAATAGCTGCAAAACAAGGCTTTGTGGACGATCCGCCTGCGACAATTGACAGACTTCGCTACCTCGATTGAGGGGCGATTTCCGGAGCTCGACATGTCGACCGCTGACCTGCGCAAAGCCGCCATCGTGCTTTTGAGTCTTCCGCGCTATCAAGCGGCCGACTTGCTCGACCAGCTCGACCCGCTCGAGATGGAATCGTTGACCGTGGAGCTGGCCAATAGACGCCCGATCACGACCGCGGAACGAAGTGCCGTCGCCAGTGAGTTCGCAGCGGCGGCCAAGCATGTTCCGGCATCCGCACTCCGGGCGAAGTCGCTCGATGCCGATGCCGCCCCAGATTCTCCGCCAGCGCCGTTTGCAATGCTGTTGGACGTCGATAGCCAGATTCTGTTCAAGGCGCTGGCCTCGGAGCATCCCCAGACGATTGCCCTGGTGCTCTCGCATTTGCCCGCCTCGCAGGCGGCTCAGATCATCTCGCGAATATCGCCCGAGCAGGCGCCAGCGGTCGTGCGCCGCCTGGCGACGATCGGCCCGGTGAGCGATGAAGTGCGTGCCGACGTCGAACGCGAACTGGCGCGACGCGTGGGCCGTTTCACGCGCCGCTAAGAACCGCGTGAATATCGCGCGGCAACTTCTGGCGAGTCATTAGGATTCTCCGCGCGCAGGGCCGCCGCCCTCTGTGCCAACATGACTGAGACGCTGGCCCCCTCCCCTGTCCCCTGGACGTTTGTTAGCATTGCTCAGACACGCGCGCGAGGGAGAGTTTGATGCAAGTCTCGCCCATGATGAAGCAGTATCAGGACGCCAAGGCGGCGTGTCCCGATGCGCTGTTGTTGTTTCGCATGGGCGACTTCTACGAGATGTTCCACGAGGACGCCAGCACGGCGGCCCGCGTGCTGGGGCTGGCGCTCACCAGCCGGGACAAGGGCGAAAATCCCACCGCCATGGCGGGCTTTCCCTATCATCAACTCGAAAGCTACCTGGGCAAGCTGATCGCGGCCGGATTGCGGGTGGCGATTTGTGATCAGGTCGAAGACGCCCGGCAGGCCAAGGGACTGGTGCGCCGCGAGGTCACGCGGATCGTCACGGCCGGCACCGTGACCGACGACGCCCTGCTCGACCCGCGCGCGAGCAACTACCTGGCCGCCGTGGTGACGACGCCCGGGACCGTGGGCCTGGCCTGGGTCGAGTTGTCGACGGGTCGCTTTCAGGCCACCTGCGTTCCGCCCGCCCGATTGGCCGACGAATTGGCCCGCATCGATCCGGCCGAATGCCTGCTCGGCGAGGACGCGGAGCTTCCGGCTGGCTCGCTCGGCCCGGAGCGCATGCTCACGCGCCGCGCCGCCTGGACCTTTCCGCG
>JANNQN010000268.1:0-8814 GCA_031400775.1 Planctomycetia bacterium | reverse complement strand
CTGGGTATCGACCCGGCCAAGCTCAACGTCAATGGCGGCTCGATTGCCATCGGCCATCCGTTCGGCATGACCGGGTCGCGGATGGTGGGCACGATCGCCAACGAAATGCTCCGTCGCAAGGCCCGCTATGGCGTCGTCACGATGTGCATCGGCGGCGGTCAGGGCGCCGCCGGATTGTTCGAAGCGTGCGTGTAGTCGGACGGGAATTGTATTGCGGGCACAATGTACGCTTGCGGCTTAGCAAAGGACGGGTTCGATGAAGGCACTGCGAACTCCCGACGAGCGATTCGCGAATCTCCCGGACTTTCCCTATCGGCCGCACTACGTCGAAGTGCCCGGCGAACTGCGCATGCACTATCTCGACGAGGGGCAGGGCGACCCGATTCTGTGTCTGCACGGCGAGCCCTCCTGGTGTTACCTGTATCGCAAGATGGTGCCTACGCTTTCGCGCGTTGGCCGCGTGATCGCCCCCGACATGCTGGGCTTTGGGCGTTCCGACAAGCCAGTCGGAAGGGAATCGTACACCTACCGGCTGCATCACGACTCGCTTGCGGCGTTCATCGAGCGGCTGGATCTGCGCCGTATCACGCTGGTTTGCCAGGATTGGGGCGGCCTGCTCGGTTTGCCGCTGGCGGTGGAATTGGCCGAGCGATTTGCGCGGCTCGTGATCATGAACACGGGTCTGCCCGTCAGCGGCAAGCCGCTGGGCGAGGCGTTCATGGCCTGGAAGGCATTCGCGAACCGGTCCGACGATTTGGACGTGGGCAAATTGCTCGAGCGTTCGGCGATCGCGAAGCTTTCGCCCCAGGTCGTGGCGGCCTATGATGCCCCCTTTCCTGATGCCAGCTACAAAGGCGGCGCACTGCAGTTTCCCAACCTCGTGCCGATCAGCCCCGACGCCGAAGCGCTGCCGCACATGCGAGCCACGACCGAGGCCCTGAAAACCTGGTCCAAGCCGGCGCTGGTCATGTTTTCCGACAAAGACCCGATCATGGCCGGCGGCGACCGCTATTTTCGCGCTCTGATTCCGACGGCCAAGAATGAACCCGAAATCACGATCAAAGATGCCGGCCACTTCTTGCAGGAAGACAAGGGCGAGGAGATCGCCGAGCGAATCGTCGAGTTTATCCAGCGCCGCCCGATCGCTTAGATGGCCAGTGGCCCCGCACATTTCGTACAGGAACCACCAATCAGAACTTTTGTGAAGCATCCGCGAGGAGAGACATGAGCGACTTAGTCACACTCACCAACGACGGCGACATCGCCGTGATCACGGTCAACAACCCGCCGGTCAACGCGCTCAGCCCGGGCGTGCCGGAAGGCATTCTGGCTTCGATGCAGGCGGCCGAAAAGGATAACTCGGTCAAAGGCATCGTGCTCATCGGCGGCGGGCGAACGTTCATCGCCGGGGCCGATATCAAGGAGTTCGGCAAGATCACATCGGGTCAAAAAGGCCGCGTCGGGCTGAATCCGGTACTGGATGTGATCGAGGGTTGCAGCAAGCCTATTGTCTGCGCCATCCACGGCACCGCATTTGGCGGCGGATTGGAAACGGCTATGGCCTGTCACTATCGCGTGGCGGTCGCTTCGGCCCTGGTGGGGCAGCCCGAGTGCAAACTGGGGATCATTCCCGGCGCCGGCGGCACGCAGCGATTGCCGAGGTTGGCGGGCGTGGCGGTTGCTGCCGAGATGTGCGCGTTTGGCGATCCGGTACCGGCGGCCAAAGCGGCCGAGGCCGGCATCGTCGACAAGCTGATCGATGGAGATTTGCTCGCCGGCGCCGTGGCCTACGCCCGCGAGATGGCTGCCAGCGGCAAGCCGCCGCGGAAGACCCGTGATCTGACGAACAAGATTTCGAATGTCGCCGAAAACGAAAAGTCGCTGGCCGCCACGCGCGATGCCGTGAAAAAGCGTTCGCGTGGATTACTCGCTCCGCGCAAGGCGGTCGACGCCGTGGAAGCCGCCACGAAGCTGCCGTTCGACCAGGGCGTGGCCAAGGAAGCCGAGATCTTCCAGGAATGTCTGCACTCGGATCAATCCAAGGCCATGATTCACGCCTTCTTCGGCGAACGGGCCGTGGCCAAGATTCCCGGCATCGACAAAGACTTGCCGCTGATTCCCATCAAGCGGGCCGCTGTCATCGGCGGCGGCACGATGGGGGGCGGCATCACGATGAACTATGCCAACGCCGGCATTCCGGTGTTGTTCAAGGAGATCAATCAAGAAGCCCTGGACAAGGGGCTGTCGATCATCAAGAAGAATTATGCCTCGACCGTTTCCAAAGGACGGCTGACGCAAAAGCAGATGGACGAGCGGATGGCGCTGATCGAGCCGACCACGAGCTACGACAAGTTCAAAGAGGCCGATATCGTCGTCGAGGCCGTCTTCGAGGAAATGGCGCTCAAGAAAAAGGTCTTCGCCGAGCTGGAGAAGGTCACTCGGCCCGACGCCATCCTGGCCAGCAACACCTCGACGCTCAACGTCGATGAAATCGCCTCGGCCACGTCGCGCCCCGCCAATGTCATCGGCCATCACTACTTCAGCCCGGCCAACGTGATGCGCGTCATCGAAGTCGTGCGCGGCAAGCAATCGAGCGACGCTGTGATCGCCACGTCGATGGCGCTGTCGAAGAAACTGAACAAGGTCGGCATACTGGTCGGCAACTGCCGCGGGTTTGTCGGCAACCGCATGTTCCACCACTACCAGCGCGAGGCGCAGTTCCTGCTGGAGGAGGGGGCCAAGGTCGAGCAGGTCGACGCCGTGCTCTACGACTACGGCATGGCGATGGGCCCGCTGGCCGTTGGCGACCTGGCAGGTCTGGATGTCGGCTGGCGGATTCGCAAAGAGTACAAGCACCTCGACCCGCCTGGCATCCGGCAACCGCTAGTGGCCGATATTATCTGCGAGCAGGGGCGCTATGGGCAGAAGACCGGCGCCGGCTGGTACAAGTACGAGGCCGGCAGCCGCGCCCCGGTGCCCGATCCGGCTGTTCAGGCTATCATCGAACAGGCCGCGGCTGCGGCGGGCATCAAGCGCCGCACGATCTCGAACGAGGAGATCCTCGACCGCACGCTCTACGCCCTCGTCAACGAAGGGGCCAACATCCTGGCCGAGGGCATCGCCCTGCGGGCTGTTGACATCGACATGCTGTACATCCTCGGCTACGGCTATCCGGCGTTTCGCGGCGGACCGATGTGGTATGCCGATACCGTCGGGCTCAAGAAGGTGTACGACAGGATTTGTCAGTTCGAAAAAGAGCACGGCAGCTTGTGGGCGCCCTCGCCGCTGCTTACGGAACTGGCCGAAAGCGGCAAGAGCTTTGCCGATTTCGATAAATCGAAGGGCTAGCGCCCGCTGACTGAAACGACATTCCCACCGGCCGCGCTGGAGCGCGCTTGGCGAGCGGCGCGCCGGTTTATTCCTTATGAGCATCAAGATCTCGCCGCACGACCTCGAAGGCCTGCCGATCACGCTGCGCCGCGAAATACCCGAGAGTTACCGGGACGAGATGGGCCACATGAACGTCATGTGGTACACGCACCTGTTCAGCTCGGCTTTCGAACAATTCGCCGATGGTTTTGGCTTTGGCGAGCCCTACTTTCGGGCGAATCACACGGGCAGCTTCGCACTGGAGACGCACGTGCGTTACCTGTCCGAGGTGCGGATCGGCCAGCACGTCACGGTCCGCAGCCGGCTCTTGGGTCGGAGCGAGAAGCGAATCCACTTCATGCACTTCATGACGATCGACGAGACCGCCGCGCTCGCCGCGATTCAAGAACACGTAGGCGCCCATATCGACATGCGCATCCGCCGCATGGCCCCCCTGCCCTCCGACATCGCCGCCCGGTTCGACAAGCTGCTGGCCGAGCAAGAAACCCTCGGCTGGCCGGCCCCGGTGTGCGGCGTGATGAAGCCGTAGGGCTGGTCGGCCAACCGTGTACTAAATGTCCACGCCCCTCCCCTACTCCGCCGGCTTGAGCTCGAAGCAGGCCAACTCTTCGCCGTTGCGCGTGAAGAGACGGCCGTGGGCGATGACCGGATGGTTCCAGGTCTTGCCCTCGACGGCCTGGAAGCGGCCCAGCTCTTCGTGCTTGTCGGGATTGGCGGCCACGGCCACCGCTTCGCCACTTTCGGACAACACCACCAGCACGGGCTGATCAGCCACGAGCAACACCTGTCCGTGCCCGTAGCGGCCGGCCTTCCAGCGCCGCTTGCCGGTCTCCAAATCGACGCAGCAGAAGATGCTCTCGTCGAAGCCGTAGATGAATCCGTCGAGCAGCACGAAGTCGTTATACGCCGGCCGTATGCCGCGCGAGACATATCGCGCCGTCGGCGTCCAGCTTTGGCTATCGCTGCCTGGGTTGTTGCTGCCCTGGCTTTCACTGCTCACGTCGAGCCGCACGAGGCCCAAATCCTCGGAGCCAATCAGAAAGCTGGCGTCGCTCACTTGCCGCGGCTGCACGACCCGCCAGGTGCCGGCGCCGACGGCGTCGTGCTTCCACTGCACGGCGCCCGTGCCCGGATCGACGGCGATCAGCCCGGTATCGCTCAAAAACAAAATCTGCGGCTTTCCATCCAGCACCACGCGCTGCGCCGAGCTATAGCTGGCCGGGCCGGTCGCGACCGTCCAGGCCGGCTCGCCGTCTTCGGCCCGATAAGCCAACAGCCCTTTGTCGTTCGGGCCGCCGGCATAAACCACCACCTTGTCCTCGATCACTAGCGGCGAGCTGGAAAAACCCCACATCGGCAGCGGTGCGCCGGAATCGGTCACGATGTTGCGCGTCCAACGCAGCTTGCCCGTGGCGGCGTCGAGACAATTCAGGATGCCGCTGGCGCCCAGCGAGTAAATTCTTCCTTCGGCAAACACGGGCGTCGCGCGGGGGCCGGCGCCGGCCTGCCCGTCGGAAAAACGCGACTTGTCGCCGTGGTTCCAAATCTCCCGGCCCGTGGCCGGATCGAGACAGACCACGGTTTCCGAATCGCCGCGCTGCTCCTGCGTGAACAACCGATTGTCGACCACCAGCACGCTCGACCAGGCCGGGCCGATCGGGCGGCGCCACAGTTCCTTCGGCGGCGAATCGTTCCAATCGGTGGCGATCCGCACGCCGTGTACCTCGCCCAAACGATCGGGTCCGCGATAGTCGGGCCAGTCGCCTTCTTGCAGCGTGACCGTCTGTGCCGGAGCATCTGTGGCGGCGTCTGTTTTCGAGGGCGCTAGCTTGGCTAGCTCGACCGCGTAGGCGTCTTCTTTTGACGGGCTCCAGCGCCAACTCAACTCGGCACGGTTTTGCCCATCGATGCCTTCGACCCGCGCCAACGTGAACCCCGCCCACACGACCAGCATGAGCGCCACCGATCCCCAGCGTCGAAAATCCGTCGAGCGCCCGCGGGCGAAGGCCAGCCATATCAGCCAGACGGTGACCACGATCGGCACGCCCACGAAGACCAGTCCGATCACGCCCACCGAGGGATCGCTGGCCAAGCCGGCGACGATCATTCCGCCCCACAGCGCCGCCAGTCCGATCAGCCGCTCGCGGATGCTCACCGCGCCGCGGGTCAGCCACCAGCCGGTGAAGGCCAGCAGCACCAGGGCCGAGGCAGCCATCGACGACATGAAGATCACGTAGATCGGCATGTCGAGACGGCCCATCACCGTCACGAAGGCCCAATACGCCGCAACCAACAGCACCATCGGCCACAGTCGCATCGCCCGAGTGGGCGCGGCGGACAGCGAGGCGGGGGATGCGGCAGCGGATGGACTTGAGGCCGCGTGCTGTTCGGTGCTCATAGCAAACTCTCCGGGTAGCTGGGTTAAAAGTTGCGAGGGGTTGCAGGCAATGTGAAATCGACGCGGCAAAAGCAAAAGAATGATCTGCTGACTCGCGCAGCAGATGATGTTGATTCGCGCATCGACCGTTCGCGGCACGTTGCTCGCAATGTCAAAGGTTATACAATCAGCAGTCATCCAATCAGCTTTGCTGGCAGCGGTCAAGCGAGATTGGCGGTTAGCGCGAATTCCGCGCGAACGCATCAACCAAGGAGCATTGAAGTGGCCCCATCCCCTGCCGAATTCGGCGGCACCGAGCCGTTTCGCGCTTCGCCCGAGAAGCTGTTTGCCTTGCTCACCGATCTCGACGCGCTGGCCGCCACGATTCCCGACCTGGTTTCGGCCGAACGGGTCGACGAACGGACTTTGAAGTGCGTCGTGCGGCCGGGGTTTTCGTTCTTGCGGGGAACGATGAAGCTGACGATTTCGCTCGTCGACAGCGTGCCGCCCGAGCGGGCCGCGATGAGCGTCGTGGCGCAGGGGATCGGCGTGGGGATGAAAATCGACTCCGGACTGGCAATCTCGCCGGAGGGCGACGGCTCGCGGCTGGATTGGATGGCCGTGATCGTCGAACGCAAGGGATTGATTTCGGCCGTCAGCCCGGGCCTGATCAAGGCCGCGGCCGACCAAGTGATACGCCACGCCTGGGCAGCGGTGCGGAAGCAATTGGGCGAGTGAACCGGTCGAACGGTAACCACGCTGTTGATGGTTCCTGATTCGAATCCGCGATGAAAAAGCAAAACGCCCCGCGAAGAATCGCGGGGCGCTTTGTTTGATATCAAACGTAGTCTATCAGCAAAGGCCGATTAATAGTCGGCTTCGTTGATGAGGTAGGTCCAGGTCGCCTTGTTATAGCCAGTGTTAACGTCCAGTCCCTTTTGACGCGGCGTCATCAACTGTGTGTAGACGTAATATGGAATGTCTTCAACAATAAAGCGGTGATTGCCGCCGCAGAAAATTACATTCACGCCACCCGTGTGCGCCGACGAGGGCCGGGCATATGCCAAGCCACCTAATGAATTCGAGTCCGGATACGTTTGCGGATAGGGATTTGCCCCTTCAATGTCCCGCGCAAGCTGGTTAATTTTCATTCCGTTTGGATTGTAAACCGGACTGGCAACCGTGATCGGGGTATCGGTGTTGTTCGCGCTGAGAGTGGCAAACCATACGAAGCCCGTGTTTTGCCGCATTTGAAAATCACTTTGATACGGGTTCTTGATGACATTTGAGCTTGTGCCATCCATTGGGTCCGTCGCCCAATTGCCCGCCTGAAGATTCTCCGAGAGCATCATCGTGTACGACGTGCCATCGTTACTCTGGATAAAATCCATCGTGGTTTTGTATTTCGTTCCCACCCCGAAGCCCGCGACGCTAGCGGGATTGTATAGCGTTACGCTTGTCGTATCCGTGTTAGCCTGATTGAAGAAGACACCGCTGTCATGGTCCTCTGGCACGAAAGTCCCGCCCGGGTAGTTATCGTTGGCGGTCAGGGCCGACCCCGTGTTCACGACATAGGACAGGAGATCCGGAGTCGTACTCGTGCTGGGGTCGCTGGGGCAAGTCAAAATGCTCAACGTTGTGTGGGACCAGGGCACCGACGACGGAAACTGATACGTGGCGGTGAACGCGGTGATATCTGGGCGGCCCGAAGCGAACGGGCTGTTGTTCATGCTGACGTTCACCCAATTCTGATACACGCTCCCTTGGTCGAGCTGGTTCAGGATGGTCACAACCCACGAGGCCCGCTTGTCGCCGACGATATTCGCGTAGCCTGGAAAACCACGCTTTGCGTCGTGGACCTGCGACAACGCCGCGCTGGAGTTGCGCATGTTGCTCATACAGGTATTCCGGCGGCCCGTTTCGCGGGCAGCCTGGATGGCGGGGAGCAATAACGAAACCAACATTCCGATGATCGTGATGACGACGAGTAGTTCGACGAGCGTGAAACCGCGAGACTTGCGTGGACCAGCCATCGCTGAATCCTCCTGGGAGAAATGACCTCTGACCCTGTTGCCCTGCCCGCGTTTCATTGTCGCCGAAGCCGCGCGCTCCGTCTAGTCTTTTTCGCCCGAAATTGGCCCCTTGGGCGTCGTGTCGGACCCAATCCCAACGGGATTGTATCGTTCAGCCCAGGGGTTGCCGCGAGAGCGGCTACCCTGGGTACTCGGATACCGCCTGCGCACGCAACCCTGAAAGGGTTGAATCATTGAGGTACCGCGGATGCAACCCTTTCAGGGTTGGTGGGGTTCGCGAAATCACGTCCCAGGGTAGCTCGCGGAACGCGCAACCCTGGGCTGAATTCTACAATCCCTTCGGGATTGTGGGGCGACATCAAACCGTGGCCCAATCCCAACGGGATTGTATCGTTCAGCCCAGGGGTTGCCGCGCAGCGGCTACCCTGGGTACGGGGATACCGCCTGCACACGCAACCCTGAAAGGGTTGAATCATTGAGGTACCGCGGGTGCAACCCTTTCAGGGTTGGGGGGGTTCGCGAAATCACGTCCCAGGGTAGCTCGCGGAACGCGCAACCCTGGGCTGAATTCTTCAATCCCTCCGGGATTGTGGGGCGACACCAAACCGTGGACCGACGCCAAACTGGTTGATTATAGAGGCGGCGCGACCGTTTCCAGCGGCGTTGCCGCTGGCTATCGCAATGCGCCGCGTTGCGGCTGCGGAACGAAGTCGGCACTCGCTTGGCGAGAAAAGAAAGCATGCCCTGCTCAACTCGGTTGCACGCGGCAGGCAAATGGCACTACCGCCAAGTTCAATAATCTCGTGCGGCAGGACAACGCAATTTTCGTAAATTGAATCGGAGACGGCTGTTTACACCGTCCAATTCGACGAATAAAGGGCCGTTGATGTTTGACAAGCCGTGGCCGGTTCGATAGCATCAAACCCGACCGCGATGGTTCCGCAAGAATGTGCGGCATGGTATCCAAGTTGCGGTCAAAACCCTGCCAAATAACGCCTACCTGATTAAGTCCCG
>JANNQN010000267.1:0-2633 GCA_031400775.1 Planctomycetia bacterium | reverse complement strand
GCCGATGCCGTGGCCGACGCCTTGGAAAAAGGAGATACCTCGGCCGCGCAACTAGGTTGCTGGTCGGGCGAGTTCAGCCAGGGCATGGATCGCATGCGACGGCTGGTTTGCGAATTCTACAACGGCTTCAGCTTCGGCCGGTTCGTCAAGCAGTATCCGCATCTCAAGGGCGAGCTGACCGACCTGCTGATCGGCGACCTGTTCGACGACAAGGTCGACGCCGTCATCGAACCGATGGAGTCGACGAAGCAAGACGGCGCCTACATCTACGCCAGCCTGCCGGAATAGCGGCAGGAGGCGCACGTCGTGCGACTAATCCTTCCCGCCAGTCCGTCCATCCTTGAGCCGCGACTGCCAACTCGCCAGCCAGCCGTGGGCCGTGCGGGGCGTGGTTTCGTCGAGAGCCAACTCACGCAGCGCCGCCAGCAGCGGATGTTCCTCGGCCGCGAACAGCGAGAGTTGCAGGTCGCCAGAGCGCGATTTGCTCCCGCGGCTGGCAATCTTGGCCCGGCCGTCGCCGTCGAGATGCTCGTTCTCCAGTTGTGCCAGGATTTGCTTGGCCCGTTCGACGACCTCGCGCGGCACTCCGGCCAGACGGGCCACGTGAATGCCGTAGCTTTTGTCGGCGGCGCCCGGCAGGATCTTGTGCAGGAACACGACTGTATCCTGCCACTCGCGCACCGCCACGTTGTAATTGCGCAAGCCCGATAGCGAGGCGGCCAGCGTGGTCAGCTCGTGGTAGTGCGTGGCAAACAGCGTGCGGCAGCCGATGCGGTCGTGCAGATGCTCGACCACGCTCCAGGCCAGCGACAGCCCGTCGTAAGTGCTGGTGCCGCGGCCGATCTCGTCCAAGATCACCAGGCTTCGCGGCGTGGCCGTGTTGAGGATTCTGGCGGTCTCGGTCATTTCGACCATGAACGTGCTTTGGCCGCGGGATAGCTCGTCGCTGGCGCCGACCCGCGCGAAGATGCGGTCCGCCGCTCCGATGACCGCCACGCGGGCCGGCACGAAGCTGCCGACCTGGGCCATGATCGTGATCAACGCCACCTGGCGAATAAAAGTGCTTTTGCCGGCCATGTTGGGCCCAGTGATCAAGAGCGAGAAGCCATCGTCGCCCCCCAGCCGCGTGTCGTTGGGCACAAACGACCCCTGGCTGGCCAACGCGTCGAGCACAGGGTGGCGGCCGTCGTCGATTTGCAGGGTCGGCGCGGCCACGATTCGCGGCCGGCAATAGCCTCGGTGGCGGGCCAGATCGGCCAGCGCCACCAGCACGTCGAGCTCGGCCAACACGGCGGCGGTGCGCTGCAAGCGCGTCGCGCAGGCGGCCACCATTTCGCGGAGCTCGCAAAACAGCGAATATTCCAGGTCGCGCGATTTTTCATCGGCCGAGAGCACGTGCTCTTCGTGCTCTTTCAGCTCCGGCGTGATGTAACGCTCGGCATTCTTGACCGTCTGCTTGCGAATGTAGTGCGCCGGGATCTTGGCACTGTGCGCATGCGAAGCTTCCAGATAGTAGCCGAACACCTTGTTGAAGCCGACCTTGAGGTTCGAGATGCCGGACCGCTCGCTCTCGGTGGCCTGGTAACCGGCGATCCACTGCTTGCCGCCGCTGGTCAGCTCGCGCAGCGCGTCGAGCTCGGCCGAAAACCCATCGCGCACGAATCCGCCATCGCGGCTCGATAGCGGACATTCGTCGGCCAGCGCCTTTTCCAGACCGCCGCGCAGGTCGCAACACAGGTCCAGCCGCTCTTCGAGCTCGCCGAGCAGGCCGCTCTTGCGGGCCGTGATCTTGGCTTTGATTTGCGGGATATGGGCCAGCGTGCGGCCGACGAAACTCAAGTCGCGGGGACTCGCTCGCCCAGTGGTAACGCGGGCCAGCAGCCGTTCGAGATCGTAAATTGCGCGGAGTTGATCGGCCAGGGCCAGGGCCAATTTCGGGTCGGCGACCAACTCGGCCACGGCGTCGAGTCGGCTTTCGATGCGATCGATTTCGGTGAGCGGATTGGCCATCCAGTCGGCCAGCATCCGCGAGCCCATGGCGGTCAGCGTGCGATCCATCACGCCCAGCAGCGATCCCTCGCGGCGTCCCTCGCGCAGCGTGTGCGTGATCTCCAGACTGCGGCGCGTGGCAGCATCAATTTCCAAGGTGTTGCCGGCCGCATGACGAATCAGTCGATCGATGTGCCCCAGCGAGGCTTTTTGCGTTTCGATCAGATACCCCAGCACGGCGCCGGCCGCACGCACCGCCGGGGCGTCGGCGTCGTCGAAGCCAAAACCCTCGAGCGTGGCCGTGCCAAAATGGTTGTGCAAGACCTCGCGGGCTGTCTCGGCGGAAAAGGTCCAGGCGGCGCGGCGCGTGAGCATGCGCTCCGGCCCCAGCGAGCCGGACGGAAGTTGCGTGTCTTCGCCCAACAGGCATTCTGCCGGATCGATGCGGGCCAATTCGTCGGCCAATCGTGCGGGCGGAACGCAAGCGGCCTGAAAGCGGCCCGTCGACAATTCGACCCAGGCCAGGCCCACGGCGCCGGGCGTCGTCACCACGGCGGCCAGGTAGTTGCTCGCGCGCGGGTCGAGCAGGGCGTCGTCGGTGACGGTGCCGGCCGTGACGATCCGCGTGACCTCGCGGCGCACCA
>JANNQN010000266.1:0-21468 GCA_031400775.1 Planctomycetia bacterium | reverse complement strand
GCCGGTGAACCACGGAGGCACTCACTACGTTCGGATCGCCTGTCGATGAACGTCCCTGGTCAGACGGGTCCTGCCGCGGATCGCGCGAGCCGCGACTATTCTTCGGTCGGGGGCGCTGCCTTTTTCGACTTCAGCAGGTGGGTGCCGTTTCCCATCCCGCGCAATTCGTCGTAGCTGAGCGGCACGTCCTGGGTGCGAAAAACCTGGCCCGGATAGAGCTGCGCGGTGGCGCCTGAGCTTCGATCGCGCACTTGCAAGATCTCGCCCAAGATTTCAATTTGGATTTTGACCATCGTTCGGCCGCCTGGTGTTGACCTTGGTGACGCTAGTTGGAACGCAGTTCTTTTGCCCAGCTTTTCAGGCACTTCTCGCACAAGGGGCCCAGCGAAACGGCCACGTCGTGGATCATCTTGGCAGCGAAGCCGTGAACTTTAAGCAACTTCTCGAGATTGTGGACCGACTGCGTGGCGGCTCCGCGATCCATCTCTAAACGGCATGACTTGCACGGCTTCATAGGTTTGCTCTCCGGCACGGGGCAGCTCGACGGGATTCGCGGTTGGACCAAAGGCCTTTAGTTTAGCAGGTTTCCGTCCCGTCTGCTGGTAAGAATCTGGGGGCACCTGCCGTCGCTTAGTGCCCGTTTTCGTGGCCTTTCGGCCCAGGTGATGCGCAAGCGGGCACAAAGGACAAACAAGTATTCCTGGCAAAACGACCCATTCGCCCGCCGTTTTGCCGGGTCGGCGGGCATAAGCAGCGACAAGTGATACGCGTTGGCAGGAGATTTGCGGTATGGCCGTCGTAGCCAGGTAACGGTAGGTTCTAGGCTCCGATGGGCTCGTTCTACGCAAGATATGTGCGTCGCGAAGCTCCAGCGTGGTCGAAAATTGAGCAATCACGGAGGGAAGGGCCATGGACATTGAGCGAGCGAGCGCCTCTGCAAATCAACTTTATCGGATGGTCGTGCAGGATGAAATCCGCTTGGATCCTGCGGAGCGGGAGCGGCTGACGCCCGATTATCTGTTCGTGCTGGCCATCACAAACAAGCTCGAGCTCGACGACCGCGATCGGGCCCGATTGCAGCCCCTGCATTTGGCGCATCTCGCCATCACGGGAAAAATCTGCCTCAGTCAGGAAGATAAAGACCGCTTGCCGGTCGATCTCCTGCTAGAATTAATTGCGGATGGCGTGACCGAGGCGGGCCAGCGTGAACGTGCCCGGTTACAGCCAAGACAGCTTGCTTACCTGGGCAAGCTGGAAGCTGGCACGGACGGCGCCGATGCCGAGTCCGCGCCGCTGGAGATTTGTTCCTGATCGGCAGCCGCTCGCTCGATGTATTGCGTTTTGCTTTCAAGGCAATCCGCGCAAACTCGGTGGCTCCGATCGCGGCGTGGTGAAGGAAACTTCGCAATCCGCCGCGCGCTGTGTGGATCGTGCTCAATGCGCTTTTTGTCGCGCGACGAGCGGCGACCGAAATCGGCAAGTGGGGGCGCGTTCGCTTCGCGTACCGCGGCGCCGATCGAGCTCGAGTGGGCTTTACGCGAACACGTTTTGGCTGTGCAATCATGCACAGAGACCAAACGTGCGCAGTTTCAATACGAGGAAGGTACGAGGCTTATGGCCCGAGATATCGATTATGCCGCGACGGCCGTCAAGGCGGCCATTGTGGAAAAGTTTGGCCGCAAGAGCGAGCTGCAAGATTTGGATGTGACCGCAGGCGAGCGGACCATCTCGATCCAGCACGATGGGCGCACGGCCGAAGGCACGCGGGACGATCTGCTGGCCGCTGTGCGCGCGGCCGATAGCTATGAAAGTCTGTGGGAGTGGCTGCCCGTGCAGGGTAAGTCGCCGCGCTAAAGCCCGGCGATAAATCGCCATCTTCCATGGTCGACATTGTCTACCGCGACGAGTGCTTGCTCGTGCTGGAAAAGCCAACCGGCCTGCTGGCCGTGCCAGGGCGTGGGCCGGATCTGCAAGATTGTCTGAGCGCCCGAGTCCAACGCGACTTTCCCACGGCGCTGGTCGTGCATCGCTTGGATCGCGACACCTCGGGCCTGATGGTCATGGCGCTCGACGCTGAAGCGCAGCGCGACTTGAGCGGGCAGTTCGCCGTTCGCACCGTGGAAAAGCGCTACGTGGCCGTGGTCTTTGGCTGTCCAAAGGCATCCGCCGGCAGGATCGACTTGCCGATGCGCAAAGATTTCGACCGTCCGCCGCGGCACATGGTCGACCAATTCCACGGGCGACCGGCGCAGACTCTCTGGCGAGTTGTCGAACGGGCGGCGGATCGTAGCCGGCTGGAAATCAGTCCCATTACGGGACGATCGCACCAGATCCGGCTGCACCTGGCGACGCTAGGGCATCCGATCCTCGGCGACAACCTGTACGCGCACGAGGAGGCCCGCGCGATGTCCCCCCGCCTGCTGTTGCATGCCGCACATTTGTCGCTCGAGCATCCGCGCGATCGCCGCTGCATGGCGTGGGACTCCGCGTGTCCGTTTTAGAATTTGACTCGAGCGCCGCCTTGGTTCAGGATCGTGTCGTGCCGGCAAACGCCGACGGCGGAGCGGCGAACTCGATCATCCTGTTGAGGTTACTAGCAAGTGAAAGTATCGATGCGGTTGATCGCCGTCTTGTTCTGCGCATCGGCCCTCGGCGCCGACCCGCCCTCGGCGCCAGGCGATGCTGCCCGCGTGCCGTTGGAGAAAATGCTCCCCGACTTGCACCTGCTGGAGCCGGTCTGGCGAACGAATACGGTCCATCGCGAGAGTGTCGTGTTCGTCCAGGATGCCGTTGGCGGCGAGGTGCTGGGAAAACTGTTGTTTCCGGTTGAAAAGATTCTGGCGGTGCATCGGGCCGACGGTCGGGCCACGTTCCAGGCCGGGCGTGACTTTAACGTCGCGAGCGATAAACGGGGATTGGTGTTGACCGCCGAGTCGCCGATTCCGCGGCTAGTCGCAGCCGAGCTGTTTCCCGCGAAGGACGCGCCGCGCAGCATTCCGCACAAAACGGGCGATCCGGCGCGTTACGTGCTTTTCGACAACGCCCACTGGTTTCACGATCAGCAGGTGGAGGTTACCTACACGCACGCTCATGCCCCTTGGCCCGCGGCGCCCGCCTTCGCCGGAGAAATGCTTCCGAAAACACTGGCCCGACTGCGCGAGCGCAAGAAGCTCACGCTGGCGGTCAGCGGCGACAGCATTTCGCAAGGTTACAACGCCTCGGGCTATAGCCAGGCGCCGCCTTGGATGCCGCCGTATCCCGATCTGGTGGCCGCGCAGCTCCGCCACACCTATGCGACCGAGGTGGAGTTGCAGAATCGGGCCATCGGCGGCTGGAGCGTCGGGCTGGGGCTCAAGGACTTGGACGCGCTACTGGCCGCGAAGCCCAACCTGGTGATCATCGCCTATGGAATGAACGACGTCGGCGGGCGCAATCCCGAGGCCTTCCGTTCAACCATCGCCGCGATGCTCGAAAAAATCCACCAGAGCAGCCCCGACATTGAAGTCATCCTCGTGGCCACCATGCTTGGCAATGCCGATTGGGTGCATACGCCGCGCGAGATGTTTGCGAAATATCGGGATGCCCTGGCTTCGCTCACGGGCCCCGGCGTGGTCTTGGCCGATTTGACCAGCCTGTGGCAGGAATTGCTCAAGCACAAACGTGAGGTCGACCTGACCGGCAACGGCGTCAATCATCCGAGCGATTTCGGCCATCGCCTTTATGCCCAGGTAATTCTGGCCCTGCTGGTCGAGCCCGCCGCTCAATCGCCGGCGGAGCGCCAATAGGCACTAGTTTTGGCTTCCGCGGTTGCATATTCTCAAACGCGGAAGTTCGCCGCTCCCATACAAACTTTCATCCTGATACTCGGGCTTTGGGGTCGCATATGATTCGTGGTTGGCTGATTTTTTCGCTGGTTCTACTCGCCAATTCGGCCGCGGCCGACGATGGGCCGGCGCCGCTTGCTGAGGCGACTGGGCGGTTCAAGCTGCCTGAGGGATTCCAGGCCACTCTCTTCGCCGGCGAGCCCGACGTCGTGCAGCCGATCGCCTTCACGTTCGACGATCGCGGTCGCTTGTGGGTGGTCGAAAACCATTCGTATCCCGGCTGGAAGGACGAGAAGAAAGATCGCGTTCTGATTCTGGAAGACAGCGACGGCGACGGCCGGTTCGACGTGCGCAAGGTGTTCTTGGAGAACGGCAGCAATCTCTCGGGCATCGAGTGGGGCTTCGGCGGCGTCTGGCTTTGCTCCACTCCGAACCTGGTGTTCGTGCCCGACGCCAACTCCGACGACATTCCCGATGGCGAGCCCGTGGCGAAGCTCGACGGCTGGGACATTACTGCCCGGCACAACGTCAGCAGCTCGCTGGCTTGGGGCGTCGACGGTTGGCTGTATGGCTGCAATGGGATTCTGTCGAACTCGCGCCTGGGCAAGCCGGGAACCCCCGACGCCGCGCGCACGGCGATGAACTGCGGCGTGTGGCGATATCATCCCACGCGGGAGGTCTTCGAAGTCGTCGCTCATGGCACGACGAATCCTTGGGGGTTGGATTTCGACCAGTACGGCCAGACGTTCATAACCAACTGCGTGATTCAGCACCTGTGGCACGTCGTGCCGGGCGCGCGTTTTCAGCGGATGTTCGGCCAGGATTTCAATCCTCACTCGTACTCGCTGATGGGTAGCTGCGCGGACCACATCCATTGGGCCGGCGGTCCCTGGCAGGAAGCCCGCGGCGGAGATCGCCACGATGTCCAGGGCGGGGGCCACGCGCACGTCGGCGCGATGATCTATCTGGGCGACAACTGGCCCGATGCGTATCGCAACCAGGTTTTCATGTGCAACGTACACGGCAACCGCGTGAATCGCGACGCGCTCGCTCGACAAGGTTCCGGCTACGTGGCCCGGCATGGCGACGATTTTCTGCACGCGGGCGATCCCTGGTTCCGCGGCATGACGGTCAAGTATGGCCCCGACGGTGGAGTGTTCGTGAGCGATTGGACCGATACGGGCGAGTGCCATAACTACGAAGTGGTCGATCGCAGCAACGGCCGGATTTACAAAGTCACCTACGGCGCGACCAAGCCTTGGCAGACCGACCTGGCTGGGAAGACCAATCTCGAACTGATGGAGCTCGTGCGTCACAAGAATCAATGGATCGGCCGGCACGCTCGACGAATCTTGCAAGAACGCGCCGTCGAGAAGCGGATCGATCCGGGGCCGCTTTCCAAAATGATGCGCGACGAGTCGACCGACGTCGGCAAGCTGCAATTGCTGTGGGCATTGCGAGCCATCGGGGCGGCCGACGGAGCTTTGCTGTTGAATCTGATGGATAGCCAGCACGATGTCGTGCGGGGCTGGGCGGTGCAATTGGAGCTCGAGGATCGCGAAGCCTCGCCGCGCGTGTTGGCCCGCATGGCGGACCTGGCCAAGAACGATCCGTCGGCCTGGGTGCGGCTGGCGCTGGCCGCGGGACTTCAGCGATTGCAGCCGTTCGAGCGGTGGACAGTCGCCGCCGAGTTGACGGCCAGGGCCGAGGACACGGCCGACACGAATCTCGCACTGATGAACTGGTATGCCGTCGAGCCGCTGGTCACCTCCGACATGGCCCGATCGTTGCGCCTGGCGGCCAATGCCCGGATCCCGCTGGTGCGGCAATACATTGCGCGACGGTTGGCCTCAGGGGCCGATCCGGCCGCGCTGGTCGCGTTGATTGCCGCAGTCAGTAAGGGCGATCAAGCGATGCGCGAGGATTTTCTCTCTGGCATTCACCAGGCGCTGAGCGGCCGCCGCCGAGTCGCCGCTCCGGCCGGCTGGTCGGAGCTGAGTCGACAATTGGCGGCCAGCAAGAATTCGGCGGTCCGTCGTCAGGCGATGCTCTTGGCCGTGATCTTTGGTGATCGGCAAGCCATGGACGACTTGAACCGGATCGTGGCCGACGCCAAGGCCGATCCCGCCGTGCGGTGCGAGGCAATCGCGGCGCTCGCGCAGTCGAAGGTCGCCGAATTGCCTCGGCTGTTGCAGTCGCTATTGGCCGATCCGCAGGTCCGCCTGGCGGCGCTTAGGGCCTTGGCCGGATACAACGACGACGAGACGCCGCGAGCTATCTTTGCGCACTATTCTGGTTTCGATCTGGCCGCCCGACAGGAGGCGATCGCCGCCCTGGCGTCGCGCGCGAGCTGGGCCCTTCTGCTGCTGGACGCCGTGGAGAAAGCGGCCATTCCGCGCGGCGACGTGTCGGCCTTCCATGTGCAACAACTGCAAAGTCTGGTCAATCCGCAGGTCGGCGAGCGGCTGGCCAAGGTCTGGGGCGCGGCGCGACCCACGGCTGCCGATCGCGCGGCGCTCGTCGTCGAGTACAAGCACCGCCTGAATGGCGACGTGTTGGCAACGGCCGATCGGTCTCGCGGGCGGGCCGTGTTTGCCAAGACTTGCGCGGCGTGCCACACCCTGTTCGACGCCGGCGGCAAGATCGGACCCGAGCTGACCGGGTCGCAACGCAACAACTTGGATTACGTGCTCTCGAATGTGCTCGATCCCAGTGCCGTGCTGGCCAAGGACTATCAAATGCACTTGATCCAGACCAACGACGGTCGCGTGCTCAGCGGCATCATCAAGAGCGAGGACGACAACGCCATTAACGTGCAAACCGCCACCGAGCTGGTCGTGGTGCCGAAGAGCGAGATCGAGACGCGGAAAGAGACGGCCAATTCGATGATGCCCGACGGATTGCTGCCATCGCTTTCGGCCGACGAAGTGCGCGATCTGGTGGGCTATCTGGCCAGTCCCGGCCAGGTTCCGCTGCCGAACTAGCGGTTTGGTGGTGTCCTAGCTGTTGTTCCCCTGGGGATAAAAGGCAAATGAACGCGAAAAAGAAGGCCGTACTTGACCGCATCAAACATATTGAAGAGGCAATCCTTAAGGGACGCGAATATCTGGAGAGCGGCAAACATGCAGATTGGCAGGGGTTTCGACCGTTGTTCGACACTAAGGTAAAGAGCGGAAAGGCGGTGCCGCCTCACAGAGATTGGGTAAAGAATGTGTTTCTTCCACAAACAGAGCGGGCGCTGAGAGATGCAGAGAAAGTCCTACGGAGGCTCGAACGCGAAGTCACCGAGCGCGCCGGGGACGAATAATCCCCTAGCAACGGACTTTTAGAACACGACCAGTGACTTGCTGCGTTTGACGGGCTCCGTCGCAACTGCTAAAAACAACGCCTTGCGTTGAGTGTCCAACGATCAGGCGATCGCGAGCGTTTTTCAAGAGGAGTCGCACTTTGGGTGGTATCAGCGAACGGGCCAAGGAAATCAAACGCCGCCGTCATCGTCGCCGCAAGCTCGAGCAGCTCGGCAAGCGGCTAAAGAAGGCCACGGTCTCCGAAAAGAGCATGATCGCGGCCAAGCTCCGCAATCTCACGCCCGGCGCCGAGATCATTATCGACCGCTGGCAGTTGCGCGTCAGCGACCGCTAGCTGACGCCGAGGTGCTGGCGTCACCACACTTCAACGCGCTCCGCGGGCGGCCGATACATGGCGCTGCCCGGCTTGACGTCGAAGGCTTCGTAGAATGCCTCGATATTCGACAGCGGCACCATCGTGCGAAACTGCATCGGCGAATGCGGGTCGGTGCGCAACAGCAGCCGCTGCTCGGCATCGCGAATCGAACCCCGCCATACCTGCGCGTAGCCGATGAAGAATCGCTGCGGACCGGTAAAGCCATCGATCACCGGCGCCGCTTTGCCGCCCAGCGACTGCTGATAAGCCGCATAGGCGATCGCCACGCCTCCCAAGTCGGCGATGTTCTCTCCCAAGGTCAATCGTCCGTTGACGTGCAGATCGTCTACGGCCACGCAGGCGTCGTATTGGCGAGCCAGCTTGTCGGTGCGGGCGTTGAAGCGCGAGCGGTCTTCGTCGGTCCACCAGTTCTTCAGATTGCCCTGGGCATCGGAGCGGCTGCCCTGATCGTCGAAGCCGTGGCTGATCTCGTGACCGATCACGGCGCCGATGCCGCCATAATTGACGGCGTCGTCGGCCGTCTGATCGAAAAACGGCGGTTGCAGAATGCCCGCGGGGAACACGATCTCGTTCATCGTCGAGTTGTAATAGGCGTTCACCGTCGGCGGGGTCATGTGCCATTCGTTTCGGTCGACCGGCTTGCCGAGTTTTGCCAATCGATAGCGCGACTCAAACGCCTCGGCGCGCATCACGTTGCCGGCGTAAGAATCGGGCCCGATTTCCAGGCTCGTATAGTCGAGCCACTTGTCGGGATAGCCGATCTTCGGCGTCACCGCGGCCAGCTTCACCAGGGCCTGCTTCTTGGTCTCGGGGCCCATCCAGTCGCGCGACTCGATGCGCTGCCGATAGGCAATCGTGAGGTTCTTGACCAGCTCGTCCATCCGCTTCTTGGCGGCCGGCGTAAAATATTTCTCCACGTACAACTGGCCGAGCGCCTCGCCCATCTGGGCGTCGAGCGTGCGAATGGCCCGTTTCCAACGCGGCTGCATCTCGGTCACGCCGCGCAAGACCTCGTTGTAGAAGCGAAAATCTTCGCGCTCCACGGCGCTGCTGAGGTACGGCGCCATGTTGTGTACCAGGTGCCAGCGCAAATAGCTTCGCCACTCGGCTGGCGATGCCGAGTCCAGCAGTTCGCTGACTCGGGCGAAAAACTCGGGCTGGCCGACGATGACATCCTGCATGTCGCCGATCTCGATCGCTTTCCAATACGCCGGCCAATTCACGTTGGGCGCCAGCGACGTCAACTCAGCCATCGTCTTCTTGTTGTATTGCGCCTCGCGATCCCGCAGTTGGACGGGCGTGCGCGAAGCCTCGGCCAGGCGGGTTTCCAGCTTGAGCACTGCATCGGCGCCGGCCTGGGCCTCGGCCGGTGCGTCGCCCAGCAGCCCCAGCATTTTGGCAACGTGCTCGCGGTATTGCGTGCGGATGCGCTTCGAGTCCTCGGTTGTGCCCAGGTAATAGTCGCGCTCCGGCAGCCCCAGTCCGCCTTGTCGCAAATGCGCGGCGTTGCGGTCGCTCTGTTTTTCGTCCGGGCTGACATAGAACATGAACAGAGCCGCTCGCCCGCCGGCCCGCTGGCGGCCAAGCTCGGCGACGAGGTCGTCGCGGTTTTCGATTTTCGCGATTCGCGACAGCTCATCGGCCAGCGGAGAAACGCCGAGCTGATCGAGTCGGGCTTCGTCCATCGCCGTGCGATAAAAATCTCGCAATTTGCCGCGGTTGCCGTCGAGCTTCTTGTCGGTCTTGGCCAGGTCGTCGAGGATCTCGCGCAGAGCCAACAGGTTGTCGTCGCGCAGCTTGGGGAACGATCCCCAGCGGCCGTACTCGGGCGGGATCGGATTATGCTTGATCCAGGTGCCATTCACGTAGCGAAAGAAGTCCTCGCCCGGCTTGATCGACGTATCGAAAGCCGATCGGTCGATACCGCTCGATAGCGTCGCCTC
The DNA here is from genome assembly GCA_031400775.1 of Planctomycetia bacterium. Classification (GTDB taxonomy): domain Bacteria; phylum Planctomycetota; class Planctomycetia; order Pirellulales; family PALSA-1355; genus PALSA-1355. Next base: position 12,017 of record JANNQN010000266.1, on the reverse strand, counting down.
CGCAGCCCGGCAGACGTTCGCATTCAGCAGAAATACACACAGCCAGATGGCCGAAAAAAGGGTGATTTGATTGTGTCGCATAGGGTCCTCGGCGTGCTACTTGGATCAACGCAAGAGAGTATCCTAAGTATTCTAATCGTCGCCAAGCGAGATTTCGAGTCGACAGATTCCGCGTGCGGATGGAAGCTGGGATCATCCCGGCAAATGCGTTATGCTGTTCACGCCCGCCGAGGCTGTTGCTGTTTACGGCCGCATTACTCAATCCATTTTCGGGAGATCGTTCATGCGACGTCGCCAAGGACCGCGCAATCTGATCCTGTGGTTGGCCGGCGGCATGTTGCTCGCCACTGCCAGTACCGCCCACGCCGACGATTGGCCCCAGTGGATGGGGCGAGAGCGCGATGGCGTGTGGCGAGAGACGGGTCTGTTGGGGAAATTTCCCGAAGGCGGTCCCAAAGTCCTGTGGCGGACGCCGCTCGGCGCGGGCTATAGCGGACCGGCAGTGGCCGGCGATCGCGTCTTCGTGATGGACTTCGCCCGAGCCACGGACGAGCAGGGACAACCGCTCCGCGCCACGCGAAAAGGAATTCCGGGCAGTGAGCGGCTAGTGTGCTGCGATGCTCGCGACGGCAAGGTCGTGTGGAAGCACGAGTACGAGTGTCCTTATACGATTTCGTATCCGACCGGCCCGCGCACCACGCCGCTGGTCGAAGAGGGGCGCGTTTACATGCTGGGCGCGATGGGAGACCTGGCACAGCTCGACGCGGCTGACGGCAAGGTGCTGTGGAGCAAGAACCTGGTCGGCGAGTACAAGACCGAGCCGCCGGTATGGGGTTACGCGGCGCATCCGCTCGTGGATGGAGACCTGCTGTATTGCCTGGTCGGAGGCGAGGGCAGTGCCGTGGCCGCGTTCAATAAGAACACGGGCAAGGAAGTCTGGCGTGCCCTGTCGACGGCCGAGGTGGGCTACAGCCCGCCGATGATTTATGAAATCGGCGGCAAGCGGCAGTTGATCGTTTGGCTGTCCGAGGCGATCTATGGTCTCGATCCGGCCACGGGCAAGGAACTCTGGAAGCAAGAATACCCGCTGGGCGTTCCCACGCAACGGCCGGCCGTGAACATCGTCACGGTTAAGAAAGCCGATGAGATGCTGTTTATATCGACGTTCTATCACGGTCCAATGATGTTGAAAGTCGACGCCGAAAAGGGCGCTTCGGTCGTATGGAAGGGCAAGAGCAACACGCCGGTGCTGCCCGACGGCGCGCACGCGATGATGGCCACGCCGGTCTTCAAGGACGGATACGGCTACGCGGTTGGCGCATTAGGCGAGTTGCGTTGCTTCAAGACGGACACCGGCAAACAGCAATGGCAGACCTACGCACCAATCGCCGGGAAGAAAACCGACTGCGGGACCGCATTCATCATTCCGCAAGGCGACCGCTACGTGATGTTCAACGACCAGGGAGATTTGATCCTGGCCGATCTCTCGCCAGAGGGCTACAAGGAAATCGATCGGGCCCACGTGCTCGATCCGGTCGGGTTCGCGCGAGGACGCGACATCGTCTGGTCGCATCCGGCGTTTGCCAATCGCTGCGTGTACGCCCGCAACGACAAGGAAATGATTTGCGTTTCGCTGGCCGAGGAAGGAGCGAAGTCGTGACGCGAGAATTTCTGGCGCGCTGTTTATTGTTGTTGGTCGCGACGGTGCTGACCGTGGGCGCTGCGCCACGCGAGGCGATCGAGGGGGACGATCTGAAAAAAATGCAGGGCGACTGGATGGTCGTATCAATGACGGCCAATGGAATGAAATACCCAGACGAAGAGGCCCAGTCGCTGTTCCGCACGATCGAAGGCAACAATTACCAGATTTCGCGCTATAGTAAGCCGATCGGCAAGGGAACGTTCAAGCTCGATCCGGCGGCGATGCCCAAGACCATCGACTCGTCGCCGGCGGCGGACCCATCAAAACCGATCCTCGGCATCTACGAGTTTGACGGCGATAACTTGAGGGTCTGCAATGCCCCGCCGGGAAAGCCCCGTCCCAGCGATTTTGAGGCCAAGGCCGGCTCGGGACATTCGCTGACCGTATGGCAGCCAGAGAAACACTAGGGAGGTTGGCCCGGACCAATCGCTTTGCTGTCGCCCAATTGGCGGCCAACTGCGGCGGGCACCCGCCCCAAATCCGGTTTCGGTCGATCTGAAAAAATGGCGTGTTGAACGTCATTTGCCGGTCGGTCATAATCGGACGATTCCCAGGCAATCGACCACAAACTGTCTTAACCACCAGGATGGCAAAATAATGGCCGGCAAATTGCGAACCGCGGGGCTCCTGATCGCTTTTTTCGTTGGTTGCATGTTGAGTTCTTCGGTCGGCTACGGCCAGCAGAAAGCGCCCGCCGGAGATTGGCGTTACTACGGCGGCGACGCGGCCAGCACCAAGTATTCCTCACTCGATCAAATTACGGCCGAGAACGTGGGCAAGGCCAAGGTCGCCTGGACTTGGGATTCGCCCGACGTACCGCTGCAAACTGCCAACCGAGCCCTGGGATCATTCGCCTATGAAACCACGCCGCTGGCCGTCGGCGGCACCCTGTACACCACCAGCTCGCTCGCGCAGGTTGCGGCAATCGACGGCGCAACGGGCAAACAGTTGTGGGTCTTCAATCCCGAAAGTTACAAGGCGGGCCGTCCGACGAACTTGGGCTTCGTGCATCGCGGTTTGGCCTATTGGACCGATGGGCGCCAGGAGCGCTTGTATCTGGCCGCACACGACGCGTATCTGTACGCGATTGACGCCAAGACCGGCAAGACCATCAGCGAGTTCGGCGAAGGGGGCCGTGTGAATCTGGCGGCGGCGATTCCGCTGGCCGTCAACGCCCGAAATTACACGATGACCTCGCCGCCGGTGATTTGCCGCGACGTGGTGATCGTTGGGTCGTCGATTTCCGACGGACCGCAGAACAAGGAAGGGCCGCGCGGCGACGTGCAAGCTTTCGACCTGCGCACCGGCAAGCCGGCCTGGATTTTCCACGCCATTCCCCAGGCCGGCGAGTTCGGCAACGACACCTGGGACAACGATTCGTGGAAATATACCGGCAATGCGAACGTCTGGACATTGATGAGCACGGACGAGGAATTGGGCTACGTTTACCTGCCGATGAGCACGCCCACCAATGATTGGTACGGCGGTCACCGGCTGGGCGACGGCCTGTTTGCGGAGTGCCTGGTCTGCGTCGACGCGACGACAGGCAAACGGGTGTGGCATTTCCAGACGATACATCACGGGGTCTGGGATTACGACTTGCCGGGGGCGCCCGTGTTGTGCGATATCAAGGTCGACGGCAAGTCGATCAAGGCGGTGGCGCAGATCACGAAGACCGGTTTCACGTTCGTCTTCGACCGCGTGACTGGCAAGTCGGTCTGGCCGATCGAGGAGCGCCCCGTGCCGGCGTCGACGGTGGCCGGCGAACGCCTTTCGCCCACGCAGCCGTTCCCGACCAAGCCCGCTCCGTACGAGCTACAAGGCTCGACCGAAGAGAACGTGATCGACTTTACGCCCGAGTTGCGGGCCGAGGGCTTGGCGATATTGAACACGTACGATCACGGTCCGCTGTTTACTCCCCCGACCGAGAAGGGCACGCTGAATCTGCCCGGCTGGGCAGGCGGGGCCAACTGGTGGGGCGCGGCGTTCGATCCGGATTCGGGCTTGCTCTGCATTCCCTCGATCCAGATGCCGATTTCCGTTCAGCTCATCAAGCCCGACGCGGCCCGCTCGAACTTGAATTTCATTCGCGGCGGCGGAGGGTTTGGCGCGCCGGTGAACGGTCCACGCGGCTTGCCGTTGTTCAAGCCGCCCTACGGCCGCATCACGGCGATCAACCTGAACACGGGCGACCACGCATGGATGATTCCGCACGGCGACGGACCGCGGGAAAAGGTCAGCGAGATCGCCGGCAAGGACGTGGGGCCGCTGGGCTCCGGCGGCGGCGGACCGCTGATGACCAAGACGTTGTTGTTCGTGGGACAGGGGGGTGGCGGACGGGGCGGTCGGGCCGGAGGCGGCGCCAGCGTGCTTCGCGCTTTCGACAAGGCTAGCGGCAAGGTCGTGGCCGAAATTACCGTTTCGGCGCCTCCTAGCGGCACGCCAATGACCTACCTGGCCGGCGGCAAGCAGTATGTCGTGCTGGCCACCCAAGACCGGAAGCTGGTCGCGATCAGCCTGACCGAATGATTGTGAATGTGATCCGAGTATAATGTGGGTGGTTTCTGACGCGACACGAAGGAGATTGCGATGATTCGGGGCCCGCGGTTGTTGATGTTTACGCTGCTCTTGGCTTGCGCCGCGCCGGCGCTCGCCCAGTTGCCTGCCGATGCCGTGATGTTGGACAAGGTGAAGATCGCCGAGAAGCAGAAGTCGGTCGAACTGTGCCCGGTCTACCTCGAGCCGTCCGATCCCAAGTTGCCGACCTGGGAGCATGCGGGAGTGAAATATCGCGGCAGCAAGGCCGACGCCCAGGAAAAGTTTCTCAAGGATCCTGCCAAATACGTGAAGGCCGCCGAGAAGCAGCGCTTCATCAACAACTTCGTGCAATCGATGAGCACGATTTGGTGCCCCGTGACCGACGAGATCACGCCCGGCGGCATGACGCAGTGGAAGCGATTGGGAGTGACCTTCGAGAGTTGTTGCACTTTTTGCGACGAGAACTTTGAGGAAGATCAATTCCCCGAGGCGCTCAAGCGGCTCAAGCTGCGGGCGGAAAAGACCTACGAGTTGGTCGGCGCCAAGTATACCGAAGGGGCCAAGAGCCCGGTCGAAGGGGCGATCAAGAAGACCGAGGAGTAGGTCCGCGGTTCACAGATTTTCCGGGGGCTCGCCGCCCGAGCGAGTGGCGGCCGCGCGCCACACTTCGAGCCGCACGTCGTCGACGACGAATCGCACGCTGCCGTCGCAGAACGACACGTTCACGCCACCTGTGTGGTTGCTCCTTGCCGCGGTGAGCGCCATCTGTTGCGGCAGGTTCATGCAATCCCACTGCTGGGAATTGGGTACGTAGTAGTGGTTATAAACCGTGTTGCCGTAGTTGCCCAGGATCCACTTCGCGCCCCGCTGGATGTACCAACTGCCCGAGACGGCGGCTTCGCAGGGCGTGGGGCCAAAGGGCATGGAGCTGTTCACTTCCCAGATTACCAATTGGTTATTCTCGCGCGACGCCGCAGGTTGCGGTTGGCCGTTGCCGAGTTGCCGCTCGCTGAAAGCCACGGTGTTCGTCGAGCCGTCGGTGAGCTTGCGGAAATCGATCTTGGACCTGATGTAGAAAACGCCGTCGGCGTTAGTCAGGCTGCCGAAATTCAGCGTGCCGCTGCCGGCGTTGGCGACATAGTTCGTTCCGCCGAAGTTCGAGCCGGCGACTCGGCCCTCGGCCACGTCACTGGGGCACGCGAGCACGCGCACGACTTGCTCGGCAGCCGGCTTGTTGGCGTTGCCGCTGTACGAAACGCCGGCGATGACCAGGTTGGTGGGCGCCGACATGAAATCGATCTGGCCCTCGAGCGAACCTTCCTCGACGTAGGGCAGAAGGTAGGCCTGCGCGGAAAACACCATCGGCGCTGGGCCGCCCCGCCCCGGCGGAAATCGACGCTGGGCGGCGTGGAAATTCTGTAGCGCAACGCCCAACTGCTTCAGATTATTGACGCACGAGCTGCGGCGGCTAGCTTCGCGTGCGGCTTGCACCGCCGGCAGCAACAGGGCCACCAGCACGCCCACGATGGCGATCACCACCAGGAGCTCGACGAGTGTGAAACCATGTCGGGTCCGGCGGCCACTTGCCCGGCAGTTGCTCGGACTCAGATTGAGTGAGGATAACACGGTCCGAGCCTTTTGCCTGACGACGAGGCCGCGAGGGCGGCACAATTACTCGGTTATATACTCGCCGACGGCCAGATGCGACCGCGCGGCAGTTGCGCTCGCGAAAATGCGGGCATTGTAGCGGCGGGCGACTATTCGTCGCTGACAAGCGCGGCCGGTTTCACACCCTTCGTGAACGTGCCGAAGCCAAAGCTGGTCGGGCGATATTGACCGACCAATTCGACGTTCGTCCGCGCGTCGATTCGATCTTCCAGCCCCAACGCCCAATAGCAGGCATTTACCAGCAGCCGGCGGACTCCCTCGTTGGCCAGATCTTGCGAAGCGCCCATCGTGGTCGTAAAGACCCGCGCCGTTTTTCCCGACGCTGAGGAGTAGGACTTGACCCAGACCACGGGCATCATCGGATCGTTTTGCTTGCCCACGACCGGACTGTCCTCGGGCTTCATGCCCGAAAGCACCTGGCCCAACACGAGCGGCTGGCTGTCGCCGCCTAGCGGCAGTCGCACAGTGTACACGTCGGTCGGACCCCAGATGTCGCCGTCGCCGATGCCGCGCAAGATCGGGTGTTCCTTCACGCCCGGCGCGATCAGGCCGCGAGTGCTTTGGCGTCCGTGCTGGCCATGATGGTTGATCCACGTCTCGCCCAATACTTGCCGGCCGAACCCGCCGTCCCACTGCTTGCTCTGCCAGCCATAGTTGGCGTAGGTCGTATCGGCCTTGGGAGCGAAGGCGTGCGTGGCAGTTCGTAATCCGATGACCGGTCCGCCGGAATCGACATAGGCGACGATCTCGCGCATCTGATCGTCGGGCAACGCGCGAAACCGGGTGAACAGCACCAGCAGATCGGCGGAGCGGAGCGATTCCAATCCGGGAATGTTATCGTTCTGGTTGGGATTGATCGTGCCGTCGTGGCGATCGATGGCAAACAACACGGTGCATTTGAAGCCGTGCCGCTTCGCCAGGATTTTTGCCAATTGGGGCAGCGCCTCTTCGGAACGATACTCCTCATCGCCGCTGACCAGTACGACGTGCTTGCCTTGGCCAGCTCCACCGGCGCCGTCGAAAACGATCCAGGGATCGCCGGCCAGGGCGAAACTTGCCGTCCCCAGAGTCATGGCCACAACGAGCAATCGGACCACGACACGTCGGAGAGGCATCACGAGCATTCGGCTTTCATTTAAGGGAGAACGAGGACGTGGCGGGCGATGCGCGCCATAATTCGCGCGGTTCGACGATGAATCAGGCGGCTTTCTTCTTGGCTTTCCAGTCGCCGGTGGCCTGGCCCGCGTAGTCGGCCTGACCTTTCATCGTGTCCTTGTCGACCGTGCCTTTGTAGACAATCTTTGCGCCCTGGGCTTCGAACGAAAACTCGATCGCATTGCCCTTGAGCGTGCCGGTGACGTCGGCTTCGCCGAATTGACCCTTATATTGGCCCGACAATTTCTCGCCTTCCTGCTTGAGGGTGAAGACGGGCTTGCCGGTCTGTCCGCCGATTTCGATTTCCACGTCCCAAGTTCCGTTGACGTCGATTTTCTCGTCGGCGGCCATTGCAAGGCCCGCGCCGAGAGCACACACGAGCGAGAAACCCAACAGAAGAGTCGCAAGTCGTGACATGATTCGTTCCCCTTTGTGTTTTGCGGCCGAAATGAACTGGTTTATTGTTCGCCCAGCACGTCGTTGAGCACTTCTTCCGAAACGTAGATCGGCAATTGCGGATCGCAGGTGACGGCCACGGCGATTGCGTCAGACGGCCGGGCGTCGATCTCGATCAGCTCGCCTTCGTTGCGCACGCGCAGTTTGGCAAAGTAGGTGTGCTCCTTGAGCTCGCTGATCACGACGTCCTGCAACTCGGCCCCCAGGTTCTCGACGATGCTCACCAGCAAATCGTGCGTCAGCGGCCGGGGCGAGTGATATTGCTTGACGCGGCGATCGATGCTCGTGGCCTCGAATATCCCGATCAAAATCGGAAACGTGCGCTCGCCGTCGACTTCCTTGAGGTAGATGACTTGTTGGTCGTTGATTTCGCTGATGATAATCCGCGACAGCTCCATGTGGACCGGCATACGGGCCCCCTGAGATTGACGAAGTCTACGTGCGCGAGACGTGCAGGGTCGATTATAGGTCTCCCGAGCATGGGTCGGCTAGAGGCGGCAAAAAGAATGCCAATCGCCTGCGGACGCCCGCGAAAACCTCGGGCCGATGCGACCGGATCGTGTCTATTTCTTGGACACGGAGCGGCTATTTGCGCGCCGTTTCGAGCGCCTTGAGCGTGGCCTCGGTCGCGACAAGCTGTTGTTGAAGTTGTGTCAAAGCCGCGCGCTCTTTCTCGATCACGTCGGCCGGGGCCCGCTCCACAAAACTGGCGTTTGCAAGCTGCCGCTCTTTGCCGGAGATTGCGCCCGACAGCCGGGCTAGCTCCTTGGTCTTGCGGTCAATTTCGGCCGCGACGTCGATGAGGCCGGCCAGGTCGACGAAGACTTCGGCGCCGGAGACCATGAAGTTGGCGCTCGTGGCGGGCGGCGCGGTTCGCTCGCCCCAGTCCGTGGCCTTTGCGCCGGCCATGGCTTCGAAGTACGACTCCATCGGCCGCAGCAGTTCGGCCGTAGCGGCGTCGCATCGCACGCTGAAACGCAGGTTGGTCTTGGGCGGAATATTCTGCCGGCTGCGAACCTCGCGCAATCCGCTCAATATCTCCTGAAAGCGCGCAAAGCGGGCCTCGATTTGCAGATTTGGGCGGGTCCGATCCGACTCCGGCCAGCGAGCGATCATGATGCTCTCGGCAGCAGGCTCAAGCTCGGTCAAACCCCGCTGGGGCGCCGTCTGCCCCAGCAGTTGCCAGACCTCTTCGGTGATAAACGGAATCATGGGGTGCAACAGCCGCAACAGCGCGTCGAGCGTCGCGGCAAGCACGCGCTGCGCGGTGACGCGCTCGGCGGGGTCTTGCAAGCGACCCTTGACCATTTCCAGGTAAAAGCTGCACAACTCATTCCAGGCGAAGTCGTACAGCACCCGCGCCGCGTCGCCATAGCGATAGCCTTCGAGTGCCGCGGTCGTTTCGGCCGTGACCGTGGCCAGCCGGCTCAAGATCCAGCGGTCTTCAATTGCCAGATCCTCGTCTGCCACACGCCCGGGCGTGTAACCTTCGAGATTCATCAAGGCGAACCGCGAGGCATTCCACAGCTTGTTGCAGAAATTTCGTCCCAGGTCGAAGCGCTCGCTGACCACGGCGCCACGCGGCAGCGCCAGGTCGGCGGGCAGTTTGGCCCACTGAGTCGAAAATGGTTGGCCACATTTCTTGCACTCGATGCGCGGTAGCTCGCGGTTCTTCTTGGTCTGTTCGAGATGCGCGCGGCAGTGCGGGCATTCGAACTCGACCGGCATCCGCACGTCCTGGGTCTCGGTCGTCAGATAGGCGAGACTGAAGCGCAGCGAGTCGGCGCCGACGTTTTCTATCACGTCCAACGGGTCCACACCGTTGCCCTTCGTCTTCGACATGCCTTCGCCGTAGCCGTCCAGGATCTTGGGGTGGATATACACTTCGCGAAACGGCACGTCCCCCACGTTGAACAATCCGGTCAGCACCATCCGCGCGACCCACAAGGTCATGATGTCGCGGTTCGTGACCAGCGTGCTGGTGGGATAGTAGTAGCGCAGCTCCGGGGTGGCGTCGGGCCAGCCCAGGGTCGAGTGTGGCCAGAGGGCCGAGCTGAACCAGGTATCCAATACGTCGACGTCCTGCGTGATCCGGTGACCAGGAATCGAGTCTTCGGCCAGATCGACTTCCTCGGCCGAGATCAACCAGCCCTGGTTGGCTTCGTCACGCCGCCAGACAACGTCGTTGCGTCCGGCGAAGGCCCGCTCGAGATCCTGCTCGCTGGCCGTGGGCGCGTACCAGATCGGAATGCGGTGTCCCCACCACAACTGTCGGCTCACCGGCCAGTCACGCTTCTCGCTTAGCCAATCCAGGTATCCGCGCGCGTAGCGGGCCGGCACGATTTTCACGCGACCGTCGCTCACGGCATCCATGGCCGACTGCGCCAATCGATCCATTTTCACGAACCACTGGTCGGCCAGGTAAGGCTCGATCGGCGTCTTGGTGCGATCCGAATGCGCCAGCTCGATTTCGCGATCCTCGACCTGCTCCAGCAGCGAGAGCGCTTCGAGATCGACGACGACGCGCTTCCGCGCCGGCAGAATCTTGAGCCCCTTGTAGGGTCCGGCGTTGTCGTTGAGCGTGCCATCTGGATTGAGGATATTGACGAGCGGCAAGTTCTGCCGCTTGGCGACGTCGTAATCGTTGGGATCGTGCGCCGGCGTGATCTTGACGCAGCCGCTGCCCAACTCGGGCTTGGCCCACACGTCGGCCACCAGCGGAATCTCGCGATCCACCAGCGGCAGCCGCACCTTGCGGCCGGCCAGGGCCATGTCGCGCAGCCGAATCAGCCCCGGCAGCAGCGCGGTGCGCCGCTCGGCCAGCTCGTCCAATTGGGCCCGCATGGCCGGCTTATCCTTTTCCGCCGCTTCGGCCAGCTTCGACTGCAAATCCAACTCGGCCGCCGTCAGCGCCGCTGCGGGATCGGGGTGCACAGCCACGGCCGAATCGCCCAGCATTGTCTCGGGCCGCGTGGTCGCGATCGAGACGAACTTGGGCTCGCCCGGCTGGGGATCGATGATGGGGTAGCGAAGATGCCAGAAGTGGCCGGCCACGGTCTCGTGAAACACTTCGTCGTCGCTGACGGCCGTTTGCAGCGAGGTGTCCCAATTCACCAGCCGCGTGCCCCGGTAAATAAGGCCGGCCTTGAACAGGCCAAAAAACGTGTGGCGCACGGCGCGGGCACATTGCGCGTCAAACGTGAATCGCGTGCGCTGCCAGTCGCAACTACATCCCAGTTGAGCCAGTTGTCCAAGAATGCGGGTCTCGTACTGGTCCTTCCATTGCCAGATCCGTTTGACGAGCGCTTCGCGGCCCAGGTCGTGGCGAGTCTTTTTCTCCTCTTCGAAGATCCGCCGCTCGACGACCGCCTGGGTGGCAATGCCGGCATGGTCGGTGCCGGGAATCCACAGTGTGTTGTAACCCTGCATCCGCCGCCAGCGAATGAGGATGTCTTGCAACGTATTGTTGAGCGCGTGCCCCAGATGCAGGGCCCCGGTCACGTTGGGCGGCGGGATGACGATCGTGTAGGGCGTGCGGTCGTCGGGCTCGCTATGAAAGTAGCCGCGCTCCTTCCAGAACGGATACCAGCGGCTCTGGGCCTTATCGTGGTCGTATTGCTTGGGCAGCTCGTTGGCCGCCAATTCGGTTGCCATCTCGAAATTCCGAGGCTAGTGAATCTGCATGGGAGCGGTCGTCGCCGTCAAACGAGATTTTAGCGGCGAGCGGGCCAATCCAACAGGCCGCTCCGCCTCCGTGTCGACGACGGCGCTGGAGTTCTGGCAGCAAGGGGTTCGCGATTTCGTTAGGTCGCCACTTTTGCGGGTCGGGCATTGTCGGCGGTACCCTTGACGCTCTCGTCCTTGTAAAGCTTGTACTCAAAGCTGTCGACCAGGGCGATCCAACTGGCCTCGATGATATTCTCGCTGACGCCGACGGTGCCCCAGACTTCGTCCGCGTCGCGACTCTCGATGACGACCCGCACCCCGGCGGCCGTGCCGGCCTCGGAGTTGATCACGCGCACCTTGTAATCGACGAGGTTCATTTGGGCGAGGTTCGGAAAATCTCCGTCCAGAGCCTTTCGCAGCGCGGCATCGAGTGCGTTGACCGGGCCATCTCCCTCGGCCACCTCGTGCCGCACGCGGCCGTCGACCCGCAGCTTGACCGTGGCTTCGGTGATGACGTTGCCGGCCGAGTCCGTCTCCACGTTGACGCGAAAGTTCATCCGCTCGAAATGCGGTCGATACGTGCCCACGCACTTTCGCACCAGCAGGTCGAATGAGCCTTGGGCCGCTTCGAACTGATAACCCTGATTCTCCAGCTCGACGACGCGGGCCAGGATTTTGTCCATCTGCTTGGGATCGTCGCCGATATCCTGCCCGCTCACGGCGGCCTTGATGTTCGACCGGCCCGACAGTTCACTGACGAGAATGCGGCGCTCGTTGCCGACCTGTTCGGGGGCGATGTGCTCGTAGCTGGCCGAGGCGCGGGCGACGGCGT
>JANNQN010000265.1:0-5722 GCA_031400775.1 Planctomycetia bacterium | reverse complement strand
CAGAAGTGCGCCAACGAGGTCGGCGTCAAGTGCCCACGCGCAGCGTTTAGTTCAACGACCGGTTTTCGGGACCGCGTCCCGCGATCAACCTGCTCTGCCGTGCTTTCGGAGTTCCTTACCCGTCTTTTCGCCGGTAAGCTGTATCACAATAGGCGACGGTGCCTATCGCGTGATCATTTCTGACAGGTAGGAGCCAACGAATGTCCCGCAATTCGCTTGGAATTACTCGTCGACGATTTCTTGAATCGGCATCGCTGGCATTGCCGCTGGCGATACTTCATGCCCATCCGATAGCCATCGCCGGAGAGCAGTCCCTGTTGTCGCCGGACTCGGACCAAGCAGGCCAGCATAGTATCGCGAAGCTCCGGCTGCTCGGACGCAAGCTGGAAGAGCAACGTCAGTTCTACAGCGAAGTCCTGGGCCTTCCGACCACCGAGGACTCCGCCCATGAGGTCACGGTGCAGGCAGGTCATAGCAAGATTACGTTCGCCGACGAAAAGCCAGAGTACCAGAATCCTTTTTATCATTTCTGCTTCTTGATCCCCGAGAATAAACTCGAATCCGCGCGAGTGTGGTTGTCGAAGCGCTGGCCCGTAATCACGGTCAACGGACAGCAGGTGATGCATTTCCGTTCGTCGAATGCGCATTCGATCTATTTCTTGGACCCAGCCGGCAATATTGGAGAATTCATAGCGCATCACGATCTGAAGAATGCGCGCCCTGGAGAGTTTACGTCTGACGATATCTTGCACGTCAATGAAATCGGCGTCGTTGTGGACGATGTTCCCAAGACGGTCCTAGCCATGAAGGAGCGAATGGGGATTAGTCCGTTCATCCCCGCAAGTAACGTCTTTGCACCCGTCGGCACGAGACAAGGGTCGTTCATTGTCGTGAAGAAGGACCGGCTCTGGTTCCCCGAGCAAAAGAGCCCAGCAATTGTTTGCCCGACGGTCGCGACCATCCGTGCTCCAAAGCATGCCGACTTTCTTATTCAAGGTTGTCCATATGACCTTTCCGTCGGTCCGGCAGCGTAGGAGTTGCATCGCGTTCGGAGTCTCGCCAACTCGTCAACACACGAGATTCCCGAAAATGGACCGTATTTTGGCACCGGAGTTCGCCTCATTGCACAATCGGTCGTCGCGCTGCATTATTGCTGCAAATTTCGCAGATCCATCAAGTCATGCGGCACAAATGCGAATCCGTGCGGGTAACTAGCCCGCATCGGCTGAGCGCATCGAGCCAGCAGCGGATTTCGACGCGAGAATCCACTCGAAACGGGGCAGCCGAGCCGCCGCGCCCAGTGCTGTAGGCGTTTGCGCAGCCGGTACTTATAATCGGGTTTTCGCCGCCCAAACCCGTTTCGCTCACTTAGCAACCCCTCGCCCCGCAATTGAATTTCGCATGACCGCGCTCATCGAGTGGATCCAATACCTGATGAGCCTGGCTCATCCCGAGAACTTGCGGGCAGCCGTCAACCTGGCTGGACCCTGGTGGGTTGGATATCTCATTCTGTTTGCCATCATTTTTAGCGAGACGGGCCTGTTGGTCGGGTTCTTTCTGCCGGGCGACTCGCTGTTGTTTGCCGCCGGATTGCTGGCCAGCCAGGATGTGTTCAACATCACCTGGCTGATCGTGCTTATGTCGATCGCGGCCATCGTGGGGGACGCGGTCAACTATTATCTGGGCCTGCAAATGGGCGAGCGCGTGTTCGAGCGCGGCCGCCTCAAGTTCGTCAAGCATAGCCACCTGATGGCGGCCAAGGAGTTTTACGAGCGCCACGGTGGCAAGGCGATTATCCTGGCGAGGTTCGTGCCGCTGGTGCGCACATTCACGCCCTTTGTCGCGGGCGTGGCCCGCATGAGCTATCGGCAGTTCGCGATCTACAACGTGTTGGGCGGCATTGGCTGGGTGGCCATGATGCTCTTGTGCGGATATTGGCTGGGGCGAATTAGCTGGATCAGCGAGAATTTCGAGATCGTGGTGGTCGCGATCGTTCTGATCAGCGTGTTGCCCATCGCGGTCGGCATGTTCAAGCACTGGTTGCAAGCCCGAAAATCCGCCCACCGGGCAGCGCTGGTCGTTGGCGCGGGCGATCCGCGGCACGAGGCGTAGTCGTTCGGTCTTGGTCCGCCTCCAATTCCCCACGTCTCGATGACGCCGTTGCGATCGCCCCGGCTACCGTCGACGAGAACCCCCCGGGCTGTGCGAGATAGCGGCTGGAATCCGAGCCGGCGCTACAGTATCTTCTCTGGCATGATCTCGCTGGTTGATTCTCTGGAGACCGTGTACACGTGAACTCGCCGCAAGAAGATACGGTTGTTCATCGTGCGCGCCGCGAGGCCTCGATGGCGCTGGTGATCTGGCTGGCGGCCATGCTCTACACGATCACGTATTGCTACCTCTACGGCTACGGGCGATCGGTCGAAAGCCTGACGTTCGTGTGGTGGTTTCCCGATTGGGTGTTTTGGGGCATCATCGTCCCCTGGGGCGTGTGCATCGTTCTGTCGACCGTGTTCGCTCTGGGCGTGATGGGCGACGAATCGCTGGGCGAAGAGATCGACGCGGAAGTCTCGATCTTGCCGGGCGAAGACGAGGTGCGGCATGGCTGATGCGGCGCCGGGAGTCGGCTATGGCACGCTGACGATGTTGCTCGTGGTGATGGCCGTCTCGGTCTGGCTCGGATCGCGGGCGCAGCGGGCCGTGGAAAAGGGCGGATTCGTCAAGGGCTACTTCCTGGGCAATCGCGGTTTGGGCGCGTGGGCCCTGGCGCTGACGGCCACCGTGCAAAGCGGCGGGACGTTCATGGGCTTTCCGGCCCTGGTCTATACGCACGGTTGGATCGTAGCGCTGTGGATCGCCGGCTACATGGTCGTGCCGATCACCGGCTTCGCAGTATTGGGCAAGCGATTCGCCCAGCTATCGCGGCGCACCGGCGCGATCACGATTCCCGATTTGTTCGACGCCCGATTCGGCGACCAGCGGGTGGGGGTGCTGGCGTCCGTTTTTATCATGGGCTTCATGACATTCCTGATGATCGCGCAGTTCAAAGCCGGCGCAATCGTGATGAAGCTGGCCTGGCCCGGGGCAGGGGCCTTGGCACTGAGCGAAACGACGGCGGCGGGCGGCATCGACCAGGCCTACCTGCTGGGATTGGCCATTTTCTCGCTGACCGTCGTGGGCTACACGCTGATCGGCGGTTTTCTGGCCTCGGTGTGGACCGACATGTTTCAGAGCGTGCTGATGGCAATCGGCGTGGCGCTCTTGTTCTTCATGATCGTCCCGTTGGCCAGTCAGGGCGGCTTCCAGGCGCCAACGCTGGACGCGGTGGCCGCCACGGGACCCGATTTTGCTTTTGGACCAGGGCTGGCGAAAGAAGGCAAGCCGTCGTTCCTGCCCTTGGGCGTGGCGATTTCATTCTTTTTCGTATGGCCTATCGGCGGCATCGGCTCGCCGGCCAGCATGGTCCGCGTGATGGCTTGCAAGGACAACGCCACGATGCGCCGCTCGATCGTACTGCTTTCGTTCTACAACGCGCTGATCTACGTGCCCTTGATCCTGATTTGCATTTGCGGCCGGGCCCTGATGCCGAATGTGGCCAGCGCCGACGAAATCATTCCACGCCTGGCGATCTGGTCGACGCGCGAGTGGACCGGCGGGTCCTTTATCAGCGGGCTGATCCTGGCGGCCCCTTTCGGCGCCGTCATGGCCACGGTCAGCACCTACCTGGTGGTGATTGCCTCGGGCGTGGTGCGCGACATCTATCAGCGCTTTTTGCGTCCCCGCGCCGGCGACGGCGAAATCCGCCGTGTATCGCACGTCGTGATGATTCTGTTCGGCGTCATCGGCGTGGCCGCCAATATTCAGCCGGTGGATTTCTTGCAGAAGCTGGTCGTCTTCAGCACCACCAGCACCGCGTCTACGTTTGTCGCGCCGGCCCTGATGTTGGCCTTTTGGCGAAGGGCCACGGCGGCCGGAGCGATCGCCGGCATGCTGGCCGGAGCGGTCACGATCCTGGCGCTGTTCTCCTGCGGACCGCTGTTGGAAAGCAAGAACTTCTTCGATCCCTATCAGTTGCTAGGGCTGGACCCGATCGTGTGGGGCCTGGCCGTCTCGGCGACCGCCGGCCTGGCGGTGAGTTTTGTTACCGTGCCGCCGCCGGCGGCACTCGTATCGCGGCTGTTCGACGCCAGACCGATCGCGACAACTCCGGCATCCGCGAGCGCTATCTGATTTCTTACCGATTGTGAAGGTGCCGATTGACGACCAAACCTGCCGAACTTCCGTCGCTCGGACCGCCGAATTTCAACATCAGCGCGGGCGCGCGCTACATGGCCCTGGCTGCGGCCTTTCTGGGATGGATGTTCGACGGCTTGGAGATGGGCCTGTTTCCGCTGGTGGCGCGACCGGCGCTACGCGAGTTGATGGGGGCCGAGGCCAGTTCCAACATCGGCACCTGGATGGCCTGGATTACGGCCGGGTTTCTCGTCGGCGCCGCCATTGGCGGATTGCTCTTCGGCTGGCTGGGCGACACCATCGGCCGCGTGCGAGCGATGGTTTGGAGCGTGCTGACGTACGCGATTTTTTCGGGCTTGTGCGGGTTCGCCGAGTCGCCGCTGCAACTCGCCGCGCTGCGATTCATCGCGGCGCTGGGCATGGGGGGTGAATGGTCGCTGGGCGTGGCATTGGTGATGGAAATCTGGCCGGCCAAGTCGCGACCTCTGTTGGCCGGTCTGATCGGCGCGGCTTCGAACGTCGGCTTCCTGTTGATCGCGCTGGTCGGACTGGTGATGGCACAGTTTATTGGTGCGGCGGCAGACGGTTTGCGCGCCACCGGGATGTCGGAAGAGTGGGTGACCAAGTTGATCGGCGCCGATCAGTCTGGCTGGCGACTGTTGATGTTCGTCGGCGCGACGCCCGCGCTGTTGACCGTTTTCGTGCGGATGTTCGTGCCCGAGTCCGAGCGCTGGCAACACGCGTCGCAGAGCGGCCCCCGCGCGCGCATTCGCGATATTTTTCAACCCGGTGTGCGACATAAGACACTATTGGGCACGGCGCTGGCCGGCATGGCGCTGATCGGCACTTGGGCATCGATCCAATGGGTTCCGCCCTGGGCCAACAAGATGGCCGCCGGCACCGAGCAGGCCCAGACGGCCGCGTCGTACACGCAGATTTGTTCGGCATTGGGCGCGATTGTCGGCACGCTGGCGGCCGCGTACTGCGCGGAGTGGTTCAGCCGGCGCAAATCGTATTTCGCCATGTGCCTGGCGTCTCTGCTGGTGTGCGGCTACCTCTTTCGAGCGTCGATGCAGTTCGACGCCAAGTTCCTGCTGCTGACCGCGCTAGCCGGTGGCGTTACGGCGAGCTTTTATGGCTGGCTGCCGCTCTATCTGCCGGAATTGTTTCCGACGCGAATCCGCGCCACGGGCCAGGGTTTCTCGTTCAACTTCGGCCGCGTACTGGCCGCGGTCGGAGCGCTCACGGGCGGTCAACTGTTGAACCAATTCAACGAGGACTACGCCCGCATGTGCTCGATCATGAGCCTGGTCTACCTGGTGGGCATGGTGTTGATTTGGTTTTGCCCGGAGACCAAGGGTCAGCCGCTGCCCGATTAGCCTGCGGTCGCGGGCCGAACGGGTAGCGTCCGTCAAGATGCGCACATTCAATTTTTGGCAGATCCTGGCCTGGTAGGGCTGGCGGCCTGCGAGACCCCTCCCGGGTCTCG
>JANNQN010000264.1:0-13026 GCA_031400775.1 Planctomycetia bacterium | reverse complement strand
AGCTGGGGGGCGACGAGCAGAACACGGCCCCGTCGTGCCACACGATGCCTTGCGGAAATACCAGCTTGTCGGCGTAGACCGTGCTCTTGTCGAATCGCCCGTCGCCGTCGGTGTCTTCCAGCATGCGAATGGCGTGCGGCGGGTTTTTGGAAAGCTCCGGACCGCGCAAGTTCACGCCTGCTGAGTCGCAGACGTACAGCCGCCCGCGATCGTCAAAGGCCGCCATCATTGGTCGCTCGACCAGCGGCGCGGCGGCAACCAGCTCGACGGTGAATCCGGCCGGAATGGAAATGGCTGCCACGCCGGTTGTTGCCGGCGCAGCGATTTCGGCCGCGCCGCAGGTGGTAGTCGCCAGCCACAAGCAGCACCAAGTCAGTGCGAGACGGCAAGCAATATTCTCGTGCGGCATAATACTCCTCTTAACTGCTCACTTCATGACCGGGCCAGCGAGATCGGCCAGTCAGGATTGTAGTTCAATGACGAGCCGCGAACTACGCTCGCGCAGCCGGAAGATTGGCCGCCGAGATTGGCCACCGGTCACAGTGGGCTCTGAGATTGGAATGCGACCGACCTTATCGAGCCAATCGCGTTTGCGAGATCGCTTCGCTGACAGCCGCTGGGCGGTGCCCGAGGGTCATGGCTCGCCGCATTTCCCATTCGACGGCCGGATCGACCGGCTCGTGGAAGGTGAACTGGCCGGCCTGACGGGTGGCGATCAAACGGCCGCCGCACAGAACCAGGGCATTGCGATGCGTGGCCGGAATCCGCGCGCCGGGCGTGACTATGCCAATCAGGTTCAACGGATCGGCCGCTGATAGCACCAGCCAGGGCAACTCGCCGTCGGCTCCGATCTCCTGCCGTGCCTGTCGCAGCCGATCGACGCACGAGGGCAGCGCGTATTGTTCGCCTGCCACCTGCGAGACGAAGCGGCCTCCGCGCACCTCGCCGCGCAGCTCCAGCCGGCGCAGCGTGCCGACCAGGTCCTGCCAACTGGGGGCCGAGGTCTCTCGCGCAAGCAGATCGCGAAACAGCACTCCCCAACGGGCGAGCAATTGCCGGCACCAGGCGTTGAGATAAACCTCGCGCGAAGGGGCAGCGACGGCGCCGGGAAACAACGACCAGCGCCCGATCGGCGCCGCCATGCCCGCCGGCACGCGCCCACCGCGGCGCCGCGATCGGCCCGGCTTGGCGCCTTCGACAATTTTTCGCACGGCCGCGAAGGCGTCGGACGTCACCAGCCCGAGCGCCGCCAGTTCGCGCAGCGCCTCTTCCAAGTGGCCCGGCAACAAGCCCGTGGCGGACTTCAGCTCGCCAAAGAACAATGCCCCGCGGGCAGTCAGCGCTTCGAGCACTTGCTCGGCGGCGCCTCGGATCGCACCCGCCGGCGGCTCGCGCTCGGGTGGCAGTAACGTCGGCAGTTCTTCGCGCAGCAAGATCGAGATCGGCACCACGCGCGTCAGCGCCGCCGAGCTAGGTGGCTCGTCTTCATTGCGGCGAGGCGGATTCAGCCGGCCCCACACAACCTCGCCGGCCATGAACAAGTGATCGAGCCACTCGGGGTCGTACTCGCCAATCCGGGCGGCCAGCACGCGCCGTTCCCAAGCTCCTGCCGGCAGCTCAAAGCCTTGCAACTGAGCGATCGCCTCGCGCACGCCCACGGCGCCTCCCCATTGACTGTCGGGCACGAGGTGATGATGCCGCGTGAGAAAGTGCAAAAAGGCCCGCGGCTCGACCGGCTGAATCTGATCGCGCAATCCGCGCAGCGTCAGGCGATGAATCCGCGCCAGTAACCGCCGGTCGCACCACTCACCGCCGCTGGCCGCGCCGTTCTGCGCCGCCTCGGTGAATGTTCCTCGCAGAACGGTCCCCTGCCCTTCCAGCGCCTCGAGGGCCGCGGTCACAAAACTCTCTTCGAGATTCAAAAAATCGCCGATTTGCGCCGCCGTGATCGGACCGCTATGCTCCACGCGTCCCCGCACCAGGGCAATCCAGGCATCCGTCCGCTCGACCTGGCGTATCAAACGCTCGGGCAGTTCCACCGGCGGATTGGCCTGGGCATCGCTGAAAGCGGCTTCAATGACCGGCCAGTTCTCGGCCGCGATCCACAAATCGCGCGACAATGGGCGAACGACACGAGTTCCACGACCACAGGCGATCAGCTCGTCGAGCCAAGGCTTCCAGGCTGCCGCTTCCAACTCGTCGATCGTCACGAGATTCAGCAGCGCATCGTGCAGTTCGTCGGCGCTGCGCACCAGCGGCCAGGCTTCGCTGCGCACCAGGGCCACGGCCTCGGGATCGAGCCGGGCCAAATCACGCAAATCGTCGGCCGACAACGTGCGGCGCGTGGCCACGGCCCGCACGCGGCGCTCTTCCAACGGCGCGCCGTCGAGAAACGCATAAGGATTCGCGTTGAGCAATTCGTAGCTGAACGGCGACGGCTCGCGCGTATCGCGGCCCACGAAACGCACCTGGCCCTCGCCCACGCGCGTGAGCAGCGCCACCAGGCCGTCGACGTCGAGCGCCTCGTGCAGGCAGTCGTGCATGGTCTGCCGCACCAACGGATGGTCGGGAATCACGACGTCGCCCGAGTGATTCTCGAGACAGCCCACGGTCTCGGGAAACACGGCGGCCATCAGATCGTCGGAGCGGAATCGCTGCATGTGCGGCGGAACGCGCTTGCCGTTCTGCTGTCGCAGCACGACCAGCGAGCGGGTCAGGTTCCACCGCCAGCGAACCTGGAACATGGGCACCGCCAACAGGGCCTGCTCCAGCAGTCGGGCGACGTTATCAGAGTTGAGCATCTTGAACAGATTTTCGATCGGCACGCTATGCTGCGGACCCATCGAGAGCACGATACCGTCGTCGTCGGCGCTGGCTTGCAACTCGAAGTCGAAGCTGCGGCAAAACCGCTTGCGCAGTGCCAGTCCCCAGGCTCGATTGATCCGCGACCCGAGCGGCGCGTGAATCACGAGCTGCATTCCGCCCGATTCGTCGAAGAAACGCTCGAAGACGATTTGCTCGGTCGTGGGCACGATTCCCATGGCGGCCAGTTGAATTTCGACATACCGCAGGGCCTGCTCGGCGGCCCAGTCGGTTGCGCCGCACTCGCTTTGCAGCCGGCGGCTGGCTTGTTGGATCGCCTCGGGTCCCTGAGCTATGGCGGCAGCCAGTTCTTCGCGCAATAGCGACACTTCGCTGGACAACTCGGGCGTGCGGCCGGGCCGTTCGCCCAGCCAGAAGGGAATGCTGGGGGGAGCACCTTCGGCGTCGCGCACCGCCACCTCGCCGCCGCGCACATACAGCACGCGCCACGACGTATTGCCCAACAGAAACACGTCCCCGGCCAGGCTTTCGACGGCGAAGTCCTCGTCCACGGCGCCGACGAACGTGCGGTCGGGCTCGGCCACGACGCGATACTGCGCGGTTTCCGGAATAGCGCCGCCGGAAGTGATTGCGGCCAGTCGGGCCCCGCGCCGGGCGCGGAGTCGGCCGTTGATTAGATCGCGATGCAGATACGCTCCGCGCTTCGCGCCGGGCGCCAAGCCCTCGCTGAGCATATGTACGATTGCTTCAAAGTCCGGCCGCGACAAGTCGCGATAGGGCCACGCACGCCGGCAGAGCGCATACAGTTCGTTCTCGTCCCACTCCTCGCAAGCCACGGCGGCCACGATCTGCTGAGCCAGAATATCCAAGGGCGACTCGGGAATCTGGATCGCGTCCAGCCCGCCCTTGCGCACGCCGCGCACCAGCGCCAGCGACTCGATCAGCTCGTCGCGCGAGAGTGGAAACAGCCGCCCCTTGGGAATCTTGCCCAGCGAGTGTCCGGCCCGTCCCACGCGCTGCAAAAGCGTGGCGATGTTGCCCGTCGAGCCGATCTGGCAGACCAGGTCGATATAGCCGATGTCGATGCCCATCTCGAGCGAGGCGGTGGCCACGATCGCCTTGAGCTCGCCACTCTTGAGCCGCTGCTCGGCCGAAAGTCGCAGCGCTCGCGACAAGCTGCCGTGATGGCTGGCCACGGCGTCGGCGCCCAACAGCTCGCTCAGGTGCAGGGCCACGCGCTCGGCCAGCCGCCGGGTGTTGACGAACACCAGCGTGCTGCGATGCGCTGCCACCAGCTCGGTCAGCCGAGAGTAAATCTCGGCCCATTGCTCGTTGGAGCATACGGCCGACAGCTCGCTGGGGGGCGTCTCGATGCCCAGGTCCAGCTCGCGCACATGGCCGCCGTCGATGATCGAGCAAGCAGGTTCCGCGGAAGCCACTTCTCGGCCAGCGCCGACCAGAAAACGCGCGATGGTCTCGATCGGCTTTTGCGTGGCCGACAGCCCGATGCGCACCGGCGGCCGGGCGCACAGCGCTTCCAGTCGTTCCAGCGAGAGCGCCAAGTGGCTGCCCCGCTTGTCGCGGACCAGGGCGTGAATTTCGTCGACGATTATTGTCTCAACACCGCGCAGCAACTGCCGGCTCTTCTCCGAGGTCAGCAGCAAATACAAAGATTCGGGCGTCGTGACCAGGATGTGCGGCGGGCGGCGCAACATGACCTGGCGCTGTGAGGCCGGCGTATCGCCCGTGCGAACCATGGCGCGAATGGGCAGCGTTCCATAACCGGCGGCCAGCGCTCGCTCGGCAAGTTCCGCTAGCGGCTCTTCGAGATTGCGATGGATGTCGTTGCCGAGCGCCTTGAGCGGCGAGACGTAGACGACATAGGTCTTGTCTTCCAGCGTTCCGGCCAGCCAGCGCCGTACCAGACCGTCGAGACACACTAGAAACGCCGCCAGGGTCTTGCCCGAGCCGGTCGGAGCGGCGATCAGCGTGTTCCGCCCGGCGGCGATTTCGCGCCAGCCCCGCTGCTGCGGGTCGGTTGGAGCGGCGAAGCGCTCGGCGAACCACGCGTCGACTAACGGGTGGAAATATTCGAGAGACATATTGCCCATCATAGGCGCGCCGGAGGTCGGGGGGCGAGCCCCAAATCGGGAGCAGGCGGGAGGCTGGAGGCCGGAGGTGGGAGGGAGGAAGAAAGAGACGGGAAGACAAGGCGAACTAGGGCTGGGGGATTTTCAGGTTCAGCTCGACGAGGCCATCGGCGGTGGGCGAGAGGGTAACGAGAGGAAAACTCTTCGCGGCCGGATCGTTCAACCGCAGCTTGAGAAAACCGGTTGCCAGCGGCGGGCCGTAGCCCTCGGGCGCTAATGACGTCAGCTCGCCTTTGGTGACGGTGGCTTCGACTCCTTGCGGCCAAGTCAGCCGATTGCCGTCACGCTTTGGCGCGCCGTGACACCACCACGACCAATCGCCGGCGGCGCGGCGGCGGATGGTCAGTGTGCGCTGCGGCCGGTTCAAGTTGACTTCCAGCGACGGCGTGGCTCCCGGCTCGCCGCAGACAATCGTGGCGGTTTGCCCGTCGTCACGAACCGCTTGCACGGCTGGTCCGATGCTTTCGCGCCCAGCCATCGGCTCGATTATCGCGGGCAGTCCGGCCGCATGGACGACAATCTCTCCCTTGCGCACTCCGACCACGAGATCGCCGGCCGTCCACGAGGCGCGCAGATAGGCCTCGTCGACCGAGGGGAAATGATAGGCGAACTTCTCGGCGTCGACCGTGGGCTGAACCGTCGGGTCAAGCCACACGTAGGCGTATCCGCCCAGCTCGAACAACAGCGGCTCGCCGTGCGGAGTGACGTAACGCGTGCGTTGAATCTGCCCCAAGGTTTCGTCCCACAGAGCCAGGTGCTGGTAGATTCCGCGGCGATACTCGCGAGCCAGGCAAATCAACACGGGCGCGTAATAATCGAGTTGCCCGTAGGAGGGTTCGAGCACGATGCTGGCATGGTCCTGGTCGTAGCCGCCGGTGCGGCGAGTAGCGATCGCGGCCAAGGCCAGGTCCGCGTTCATAAACTTCGCGTGCGACTTGAACAGATCCTGTCCCCGCACGCGGCGCAGCGCATCGATGAAGAACAGTCGATAGTGCATCGTCGAAGCCCAGAAGGTGGCGCCTTCGACTTGCGCGCCGTCGGGCGCGAGGCCCAACGGGAGCAAGTGGTCTTCGAACTTCTTGATCGTCGCGGTCAGCCAGGCATCGGCCTGCGGGGCTTCGCCCACGAGCGCCAGCGCGGCCACGCCCAGCGATGCCCATTCCACGGTGGCGTGGTGCGTATGGAAACCGGCTCCGGCGATCGTGGGCGTGGAGAAATAGCCCAGGAAGTATTTGTCGCCGATCTGCACTAGCATGTCGCGCACTTCCTTCTGCTCGCCATCGCTGAAGCGATCGAACGCCAGGTCGTAGCCCACGGCCAGGCCCTTGAGCAGGCGGCAGACTGCGTAGGCCTTGCCGCCATCCGGCTCACCATCGGCTTCGCGTTGCCAGGCGCGACAACTGGCCAAGACCCAATCGCGGGCCGCATCGCCGTAGCGCGCCTCGCCCGAAAGCGCGTAGGCGAACGCCAGGTGCTCGGTGATCGCCAGATCGGCCATGATGGCGTAAAAGCGATCGTAAAGATTCTCGTAAATCGGGTCGGGCGCGACCGGCGCGATCCACTGCTTGCGCGGATTTTGCGCGAGACACCAGGCGGCTGAGTGCTCGATGTTCTTCCAGACTCGCGCGTGCAGGCCGGCCGATCGCAGGCCGCGCAGTCGCGGCAGATCGGCGGCGGTGCAATACAGGCGTGGGTGGTGAGGTGAGGCCGGAGGCTGGAGGCTAGAGGCGGGAGGAAATGGTGCGGGGTTGGCCGGTTCGCCGGCGGAAGCGTTGGAAGAGCGCGAGGAGGTGATGGCCAGGCACAGGGCAAATGCCAAGGACCGTATGAGGCGGCACAAGTAACGTGATCGTATGCGCATAGGAAACTGGCTGGATCGTGTGGGTCTACAGGCACCGATTGTCGCTGCCGGACGAACGCGTCGCAACGGCACCGGTCGGCCGCGTCTCTTTACCCGGCGCGGGGCAGCAATTAGCTTGGGGCAAGTGAAGTACCTGCCGGCTGTTCGGGCGGCGAAGTTGCGGGGAACATGCGATGGGTCGTCGAGCTCTTACGATTTTGCTCTGGTCCGTTTTTTTGCCTGGCGGCGCGTCGGCGACGGTTTGGGCCGATGGCTATGCGCCCGAGGAAGCCGCGCGGCGGATGCGCGTGCCCGAGGGGCTGGAAGTCGAGCTCGTGGCGGCCGAGCCGCTGGTGCGGCAGCCGGTGGCCATCGAGTTTGACGACGATGGCCGTCTGTGGGTCATTCAATACCTGCAATATCCAAACCCGGCCGGGCTCGCGCGGGCCCAGGTCGATCGCTATTCGCGCACGAAATACGACAAAACGCCCGAGCCGCCCCCGCGCGGGCCGCGCGGCGCCGATCGGATCACGATCCTGGAAGATGCCGACGGCGACGGCCGTGCCGAACGGGGCAAGGATTTTGTGAGCGGCTTGAATCTAGCCTCGGGACTGGCCCTTGGCCACGGCGGCGTGTTCGTGCTGCAGGTTCCCTACTTGTTGTTCTATGCCGATCGCGATCGCGACGACCGGCCCGACGGCGATCCGCAGGTGCTGCTCTCGGGCTTTGGCATGGAAGACGCCCACTCGGTGGCCAACTCGCTCACCTGGGGCCCGGACGGCTGGCTGTATGGTTGTCAGGGCAGTACCGTCACTTCGAACATTCGCAGCATCGAGTTTCAGCAAGGCGTGTGGCGCTACCATCCGCTCACGCATCGCTTCGAGTTGTTCTGCGAAGGGGGCGGCAACTCTTGGGGGCTCGATTTCGACGCGCACGGCAACTTGTTTTACTCGACCAACTATGGCGGCTACGCGATGTTGCACGGAGTGCAAGGCGGCTACTACTGGAAGCAGTTCGGCAAGCATGGCGCACTGCACAATCCCTATGCCTACGGTTACTTCGATCACGTTCCGCATGAAAACTTGCGTGGCGGACACGTGACCGTGGGTGGAATCGTCTATCAGGGCGACTCGCTGCCGCAGTTTCGCGGCAAGTATATCGCCGCCGACCTGCTGGGCCATGCGGCCTATTGGCACGCGCTCCAGCCGCGGGGCTCGACGTTCTCGGCAAAGCTGGAGGGGGACTTGCTGTTGGCGAATGATGCCTGGTTTGCGCCCAGCGATGTGACCGTAGGACCCGACGGTTCGATCTACATTTGCGATTGGCACGATCCGCGCACGGCGCATCCCGATCCCGATGCCGATTGGGATCGCACGAACGGCCGCATTTATCGCATCGAGGCCGCCGGAGCGCGGCGCGAGCCGCCGCCGAAGCTGGTCGACCTGCCCACCGGCAAGCTGCTGGCCATGCTGGGCGGCTCAAACGAATTTCTGGTGCGCAAAGCGCGGCGCATCCTGGCCGATCGTCGCGATCCCGAGGCGATCTTGCCGCTGCGAACGACGATCATCGAGAGCGCCGACGATCACCTGGCCCTGGAAGCCCAGTGGGCCCTGTACGTCAGCGGCGGGTTGAGCGACGCCTTTGCCGAAAAGCTGCTGGCACACCGCAATGCCGACGTCCGCTGGTGGACCGTGCGGCTGCTGGGGGATGAGGAGCGAGTGGCGCCCAACATCGCGGCGCGACTTGCAAAGATGGCAGCCGATGACGACAGTGTGCAGGTCCGCAGCCAGTTGGCATCCACGGCCAAACGGCTGCCTGGCGAGCAGGCGCTTCCGATCATCGAACAACTGCTCGCGCGCAGCGAGGACCGCGACGATCCGTTTTTGCCGCTGTTGATATGGTGGGCCGTCGAGCGGCACGCCGCCAGCAGCCGCGACAGCGTGCTCGCGATGTTCAACCGGCCCGACGTGCTCAAGCTGCCGCTGGTGCGAGATCATTTGCTCGAGCGGTTGGTGAGGCGCTGCGCGGCGGAAGCCACCGCCGTGGGTGATTCGGCCAGCGCGGCGCTACTGGCGGCCGCGCCGGTTGAGGCTCGGCCGAGCTTGCTGGTCGCGCTCGACCGGGGGTTTGCCGATCGTGCCAGTATCTCAGACGGACGGGCTGCGGGCGGCAATGCCGGCGAGTTGTTCGCCGATTTGGCGGCGTCCGGCAGCCAAAAGGTCGCCGCGGGTGGGCGACGCCTACGCATCGACAATGTCGCCGAGCCGCTGGTCCGGCAAATCGACGCCGCCTGGCGCGACGATACCACGGAGATGACGATCATCCGTCTGGCGGGCCGGCTCGGTCGTCCCGCGGCTCAAGAGCGGGCCATCGCGATCGCGAGCGACTCGTCCGCGCCGCCGGCCACGCGCGCGGCCGCCGTGCAACTCCTGGGCGAACTGGGACAAGACTCGACGGCGACGCTTCTGCTCGCGCTTGTGTCAAACGAGCAACCAGTGCCCTTGGCCGCGGCGGCGCTCGACGCGCTCGGCGGCTTTGATGACGAATCGATTGCCGCCGCGCTGCTCTCGAAGCTGTCGGCGCTTCCGCCGTCGCTCAAGTCGAAGGCGCTCGACGTGTTGCTCGGCCGCCGAAGCTGGGCCGAGCGGCTGCTGGCCGCGGTCGATCGTGGAGAAATCGCTCCGAAAGAGATTTCCATCGAGCAACTGCGCACCGTAGCACTGCACAGCGACAAACAGCTCGACGCGCTGGTGAAGCGGCATTGGGGGAGCATCCAAGGGGGCACGCCCGAGGAGCGGCTGGCCGAAATGCGGCGCATCAACAACGACCTCCGCGCGGGCACGGGCGAACCGGACGCCGGCAAGCTGCTGTTCACGAAACACTGCGCCACGTGCCATCAACTTTTCGGCGAGGGCACGGCTATCGGCCCCGAATTGACGCACGCCAATCGCAAGAAGACCGACGAGCTGCTGGCCACGATCGTCAGCCCCAGCGCCATGATCCGCAAAGAGTACGCGAGTTTTTTGGTCCATGCCAACGACGGTCGCGTGCTCTCGGGCTTGCTGGTCGAGCAGTCGGCCGGCAGCATTACGCTGCTGGGTGCCAAGAACGAAAGGACCGTGATCGCCCGAGATCAGGTCGAAACGCTGGACGAGTCGCCAACATCGCTGATGCCCGACAATCTATTGAGTCCGCTCAAGCCGCAAGAGCTGCGCGATCTGTTCAGTTATTTGCAAAGTGATCCGCCGGAGAGCACGACGAAAGAAGCACGGAAGTGAACCACAACGACACGGAGGCTTCGGCCGTGAGCTCAGCCGAACGGACACGGAGAAGGAAGATTGTGAACATTAATTCAGACCTGGTCATCAGCGCCCCGATCGACGACGCGTCGGCGATTTGTAATTTATTGTATTTGTAACGACGCAGGTACTTCGACCATCCAATAAGTTAGGATCTGCAAAAGCGCAAGCGATTCCTCCTCCGTGCTCTTTGTGTCGTTGTGGTAAGTCCTCCCCATCCCTGCGCCGCGCGAGGAATTCTCGATGACTAAATGCGCATTCTCCTCTTCGCGTCGAACGTTTCTCGCGTCGGCGCTGGCGGCGGGAGCTGGCCTCGGTGCGAACAGGTCGCACGCGGCCGAAGCGGCCGGCGGCGCGCCGCGGAAAGCCCAGATCGCGATCACGCTCGATTTGGAGATGAGCCGCAACTTTCCAGTCTGGGAGGAGATGCGCTGGGACTACGAGAAGGGAAATCTCAACGACCAGACCAAGGCCTACACGGTCGAGGCCTGCCGCCGCGTCAAGGCGCATGGCGGCGTGCTGCACTGCTTCGCGGTCGGCCGCGTGCTGGAACAGGAAAACGTCGATTGGCTCAAGGCGATCGTGCAGGCCGGGCATCCGATCGGTAACCATACCTACGATCACGTCAACGTCACGGCCACGCGGGCCGAAGATATTCAGTTCCGCTTCCGCCGCTCGCCGTGGCTGATCGAGGGGCAAACCGCCGCGGAGGTGATTCGCGAGAACATACGCTTGACCAGCGAAGCCATGAAGACCCGGCTGGGCATCGACCCGGCCGGCTTCCGCACGCCCGGCGGTTTCGCCACCGGCCTTGCCGATCGGCCCGACATCCAGCAGATGCTCTTGGACTTGGGTTTCAAGTGGGTCAGCAGCTTGTATCCGCCGCACGCCGTGGGCCAGCCGATGCAAGAGCCGACCTCCGAGGTGTTCGACTCGATCGTGGCCGCGCAAGCCAAGGCCCAACCGTTCGCTTATCCCAGCGGCCTGGTGGAAGTGCCCATGAGTCCGATCAGCGACGTGGGCGCGTTTCGCAATGGGCGCTGGAAACTGGAATCGTTTCTCGAGGCGACCCGCCGCGGCGTGGCCTGGGCGATCGAGAACCGCGCAGCCTACGACTTTCTCGCGCATCCCTCCTGCCTGTACGTGACCGATCCCAAATTTCAGACGATCGAAATGATCTGCGAATTGGTGCGCCAGGCCAAGGACCGCGCCGAGCTGGTCGACGTCGCAACGCTGGCCGCGCGGGTGAAAACGGTCCGGGCTTAGACGACAACTCAGGCCCCGTGCTACTTTCCTGCCAGGTCGAAGCGATCCAGGTTCATCACCTTGTTCCAGGCCGCGACGAAGGCGTGGACGAACTTAGTCTGCGCGTCGGAACTTCCGTAAACCTCGGCCAGGGCGCGAAGCTGCGAGTTCGAACCAAAAACCTGGTCGACGCGGGTGCCGCTCCATTTCCGTTCGCCGGTTTTACAATCGCGGCCTTCGAACATGTCTATGCCGTTCGAGATCCCCTTCCACTGTGTGTTCATGTCGAGCAGGTTCACGAAGAAGTCGTTGGTCAACGCCTCCGGTCGCTTCGTGAAGACACCGTGCTGCGACCCTGCGAAGTTGGTCTTCAGGACGCGCAGACCGCCCACGAGTACGGTCATCTCCGGCGCGGTCAATGTCAGTAACTGCGCCTTGTCAACTAGCAGCGCTTCAGCCGGCACGCTGAATTTGCTCTTGAGGTAGTTGCGGAAGCCGTCCGCGATAGGTTCGAGCACAGCGAAGGATTCCACGTCGGTTTGCTCCTGCGAGGCGTCCATGCGTCCCGGCGCGAAAGGAACCGTGACCTCATGACCTGCATTCTTCGCGGCCTGCTCGACTCCGGCGCAACCGGCCAAAACGATCAGGTCGGCCAGCGAGACCTTCTTGCCGCCAGACTGGGCTCCGTTGAACGCACTCTGAATGCCCTCCAGAGTCTTCAGCACCTTCGCCAACTGCGCCGGCTGATTGACTTCCCAGTCTTTCTGCGGGGCTAGGCGAATGCGGGCGCCGTTCGCACCGCCGCGCTTGTCGGAACCACGGAACGTGGACGCCGACGCCCAGGCCGTGGAAACAAGCTCCGAGACGGACAGCCCGGAAGCCAGAATTTTGCCTTTCAGCGAGGCGATGTCCTGCGCATCGATCAAGGGGTGATTTACCGCGGGGATCGGGTCCTGCCAGATGAGCTCTTCAGCCGGAACCTCAGGACCGAGATAACGGGCGCGCGGGCCCATGTCGCGGTGCGTCAGCTTGAACCAGGCCCGCGAGAATGCCTCGGCTAGCTGATCTGGATTTGCCAGGAACCGGCGGGCGATCTTCTCGTAAGCAGGGTCGAACCGCAGGGCCAGGTCGGTGGTCAGCATGGAGGGCGCGATACGCTTGGAGGGGTCGTGGGCATGCGGCACTGTGCCGGCGCCCGCGCCGTTCTTCGGACTCCACTGATTCGCTCCAGCCGGACTCTTGGTCAGTTCCCATTCGTAGCCGAAAAGGTTCGACAAGAAGTTGTTGCTCCACTTCGTGGGCGTGGCGGACCAGGTGACCTCCAGGCCGCTGGTGGTCGTGTCGGCGCCGATGCCGGTGCCAAAGCTGTTTTTCCAGCCCAGCCCCTGTAAGTCGAGGCCGGCCGCTTCCGGATCGGGCCCCACGTCGGACGCTGGACCGGCCCCGTGGGTCTTGCCGAAGGTATGGCCGCCGGCGATCAGCGCCACCGTCTCCTCGTCGTTCATCGCCATGCGCGCGAAGGTCTCGCGGATATCCCTCGCCGCAGCGAGCGGATCGGGGTTGCCGTTCGGACCTTCCGGGTTGACGTAAATCAATCCCATCTGCACGGCAGCGAGCGGATTTTCGAGGTCCCGGTCGCCGGAATAGCGTTCTTCACCCAGCCAGGTCT
>JANNQN010000263.1:0-7403 GCA_031400775.1 Planctomycetia bacterium | reverse complement strand
CAACTCGAAGAAATGGCAGCCGAGACTACGTTCTGGAAACTGCCAGAAAGAAAGCTAGTTCAAACGCCAAGAAGTGCGGTAGAGTCGCAGCGATTCTCGATGGGTGAAAAGAACTAGCTTTTGGAGAACTTGTCGTCGCCTTCGGATGGCGGTTCAGGCGAACGGCCATCACTATGGGTGGGACTTTGAGTGAACGCAAGCGAATTGTCTGCGCCCCCCCGAGAATTCACCAAATACCTGAAAGTAGATACTGGGATCGGTGGCTCGGTTGGTGCGAACCCGCTCCCGGAAATGGTTCGATTTGCAGCACTCGTCGCCGCAAGTCGCAAGAGCTACAGATCTTCGGGCAACGAGCCCTGAGAACTCGTCTCGCTATTCAAAGTGCCGCATCGCCGTGAAATCGGCGGTCTTCGATTCTGTCGCATCTGGCAGCCCCGCTACCTCGACCAGCACCTTCCAGCTTCGGGGCGGCTCGGGTTACGGTTACCAACTAGCCGGAATCTCGACTGGCGAGCCTATCGCGCAAGCCGGAAGCCGGCGAGTCGGTGCGACTAGGTAAGCGCCCCGCTGGGCGCGTGCGTTTCGAGCATGCCGTCGCGCATCCGCAAAATGCGATGGGCCCGCGCGGCGACTTCCGACTCGTGCGTGACCATGATGATGGTCTTGCCGGTCGCGTTGAGCGCCTCGAGCATCTGCATGATCTCTTCACCGGTCGCCGAGTCCAAGTTGCCGGTCGGCTCGTCGGCCAGGATCACGTGCGGATTGTTCACCAGAGCCCGGGCGATCGCCACGCGCTGCTGCTGGCCGCCGGAGAGCTGGAACGGCCGGTGATCGAGCCGATCCGCCAGGCCCACCATTTCGGCCATCTCGATGCAGCGGCGTCTGGCCGCTTCCGAGATATCGCCCTGGTAGTACAGCGGCAGCTCGATATTTTCGACGACCGTCAACTGCGCGACCAGGTTGTACGACTGAAAGATGAATCCCAGGTAGCGGCTGCGGATCTCGGACAGCGCGTCGTCGTTCAATTGCGAAACGTCTTGCCCGCCCAGGATGTACTGCCCGCGGGTCGTTCGATCCAGACAGCCCAACAGGTTCAAGAGCGTGCTTTTTCCTGAGCCCGAGGTGCCCATGATGGCGACGAAATCCCCCTCGGGAAAATCGATCGAGACGCCCCGCAGCGCGCGCACGACGATTCCGCCTTTGAGGACATAGTCCTTGTGCACGTCGATGACCTGGGCCGCCATTTTCATCGCAATACCGACTGGGCAAAACGCTATTCGTGCCGGAGAGCCTCGATCGGATCCATCCTGGCTGCGCGCTGGGCCGGATACAAGCCGAACAAAACGCCGACGCCGACGGAAATCAAGAACGCCGCGATAATCGACCAGGGCGCGATCCGCGGCTCCAGTTGTTGAATGTTCGAGGGCAGCGACGCGATCACGTCGGGAAACAACTGACGCATGAGGGCTCGCGAGCCGACGATCGCCGGATAGCACAGGAATCCGAAGAACACGCCCAACAGGCCGCCGGTGGCCGAGAGCACGATCGTTTCGCTCAAGAATTGCGCGACGATGTCGCGTTGCTTAGCCCCCAGCGCACGGCGAATGCCAATCTCGCGAGTCCGTTCGGTCACGGTGGCCAACATGATATTCATGATCCCGATTCCGCCCACTAGTAGCGCGATGCCGGCGATCAGCACGAGCAGCAGGTTGAACATCATCTGCAGAACCTGGGCCTGTTGCAGCAGTTCCTTGGGCACCGTGATCGTATAGTCCAGGTTCGTATGGAACTTTGCCAACAGCTTGCGGATGATCTCGGCCGTTTCGTCGACTTGCGAGATGTCGAAGACGGTCACGGTAATCTGGCTCAGTTGCACTTGCTCGCCTTCGCGGCTGCCGGCTCGCGAGGTGACCACCGTGTCGCCGACGCGGGCATGGAGCGTGGAGAGCGGAATGTAAACGTCGAGGTTGAAGTCTTGCGCGGCCAAGCTGCCGCCCACGCCGCCCGAGGGAGTCTTCGACTCGGTCTGACCGATGATCGTGTAAAACTGCTGATCGATTTGCAGGAATTTGCCGATGGGGTCTTCGTACAGGAACAGATCCTGGGCCGTGCGATCGCCGATCACGGCCACGTTCTCGGCCTGCTCGAAATCCCTGTCGCTCAGAAAGCGGCCGCGGGACATGTGCAGGTTGTTCATTTCCAGGTATTTCGACGTGCAACCCACGACGCGCGCATCGGCGACCTTGTCGAGATTGCGGGCTTCCTTCTTGATCTCGCGAATCGGAACGGCCTGCAACAGCGTGGGCACGTTCGAGACGATGCGGTCGTAGTCGTCCCGCAGCAGTCCATAGGCGATGATGAAACCGCCGCCGCGGGTGGCCTCCGCGGGGGGCTTGGCGCTGCGAACGATGATGTTGTTCGCGCCGAGATCTTTAATCTGCTGCTGGGCCTGGTAGCTGACGCCCTCGCCCATGGCCACGAGCCAAATGACCGCGGTCACGCCGATCAAAATGCCCAGGATCGCCAAGCCGGAACGCAGCTTGTGCAGAAGCAGGCTCTTCAGCCCTAGCCGCAGGGTTTGCCAGAATCGTGAGCCCAATCGCCTGAACCTATGAATGCGGAGAATGGCTCCGCGGCAACGTGGCGGCGCCAAACCCTGGCTGAGACGCGGTTAGAACAAGCAGCGACTCAAGGACCGCCGCCGCCCGGCGGTGCGCCCGGCCCACCGGGACCGCCGCCTTGCTGTTGTTGCGCCTGTTGCATTTTCTTGCGAACTTCCGCCAACTCGGCGGCGCTGACCGAACCGTCCTGGTCCTTGTCCATCGTGTCGAAGAACCCCTTCATTCGCTCCGGGACTTCTTCTTTGCTCAGCTTTCCGTCGCCGTCCTTGTCCAGCGTCTTCATATCCATCTGCGGACGACCGCCTCCCTTGCCCTTGCCGCCGGCCCGCGAACCGCTCGCGCCTCCCGGAGGACCGGCTACCGCCGCCGGCTTGTCGTCGCCGAAGCGCTTCTTGACGTCCACCTTCTCGTCGCTGCGCTCGTCCTCGCGGGCTTCTTCCACCGTGGCCCGCGGATTCAACAAAACGGCGTCGCCCTCTTTCACGCCGTCCTTGATTTCAATACGTGAATTGTCTCCCATTCCCAAAATCACCGGACGCTTTTCCGGACCGATCGAGGTGTTCACCCAGCAATAGAATTTCCCGCTCTTTTCGACGACCGACTGCACGGGAACGCTCAACACGTCCTTCAAGTTATTAACCAGAATCTCGACGGCGGCAGTCATTCCCGGCCGCAGACCATTCGCCTCGCTGTCGATGCTTACGATCGCGGCGTATTCCTTGACCGTGCCCGAAAACCAGTCCGAAGGTTCCGGTTGATTCGAAAGAGTTGTCACCACGCCTTGATACTCGTTGCCCTGGATGCGGATTCTGGCCCGCATCCCGCGTTGCAATTGATCGACTTTGGATTCATGCACGGTGGTTTTGACCTGCATGCGAGACAGATCGGGCAGCTTGATGATCGACTGTCGTTCGCGCATGATCGCGCCCTCTTCGACCGCCGACACCTGGCTGCTGCTGCGCCGGCCGGACTGCTCGTTGGCATAGACCACCATCCCCTCGTCGGGCGCCAGGATCGTACACTTGCCCAACTGGGATTTCATTCGGTTAAGCCGGTCTTCCTCCAACTCGAACGCGGCCTTTTCAGAAGCCATGCGGGCTTCGGCCGAGTCACGAGTACTCTCCAAGCCGACCAGCGTCTTGGCCTTGGTGAATTTTTCCAGGACCGTAATCGCGGTATCGGCGACTTGCAGATCGAGCGTGGCGCGTTGCACGGCAAAGGCTTGGGCATCTCGCTGCAAGGGAGTGACATACCCCTGGCGGGCCATCTTGTTCGTGAAGAGCAGCAGGTTGCGGGCGGTCTCCAGATTCTCCTTGGCGACCGTGGCCTTGGCCTTCAGATCTTGCAGCGACTGGACGTAGGTGCCTTCGATGTACTCGGCGACGGCAATGTCGGCCGCCTTGTGGGTCTTCTCGGCTTCGATCATCAAGGCTTTGGCCTTCTCGAAGACGATTTTTTGCTGGCTGATGCTCTCCTCGATTGCCGACGAGTCGAGACGGACCAATTCGTCGCCCTTCTTCACAAGCGTCCCGTCTTTGATCAACCACAAGATGGTAGCGCCGCCCTGGACCTCGCACTTGATATCGACGTTGTGCGCGCTTTCGACGTTGCCGTCCTCGGCGATCGAAACGACGAGGTCGCTCTTTCGCACTTTCTCGGTAAGCACGTTGCTGGTGGGGCTCGCCCCGCCCAGCAGGTTCGACTTGAACCCGGCCGCGACAAGACCCAGGATCACGACCAGCAAGGAGGTCAGCACGACCCAGCGGGGCAGGCGAAACCGCCGGCCGACCGGTGGAGCGGGCGCATGCGTGTGCGCGTTGTGCTGCAGTACGGCCGCAAATTTGGACGTACGTTCTTCTTCCCTGGTGGAAATGGCCATGATCGAGCCCCAGATCTCTTGTGCCGGCAGAACGGTGGGATGGTCAGGTAGGAAGTCGGGCACGGACTCTGCCGCCGTGCCCTGTATTCTCTCCTGTTCTGCAAGTAAATTCAAGTCAAACCAGCAACTTATCCCCGCCGGAAATCCGTCCCCATCAGGCTAGCGGCGCAACTTTAGGCCCGTGGCTGACTCATCCTTCGGTTCGAACCGCGGCGGGGGCTCCAACAATCTCGAGGCCGTCGTCCGGCCGGGCGATTTGGCGACCGGCAAGTCGTCGGCCGGTTTGTCTTGCTCGATCTCGCCTTTTCGCCGCGCCCAGCGAGGTACTTTGGACGAGGCTAGTTCCGCCGCATCCGCATTCACCTCGCGCGAGTCCGCAGGCGGCGCCGCCTCGGCCTGGTCGCTTTGACCGAGCGCCACGGCAAGTCTCTTTCGCAGCGCCACTGGCGCCCGCGACGCTTTGTCCGCGGTTCGCTCGGCCATGACTTCGGCTTCGCGGTCCGCCGGGTCCGTAAGCTCATCGCTCGGGCCCTCGTGCATGGCGCGCAGGTCGACGCCGGCATCCTCCAGCCATTCCGTGGGGAGCGAAGGGGGCATCGGGCTTTCTTCTTCGGTGAGCCAGTCGGCTTCGTTTATCGGCTTGTCGATCCACATGCCGCAATCGTCCAGCTCCATGATGCCTAATTCGCGATACAGCAACATGCGGGTCTCATAGTGATTTAACACCACGCTCATGAAAGTGTTCTGCGCGGCCTGCAGGTCGTTGAGTGCTGTAATCAGGTTGACCGCCACGGTCGGGCCCAGCGTTTCGACCGGTTCGGCCGGCTGGCCGGGCGTGGTCGGCCGGGACGGCGCCGGCGGCTTGTTCAAGTCCTCGCGCGTCTTGTCGACGCGGCGAATCGCGATCACAACGGCCCGCCGCTGGATCTCCATGTTGATCTGCAACTGTTCCAACTGTCGGATCAAGCTGCGGAGCGTGAAATTGACGCCGTCCTGGTATGAATAAAGGCTGCGCCGCGTTTGCTGGTACGTGATCAGGGCGTTGCGGTAGGCGTTGCGCTCCAGCCGGCGAGTGAACGGAGCGTCGAACCGCATGCCCACGCGAAGGGCGCCGTTCTGCCCGTTGAACGCCACCGGATTGTTGCCGACCGTGCCCATGTCGCCGCTAAAAGTCAAATCCAAGCCCGCCTTCAAGGCATTAGCATTGAACGCGATCAATCGCCAGGTGTCGACCAGCGAGGCGCGATTATTCATCCAGTCGTAGCGATTGGCGCGGGCGATTTCCAAGGCTCGATCCGAAGGCAGGTTGACGTAAGGAATGGTCACGGCGTCGAGCCGCGCGCGGGCCTTGATCAGGGCCAGCTCTTGCGTCAGTCCCGACAACCCGGTTGAGACGGCCACAATGCGATCGGTAACTATGCTGGCCTCTTCGGTGCCCACGCTATTGAGCAGGTTTTGCAGGTCCCCCTCGGTGTTGTTGAATCGGGTTTCAACGTCCGCTAGGCTTTCGCTCATGCGAACGCGATCGGCGTCGAACTGGGCGCCCCGCTTGGCCTCCATGGACCGCTTTCGTTCCGCGGTTTTCGCGTCGAGAGCCTCCATGTCGGCATGTCCGCTGGCGAATTGAGCGGCCAGCTTTTCCCGCAGAGCCACCAGTAGATCGAGGGCCCGCTTGATATCGCGCGGATTGGGATCCTGCGGCAGACGCCCAACCGTGGTGACAAAATCGTCGATCATGCGCTGCACGGCGACGGTGCGCGTATCGATAAATTGAAACTGCACGAGCAGGGATTCATCGGGTTTGACGGCGACGTCCGGCGGAAGTCCCAGGTTGCCGGCTTTGAAGCTATCCAACGCCGTTTGGTAGGTCACCTGAGCGTTGAGCACGCCGAACCGCGCCGATTCGATCTGCTGGCGGAACTGGTCGACCTGCACGATGTCGATCAATCCGGCCTCGAGATTCGCTTCCAGCAGGCCTAGTGTACGCAGCAGAGCACTCAAGAGAGATTCGGCGTTGTAGACTTGCTGTTGCAATTGCAACAAACCCAGAAAACCGCCCGTGTTGCCGGCGCCGCCGGCCACGAACCCGATACCGGCTCCGCCCGTGCCGCCACCGCCGAATTGAGCGGCGTTGATGCCGAACTGTCCCGTGGCCACGCCACCGATACCGCCGGCTCCCTGGCCGGTGAAGCCGGTCAAACCGGTGCCGCCGAAGAAACCGCCGCGGCGTGTTACGGTTTGCACATTGCCGGCCGAGCCGTTGCCGACCGTGAGTGCCGTGTAGAAACCCTGGCGATAACGCTGGAACGTGCGCAAGTTGGCCAGCAAATTACGCTCGACGATCGTCAACTGTTCCAGGGCAATGACCCGACCGCCGCCGCGCAATAGCGGCTGCACCAGGCTGAAATTCAGAAGCGACGAGCTGATGTTCGTATCGGGTCCGGCGAATTGCCAGACAAACGAGTTGGCAAAGCCCACGAGTAGCTCCGCCCCGGTGGAGAAGCGTTTCCGCATCGAGTAGGTCGTGTCGTTCGGAATGTTACCCTGCAACAGCGTGGTCCGCTCGACTCCGCCGCCTCGTACCGCGCCCAAGGCCTGAAACACGGTGTTCGAGTTGCCGAAAAACTGCACGTCAAAGCGGAACCGCTCGGTGCTGACATCGAGCGCCGACAGGTAGATGGTTTCGATCTGCGTGCGATACTCCGACGAATGGACCTGCGCCAGACAGACCGAGCCGTTCATGGTGAGCTTGATCGCGCCGTCGTCGGTCATCTCGTTGTATTGCATCAGGAGATCCATCCAGCGAGGATTCTCCAGGCCGTACCAATCGCCATTGCTGTGCCAGCAGGGATAGGCCTTTTTGCCGGCTTCGCACTTGTACATGCACTGCATCGCTGGCAAAA
>JANNQN010000262.1:0-21167 GCA_031400775.1 Planctomycetia bacterium | reverse complement strand
CCGCAGGTCGGCCTTGCGCTGGGCCGAGTCGGGCCCGTGGCATTGAAAGCAATTGTCCGACAGGATGGGCCGGATGTCGCGATTGAACTCGATGGTGTCAGCGGCCCGCGCATTGCCGGCCAGACAGCCGGCCAGACAAATAATCCCCCGGCAGGCCGCCAGGACCAATCGGCGTCTCGAGTTCGGCGGATGACGTTGCATGTCGTGGCCCGCACCAGCTTCCCGGCACCTAAAATAGATCGCCCTCTGGCTGCCCATTATCAATCACCGTCCGGCACACGGCAAGCACGCGGTCGCCAGCGACGCAGTTTGACGGGTCCGGCCCTCGTGCGTTAGCTTGCTCCTGAGTTTTCCACCCGAGAAACCAGGAAGAATTCACGATGCCCACGGTCGAGGCCGAACGGCTCCAGCGGCTGGCCACCACGATTTTCGAGCGCTCTGGCGCGCCCCCCGAGCATGCCTCGCTGGTCGCCGCGCACCTGGTCGAGGCCAACCTGGCGGGTCACGATTCGCACGGCGTGATGCGCGTGCCGCAGTATGTCGAGTTGATCGATGCCGGCCGATTGAAGCCAGAGCGGAAGATGCAGGTTGTCCAGCGGGCCGCGGCGTCGGCCGTCGTCGATGGCTGCGGGGGATTCGGCCAGGTCATCGCCGACGGCGCCATGCGCTTGGCCATCGAGCTGGCGCGCGCCGGCGGCGTGGGAGCCGTCACGGTCCGCAATTGCAGCCACACAGGCCGCATTGGCACGTACACTCAGATGGCCGCGCGCGAAGGACTGGTCGGCATCGGCATGGTCAATACCGGAGGCGGCGCGCAATCGGTCGCTCCGTTTGGCGGCACCGCTCGACGACTGTCGACCAATCCCATATCAATCGCCGCGCCCTCGGGCGGACCCAATCCGATCCTGCTCGACATGGCTACCAGTGTCGCGCCCGAGGGCAAGGTGCGGGCCAAATACCAGGCCGGCAAGAGCCTGCCGCCGGGTTGGATGATGGACGCCCAGGGGCAGCCCACCACCGACGCAAACAGCTTCTATCACGAACCGCTGGGGGCGCTGCTGCCGTTCGGCGGTCCGGTGGGATACAAGGGGTTCGGCCTGGGGTTCGCGATCGATATCCTGGCCGGGGCCCTGTCAGGGGCGGGCTGCTCGTATCCTGATGCGCCGATCGTCACCGACGGCATGCTGGCCATCGCGCTGGACATCGAGCGGTTTACGCCGCTGGCCGACTTTACCCGCCGCGTGGCGGCGCTGGTCGAGCACGTCAAGAGTTGCCCGACGGCCGAAGGTTATGACGAAATCTACGTGCCCGGCGAAGTCGAGCAGCGCAGTCGCGAGCGGCGGCTTGCCGCGGGGATTCCGATCGAGCAGGGCACCTGGGATCTCATCGACCGGATTCGCCGGCGGTTCGCACTCGACGATCCCACGGTTGCCTGACGATCCCACGGTTGCCTGACGGGCCCACGATCGCCTGACGGGTTCGCCGGCCGCTTCAACAGGGTTTTCTGAGGCGTATAATACCTTTGCGAGCCGAAAGGGTCGGCGTGGGGTGCGCCCTTTCGGCCAATTCATCGTGACTTCTCGGAGACGGTTCCATGCGAAGACGCGAATTTCTAGCGACCACGGCTGCGGCGGTGACCAGCGGTGTGCTATCCACGGATCGGTTCGTCCGAGCCTCCGATAATGATGCTGCGTGCCGCACGTATGCCTCGCCCCAGGAGGCGGCGAAAGCTCCGCGCGAAAAAGATTTGTTCGTCACGGCCCTGAGGGTCGGCATCGACGGCGGCAAGAACGATTACCTGGCCACGGTCGACGTGGATCCCGCTTCGCCCACATATTCCAAAGTCGTTAGCCGCCTGCACATGCCGCACACGGGCGATGAGTTGCACCACTTCGGCTGGAACGCTTGCAGCAGTTGCCATGCCGACCCGGATCACACGCGCCGCTACTTGATTGTGCCGGGCTTAAAGTCGGGTCGCATTTACGTGATCGACGCTGCCAATCCGCGCGATTTGAAGATGCACAAAGTGATCGAGCCCGAGCGGATCGCGGCCAAGACCAACCTGAGCGCTCCGCACACCGTGCATTGTCTGCCCGATGGAACCATCATGCTCTCGATGCTGGGCGATGCGTCGGGAAATGCGCCCGGCGGATTCCTGTTGCTCGACGACAAGTTCGACATCGTGGGGCGTTGGGAGGGCAAGGCGAGCGGATTGGAATTCAACTACGACTTCTGGTATCAGCCGCGGCACAACGTGATGGTCTCCAGCGAATGGGGCGCGCCCAACACGTTCTCCAAGGGTTTCGACGTTAAAGATGTCGAGGCCGGCAAGTACGGCCATTCGCTGTTGTTCTGGAACTGGAAAGAGCGAAAGCTGGAAAAGAAGATCGACCTGGGCCCGCAGGGCATGATTCCGCTCGAAGTCCGTTTTCAGCACGATCCCGACAGCGTTCACGGTTTCGTGGGGGCCGCGTTATCGAGCACGATGTGGCACTGGTTCCGCAAGGACGACCAGTGGCAGGTCGAAAAAGTGTTGTCGGTCGATTCGATCGAGCACAAGGGATGGCCGTTCCCGGTGCCTGGGTTGATCACCGACCTGCTCGTCTCGATGGACGATCGGTACTTGTATTTTTCCAACTGGCTGCACGGCGACCTGCGGCAATACGACGTCAGCGATCCGGCGCATCCCAAGCTCACCGGCCAGGTGTGGCTGGGCGGCGTGCTGGGCAAGTCTGGCAAGTTTTGCGGCCGCGATTTTCTGGGCGGACCCCAGATGGTGCAGTTGAGCCTTGACGGCCGGCGACTGTACGTGACCAACTCGCTATATAGCAGTTGGGACAACCAGTTCTATCCGGACATGGCCACCAAGGGCTCGACCCTGTTGCAGATCGACTGCGACACGGAACACGGCGGCATGAAGCTGAACGAGAAGTTCTTTGTCGATTTCGGCGCCGAGCCGGGCGGTCCGGCGCGGGCCCATGAGATGCGCTTTCCGGGCGGCGATTGCACTTCAGACATTTGGGTCTAGGCCCTGGCGGATCGTTGTATGGAAAAATCCCTGGTCGAATTCGCGCGTCGCGACGAAATTGGCCTGATCACGCTCAACAACCCGGCCAAGCGCAACGTGCTCTCGCGGGCGGCGCTGGGCCAGTTGATCGATCGGCTGGAAGAGGCCGAAGCTTCGCCCGAAGTGAAATGCGTGGTTCTCAATGCGGTCGGGCCGGCGTTTAGCGCGGGACACGATCTGCGCGAGATTTTGGATTCGACCGACGAAGAGCGCCGCTCGCTGTTCAGCTTGTGCAGTCAGACCATGCAGGCGATCCGCTCGCTGTCGCTGCCGGTGATTGCCAGCGTGCAGGGCATCGCGACCGCCGCCGGCTGCCAACTAGTCGCCACGTGCGACCTGGTCGTGGCCGCCGAAGAGGCCACCTTTGCCACGCCGGGGATCAAGATCGGCTTGTTCTGCTCGACGCCCGCCGTGGCCCTGTCGCGTGCCGTCGGTCAGAAAAAGGCGATGGAAATGCTGCTTACGGCGACGCCGATTTCCGCGCGCGAGGCGGAGCGAATCGGCCTGGTCAATCGCGTGGTGCCGGCTGACCAATTGTTCGAGGAGTCATTGCGGCTGGCCCGGGAGATTGCAGCCGCCAGCCCCTACACGCTGGGCCTGGGCAAGCGGGGATTTTACGAGCAAGCAGGGCTATCGACCGAAATGGCCTATCAGATCACCGAGGAAATGATGGTCGAAAACGCCCGCGCGCCCGATGCCGTGGAGGGAATGAAGGCCTTTTTGGAGCGGCGGCCGCCGCGCTGGGGCGCGACCTGAAAGGCCGCCTTGTTCCGGCCGTTTTTTGGCCCTAAACTAGAAACCAGTCACGAGATATCCAGTCCGCCATGCACCGCGCTGTCGCTGCATGCAAAGTACGTCGAGGGTCCCAGCTCAATGGCTACCGCCGTCGATCGCAAGCAATGGGCCAGGTGGCAAGAGGAAATCGAAAAGGCCGAGGCCGGGCCGCAACCGGCCACGACCGTCAGCGGCGTGCCGATCGATCCGCTCTACACGCCCGACAACCTGGCGGGTTCGGACTACGAAACCAACCTGGGCTATCCGGGCCAGTATCCCTACACCCGCGGAGTGCATGCCTCGATGTATCGCGGGCGGCTGTGGACGATGCGGCAGTTTGCCGGTTTCGGCACCGCGCGGCAAACCAACGAGCGATTCAAGTTTCTGGTCGGCAAGGGTCAGACCGGGCTGAGCACGGCCTTCGACTTGCCCACGCTAATGGGTTTGGACAGCGACGACCCGCGCTCGCTGGGTGAGGTGGGCCGGCTGGGCGTGGCTGTCGACACGATCGACGACATGCGGCAACTGTTCGACGGCATCGACATCGGCAAGATCTCAGTGTCGATGACGATCAACGCCCCTGCCGCGATCGTGATGGCCTTTTATCTGGCCAACGCCCAGGATCAGGGCTTCGAGTGGCGCAATCTGCGGGGCACGATCCAGAACGACACGCTCAAGGAATTCCACGCGCAAAACGAGATCTACTTTCCGCCCGAGCCGTCGGTGCGGCTGACGATCGATGTCATCGAGTTTTGCACGCACAACGTGCCGCAGTGGAACCCGGTTTCGATCAGTGGCTACCACATTCGCGAGGCCGGTTCGACGGCCGCGCAGGAGTTGGCCTTCACGCTGGCTGACGGCTTCCATTACATCGACGAGTGCCTGGCCCGCGGATTGAAAGTCGACCAGTTCGCCCAGCGGCTGAGCTTTTTCTTCAACGCGCACAACGATCTGTTCGAGGAAGTGGCCAAGTATCGGGCCGCGCGGGTCGTATGGGCCGATCGGCTGCGAAATCATTACGGCGCCACCAACGAAAACTCGTGGAAGCTACGATTCCACGCCCAGACCGCCGGCTGCTCGCTGCAAGACAAACAGCCGCAAGTGAATTTGATCCGCGTGGCGTACCAGGCCCTGGCCGCCGTGCTGGGCGGATGCCAGTCGCTGCACACCAATAGCATGGATGAGACGTTGGCGCTGCCATCGGAACACGCCGTGACCTTGGCCTTGCGGACTCAGCAAGTGCTGGCCCACGAGACAGGTGTGACCAACACGGTCGATCCGCTGGGGGGTAGCTACTTCGTCGAGACGCTGACTCGGCAGATGGCGCAGGAAGCCAATGCCTACTTCGATCGCATCGAGGAGCTGGGTGGCATGCTGCCGGCCATTGATCGCGGCTTTTTCCGCCGCGAGATCGCCGAAGCCTCGTTTGCCTTCCAGCGCGATTTCGACGCCCACAACAAGATCATCGTGGGCGTCAACGCCTATCAAGAAACCGACGAGAAGCCGCTTGAAATTCTCACGATCGATCACGAGGTGGAATCGGAACAAATCGATTCGCTCCGCCGCGTTAAAGCCGAGCGCAGCGCCGAAGACATGCGCCGCGCGCTGGACGCCGTCCGCCGCGCGGCCGAAGCCCGGCAGAATATCATGCCCACGCTGCTCGACGCGGTGCGGACGCGGGCCACGGTGGGCGAGTTGATGCACGCCTTGGCCGACGTCTACGGCCGTTGCGATTCGGCCGTGGTGTAGGTCCGTGCAGCGTGCTTAGCCCGTCAATGAATTGTCATTCCTCGCGTGGCACTGACATCCCGCCCGTGCAATGCGACGGCCTGAGTATTTTGGGCCCTTTTCAACGAGAGCAACAACCTTCATGCAGAATCAGGCGCCGCTGAGAATCGTGTTGGCCAAGGTCGGGCTCGACGGCCACGATCGGGGAGTCAAGGTCGTGACCCGGGCGTTGCGAGACGCCGGGTTTCACGTCATTTATCCCGGGCTGTGGCAATCGCCCGAGGCCGTGATTCGCACCGTGGCCGACGAGGACGCCGATTGGGTCGGCATCAGCCTATTGAGCGGCACGCACATGACGCTGGTGCCGCGGATCATCGACATGATGCGCGCGGCCGGTTTGCACCATGTGGGCGTGTTGGTCGGCGGGATCATTCCCGAGGCCGACGTGCCGAAGCTGCTGGCCCTGGGCGTGGCGCGGATCTTCGGACCCGGCACGCCGCTGCCCGAGATCGTCGACTTCCTGCGCGCCGAGGGGAG
This sequence comes from Planctomycetia bacterium, assembly GCA_031400775.1. Taxonomy (GTDB): domain Bacteria; phylum Planctomycetota; class Planctomycetia; order Pirellulales; family PALSA-1355; genus PALSA-1355. Next base: position 15,061 of record JANNQN010000262.1, on the reverse strand, counting down.
CCGCACCCATGCTTGACGATCTCCTCTCGCGGTTTTTGGCCCACGACCGGCTGGCGCTGGCCCGAGTGTTGACGCTCATCGCCCGAGGCGAAACGCTCGACGCCGTGCGTGCGGCCCTGCTGCCGCGCACCGAGCGCACGCATGTGGTGGCTGTCACCGGCAATGCGGGCGTCGGCAAGAGCACGCTGGTCGGCAAGCTGGCCGAGCATCTGCGCATCTCGGGCAAGACCGTGGCCGTGTTGGCTTGCGATCCGCAAAGCCCGCTGACCGGCGGCGCCGTGTTGGGTGATCGGGCCCGCATGCCCAGCCGCCCGGAAGATCCCGGGCTGTTCATTCGCAGCCTGGCGGCCACCGGCGGGCACCAGGCCGTGGCCGAGCACGTCGACCTGATGATCCGAGCGCTGGCGGAATTCGGCTTCGACGTGATCCTGCTGGAGACCGTGGGCGCGGGGCAGGGGGATACGGCCGTCCGCGAATTGGCCGATATCGTCGTGCTGTTGTTGCAGCCCGAAAGTGGCGACGAGTTGCAATGGGAGAAAGCCGGGCTGTTGGAAGTGGCCGACGTTGTCGTAATTCACAAGTCCGACTTGGCCGGGGCCGAGCGTACTCAATCGCAGGTCAAAGAGCTATTGAGCCTGCCGGGTTGCCGCGAAATTCCGGTGTTGAACGTAAGCTCCACCAAGGGCGTCGGCCTGGGCGAACTATGGTCGGTCGTGGCCAGCACGCCGCGGCGGCGTTCGCCAGCGGGCAGCGATGCGGAATTACTCTTGCGCCGCGCGCAGCAGATTCTGGCCGAGCGATTCCACGATCGCGGAGTCGACGTCGACCCAGTCCTCGAGCGCTGGCGACGGCAAGAGCTGGACGAGACTCAGGCCGCCGACGCTTTGCTGCACGTGCTGACGGAGTAGTCGCGGCCAAATGATCGTTTGGGTTGGCGAATTGGTCATCACTGCTTGCTCGCTTGCCGCCGAGCGCGGGCGAATCTAGAAATCAGTAAGGCTCTTGGGTGGAATCGCCACGCGCAGCGCGTTGAGCACGGCCATCAGGTCGATCACTTCCTGCGCGATCGCGCCGGCCACGGGCGGCAGCAGACCGGCCGCGGCGAATCCCATGCCCGCCAGGCTCAACGCCATTCCGCCTAGCGCGCTCTGTAGCGCGATCGAACGCATGCGGCGACCGATGTGCAGGAACTCGTCGACGCGTTCCAGCGAGCTATCCATCACGACGGCGCCGGCCGCTTCACTCGTGATGTCGCTATTCTGTCCGAAGGCGACACCCACCGTGGCGGCCGTCAGCGCCGGAGCGTCGTTGATGCCGTCGCCCAGAAACAGCGTCTTGGCGCGGGCCGTCTCGCGGCGAACGATCTCCAGCTTCTGTTCCGGACTTTGGCCCGCATACACGTCGCGAATGCCGACCCGGTCCGCGAGGAAGCGGACTTCGGACTCGCGATCGCCGGAGACCAACAACACGCGCTCGAAACGATGCTTGGGTTGCAAGTGACTGACGAACGAGAGACCATCGGCGCGCGGCTCGTCGCGGAACACATATCGCCCGGCGTATTGGCCGTCAATCGCGATGCAACACTCCAGTCCGCTGGACACGGAGGGCAACCGGTCGGCGGCTTGCGGAATTTCAGCGATCAGTTGCTTGCGGCTGATCACCCACACGTCGTGCCCTGCCACGCTGCCGCGCAGCCCCTTGCCCGGCTGCTCGCGCATTTCGACCACTTCGACGAGCTCGAGCTTCTCGCGGCGTGCCGCCTCGACGATCGCCGACGAAAGGGGATGTTTCGAGTAGCGTTCCAGGCTGGCCACGTAGGCCAGCACTTGAGGCGGGCTGAACGGCTCGACGACATCCGTCTCAACAATGTCCTGCTCGACCAGGTTCGGCTCGCCGTAGGTGAGCGTGCCAGTCTTGTCGAAAATCACGGTGCGACAATTTTCGACCTGCTCGAGCACCGCGGGATCCTTGATGATGATGCCGCGTCGGGCTGCCAGCGAAATCGAGCCAATGATCGCCACAGGAATCGCAATCAACAGCGGACAGGGCGTCGCCACGACCAGCACCGCCAGAAATCGGGTCGCATCGCCGCTGGCGGCCCAGGCCGCCAGGGCGATGGCAACTGCCAGCGGAGTGTAGTACGCGCCCAACTGGTCGCCCAGGCGGCGAATCCGCGGCCGTTGCTGCTCGGAGCTGCGCATGACTTGCATGATCTTCGCGTAGCGCGAGTCGACGGCCAGCCGCCCGGCCTCGATCGTCAAGGCACTCTCACCATTGATCGAACCCGAGAGGACCTGCGAGCCGGGCGCCTTCGACATCATGTAGGGCTCGCCCGTCAGATACGATTCGTCCATCACGCCGCGGCCTTCGACCACGACGCCGTCGACCGGGCAGATCTCGTGCGGCAAGACCATCAACCGATCGCCCACGGCGACCTTTGCCAGCGGAATATCGACCACCTCGCCATTGCGGCGGCGATGCGCTACCGAGGGCATGCGCTTCGCCAACGCCGCCAGCACCGACGACGCGCTGCGCACGGCGTAACTTTCCAAAGCGCCGCCGCCGGAGAGCATCAACACGACAAACGCGCCGGCCAGGTACTCTTCCAACAGCACCGACGTGACGATGGAAATTCCCGCCAGCAGATCGGAGCCGAATTCGCGGGCCCAAAGTTTCACGAGCAAGTCGTAGACCAGCGGCGCTCCGCCCAAACCAAGCACCACGTAAAGCGGAATGTTCGCCACGCTACCCGGCGCGACCGTCAGGAATCGCAGCACCAGGTGCGTCGCGATGCCGGCCACGGCCAACAGGGTGATCCAGGTGTTTTTCCGCTCGACGAAGCTCGAGCCCGTGGGTTTGTCGCCGCTGGACTCGGACGCTGGCGAAACGGGCTCATCGGCCGCGGAGTTGGCTTGCAAGAATCGAACGCTCCGCGGCGGTTAGGGTTGTGGCGATTTGATGGGCACGACGGGTAGGACAATGTGCGACGGGTGGGCCGCGTCGTGGTACACCGTGTTGGTGGCCACGCTGGTGCGGCGATTGTCGTTCAGCGGCTCGCCCGTGTTCGGGTTCACGTCAAATCGCGGGAAGTTGCTGCTCGAGACATCGACGCGAATGCGATGGCCGCGCTTGAACACGTTCGACGTGGGATAGAGCTTGATCACGAGCGGATAGATCGTGCCTGGCTCCATCAGTGTCTCTCGCGCGAGCGACTCGCGAAACCGGGTCCGCGCGATTCCATCGCCGATGTTCAGATCGAACCCGCCCGGAAAGTCGGCGCTGGCCGGATACACGTCGACCAGCTTGGCCGTGAAGTCCGTGTCGGGCGCGGTCGAGGAAATCCATAGGTGCACGACCAACTCGCCGGTGACTTCCAGGTCGTCGGCCAGCGGATCGGACTGAAACACCAGCACGTCATTGCGGGCCGACAGCGGAATCGGCTGCAGTGCGTTCCACACATGCGGTCCGCCGCGCTGGTCCCAGGCGCCTTGTAGCAGGATGTCGCCGCCGGAGGAAATGTTCCCGCCGATCGTTGGCACGGGCCGAGCCGGATCGAATTGCAGACTGGTCGCGCTCGCGCCGGCCGTGGGCGTGGCCGGCGAAAGTCCTCCGCCGGCTTGCAAGTAATAACGCGTAGGCATTGCACGCGCCAGCGGCCATTCGCGCTCGTCGCGCCAGGCGCCGCCATGGTTCAGCAGCCCGTCGGACGTTTTGCGCCCATCACCGGTTCCCATCACGAAGATCCGCACCGGCGTGGCAAACGGAGCTTGCTTGCCGACGCTGTTGTCGATTTCCTTCAGCCAGCGATCGTACCACTCGAGTCGCCAGGCGCGCGGATCGGCGATGGCGGCGCCTGCGCCGAAGCTGACTTGCCCGTGACGCGAGGAGCCTTGCTGGCCGTGAATCCAAGGCCCCATGATCAAGTACACCGGCCCCTTGATCGCGCGCGTCAATGCCGCGAAGTTGGCCGTGGTATTGCCGGCCCAGGAGTCGTACCAGCCGCCGACCAGATAGACCGGCATGTCCTTATAATATTGCTGGCCATGGTCCAGGATGTTGTTCTGCCGCCAGAAGTCGTCGTTCGTGCCGTGCCCCATGGCCTCGACCAGCCACTGCTCGTACTCGCTCAGATGCTTGAGCGGAGTCGTGCCGCGGCGCAGCGGCAGGTTGACCAGGTAGTCGCGGCGGCGGTCCTTCATTTCCAACAGCATGGCGGCCGTGGCCGGATCGCGCGCCTGCCGGCTGCCGTGCGGACCGGCGATCGAATGAATCCAGTTCCAGAACCGCAGCTCGAACGCGCCGCCGTTGCGCATTCCCTGATAGCCAAGATTGGACATCGCGTCGACCGGAATCGACGTCACGAGCTGCGGCGGCCGCTCCATCGCCAGGGCATGCTGCGTTCCGCCGACATACGAGGTGCCGATCGTGCCCAGCTTGCCATTGGACCAACTCTGACCGCCGATCCACCCGCAGGTGTCGAAGCCGTCGCGACCATCGTCGGTGAGCATATGCCAGACGCCGTCCGAGGCGTAACGCCCACGGGTGTCTTGCACGACAAACACATAGCCGTGCCGGGCGAAGAACTCCGCGTCAGCCTTGGCGCCCTGCTTGTCGTAGGGCGTTCGCATCAGGATCGCGGGCCAGCGCTGGTCCGGTGCCTGGCCGGCGCGCGGCGGAAGATACACGTCCGTGGCTAGCGACACTCCGTCGCGCATCGGCACGCGGACATTCGCCTCGACCACGATCTCGTCCAGCGGCGGCTTGGCCCAAGCTGTCGAAGCCAACAGCACGACGACAAACAGAGCGCGGGCGGCGTTTCTGACTTGTCGTTCGCTGGCTGCCATATCCAACTCTCCGCTTACTCAATTGCTTTTCACGACGGCCGAATACAGATAGCCACGGAGGCTTCGGCCGTGAGCTCAGCCGAACGGGCACAGAGGACACTGAGGGGACGAATCCAGTAGGTCATGCCTTGGCATGACATGAACCTCCTCAAAGCCCCTGGCCATGCCAAGGCATGACCTATGTAACTCCCTCTCTGTGTTCTCTGTGAGCTCCGTGGCCAGCTTTCCTTGTCGCATTTTTATCTCTTGGGCGTCAACTCCTCGCGCAGACGGCGAGCCAACTCCGCCGCGCGGCGATCGTTCAAGTGCAAGGGATTGATAAGCAGCTTACCCTCGGGCAAGCCAACGTGTCCGACGTAGCACGGCGGCGAACCCGCGCGCAGGGCGCGGCACACGTCGAATGCCGTCCGTCCCAGCGCTTTCTCGTCGATCTTGATTTCCAGGATCGGCAGGCATTCCGTGTGGTTTTGGTCAACGCGGCAGGCAACTGGGCTGTCGACCAGGGCAGCGACAATCGTGTTCAATCGTTCGCGAAACGCATCCAACTCCCGATCGTACTCGCCGCTGGCGAATTGTTTCAGGGCCACCAACAGCGCAACGATTTGCTCTTTGGCCACTTTATACCCGCGCCCGATGCCGTGCCGCGGCATGCCGGCCAGCTTGTCGCGGTCGAACAGTTCGTTGGGAGCGTTCCACAACTGCCAGTGGTCGTCCATGTCCAGCATTTGCAGCGCCGCCGAGCCGATGAGCTCGCGGAGGCCACAGAGAATGCCCGTGGCTTGCGGACCGCGTATGCCTTTGCCTCCGCTGAATGCCACCAGGTCGGCGCCGCTGGCGACGAGCGCCTGCAGATTGGCGCGCGGCGGCAATTCGGCCGCGGCATCGACCAGCACGGGCAGGTGATGCGCATGCGCGCGACGCACGACTTCCTCCAGCGGAGGCTGCGCCCCCTCGATCATGACATACAACACTCCGGCCGTGCGCGGGCCGAACGCCGCTTCGTATTCCCAAGCTTCCGCACGACGCACTCCGGCCCCGGACAGGATCTCGTGAAAGCCGATCTCGACCAGCCGCGCGCCGGCGGCACGCACGGCGTGGTCGTAGCTGTTGCGATGCTCCCGAGCCACGACGAATTCGTTGGGAAAGCCTTCGCAATTGGGCAGCCGATCCATGCGTCCCAAGTCGTAGCGAGCCAGGATCGCGGCCGTGCCCAGCGTGAGCGCCGCGGCCGCGCCGGCCGTGACCAGGCCGGCTTCTGCGCCTGTGGCGGCAGCGATGGCCTTCGACGCCGCGGCTTGCAGTTGCTCGATCGGCACCGACTCCTCGGCCGCCTCGCAGAACGCCGCCAACACGGCGCTACTCATGGGAGCGCCGCCCAGCCGAGTCACAGCGCCCGAGGCGTTGATGATGGGCTCGATCCCCAGGTCTTCGTAGATGCCCACGTGATTCTCTCCGCGCTTTCCAGAGGTGGTTGGCCGTCGAACTGGAGGGCTATTCTAGTTTGTCGTGCCGGCCGACCGCCAGCGGCGCAAAAACGTTTGAGGCCGCCAACCACCCTGTTATGATGGACCGGCCTTACAGTCCAATGCCTTCGACATACGCGATCGGAGTTTTGCCATGCGGCAGATTATCGTACGACTGGGCCGTGAACCGTGGTGGCTCGCGGCGTTTTTACTGGCGGTCGCGATTTTCTCCGCGGCTGACGTTCGTGCCGAGGATGTACCCCAGCGGACCTATGAAAATCGCTTGACGCGGCTGGTCAATCCTCCGCCGCTGTTGGCGGATCATCCCGAGTTTGTCGAGCCAGTGCAGGAGCTCACTCGCTACGAAGCGCCGCTGTTGGTCGACGATCCCGGGGCCGATCTGCACGTCCGCGCCTGGCGATTTTCGTACAACGCCCGCGGCATCATCGAGATGCCTAACCGGTTAGAAGCGGCCCGCACGGCGCTGATCATGGTCCATCCCTGGGGCGTCGACGACGGCCAGGGCTGGCGAACTCCGGAGCCGGCCGGCGCGGCCGATTTCTGCACGCCTGAAAAGAATCACCTGGCCGGTCGGCACACGCGCGAGGTGATCAACCCGCTGATCAAGTCGCTGCGCGGACGGGTGTCGCTCGTGATGTACAGCCTGCCGGGCAACGAAGACCCGATTCGCAAGAAGATGTATCGCTCGTTCACGTCGCGCCCCAGCGAGGCGGACCGCCGTCAGGGGGCGGCGGAGCTCGACGCGAAGCTCAACGGCTTTGACTATCGGGGCGAGAACGTGCCGCGGCAACTAACGCTCTCTGCGGACAAACCAGTGATCGACTACTTCCGCCAGTTCAGCGGCCTCGATCCCGGCCCGCGATTCAACAACGCCGGCTTCTGGGACTTGCCGATTCCGGTGACCAAGGACGTGGAGGTCGATCCCGAGGACGTCGTGATTTACGACACACCCGGCTATGAGCCGTTGAAACAATTCTTGACGGCCGAGGGTATACGTCATGTGTTGCTGACCGGTTACGCCACGGACATGTGCTACTGCAAGACGACGGCCGGGTTTCAGAACCTATCGAAGGATTTCAATGTGTTTCTGGTTGGTGACGCCACTTTGGCCACGTTCCCGGCCAACTCGAGCCCGCGGTTTGCCACCAACGCGGCGATATCGTTTGCGGCGCTCGAGCACCTGGTGACGCAAACGTCGTGGATTAAGCCTCTGAAACCCGCCGGCCGATAAGGCCGCTAGATCTCCGCGCAGCCGCCAGCGCGCAGCCCCGCTACAATAGCGAGCGACCCTTTCCCCACGATCCATCCCAACGCGCGAGGAAACCATGTCGAAACGATTGCTGACCGCTATTGTTACGTGTGGGATGTTGATGACGGGTTATGGCCAGTCGCTGCTGGCCGCCGATGCCGCGATCGGCAAGCAGGTCGAGAATTTTTCTCTGCGCGATTTTCACGGCAAGGCCTACTCGCTGGCCGACGATGCCGATAAGAAGGCGGTCGTCATCGTGCTGTTGGCGGCCGACTGTCCGATGGCTCGGCTCTATGCGCCGCGTCTGGTCGAACTGGCTCACCAGTTCGGCGAGCGGGGCGTCGCGTTTCTGGGTGTCGATGCCAACGCCAACGACACGCCCACCAAGCTAACGCGATTCATTCAGGATTACGGGGTCGACTTTCCGTTACTCAAAGATGCCGGCAACGCGCTGGCCGACAAGTTGGGCGCGACGCGCACTCCGGAGGCCTTCATACTCGACGAGAAGCGGGTCGTGCGCTATCACGGCCGGATCGACGATCAGTTTTTGGTGGGCGCGCAACGCGGCAAGGCCACGACACGCGACCTGGTGGCCGCGCTCAACGAATTGCTCGACGGCAAACCCGTCAGCCAGGCGTCGACGCCGTTTACCGGCTGCCTGATCGCCCGAGCGCGAAAGATCGAGCCCAGCGGCGCGATTACCTATACGAAGCACGTGGCCGCGATTTTGAATCGTCGCTGCGTGGAGTGCCACCGCGAAGGAGAGTTGGCGCCCTTCGCCTTGTCGACCTACGACGAGGTAGCCGGTTGGGCCGATAACATTCGCGAAGTGGTCAGCGAGAATCGCATGCCTCCCTGGCTGGCCGATCCTAAGTACGGCAAGTTCTCGAACGATTGCAGCATGACCAACGAGGAGAAGCAAACCCTCTTCGCTTGGATCGATGGCGGCTGCCCGGCGGGTGACCCGGCCGATCTGCCGACCCCGCCCAAGTTCACGGCCGGCTGGCGGATGGGCGAGCCGGATATCGTGTATCGCATGCCCGAGGCTTTCAAGGTGCCGGCCGAGGGAGCGATCGACTATCAATACTTCGTGGTCGAGCCGGACTTGAAGGAAGATATGTGGATCAGTTCGGCCGAAGGTCGCCCCGGCAATCCGACCGTGGTGCATCACGTCGTCTTGTTTGCCGTCGGGCCGGGCATCAAGGTCAACCGTCTGGAAGAAGTCCAGGCCGTGGGAAAGATCGTCGCCATCTACGCGCCCGGCATGAACCCCTGGAGCTATCCGGAGGGCTGCGCCGTCAAGATCGAGAAAGGCTCGTCGTTCGTCATTCAATTGCACTACACTCCCAACGGCACCGAGCAACAGGACCGTAGCTTCGTGGGCCTGCGACTGATGGATGCGAGCCAGGTCCGCAAGCGCGTGAACTACGGCATGGCCGTGAACATGGACATCAACATTCCGCCCGGCGCCTCCGACGTCGAGATCAAGAGCGGCACGCGCTTCGTGCGCGACACACTGCTGTTGAGCCTGTTTCCGCACATGCATTTTCGCGGAAAGTCATTCCGTTTCGACGTGGAATATCCCGATGGCCGCCGCGAGATCATCCTGGACGTGCCACGCTACGATTTCAACTGGCAGTTGCGTTACGATTTTGCCGAGCCCAAGTTCCTGCCCAAGGGCGCGAGGCTGCTGTGTACGGCGCACTACGACAACTCGGACGCCAACCCTTGGAATCCCGACCCGACGGCCACGGTGCGCTTCGGCCTGCAAACCTGGGAAGAAATGATGGTGGGCTACTACGCCACCATGCCGGCAGCCCAGTCACAGGTAGCCGCCAAGGACAAATCGACCGCTGGTGGACAGTAACGCCTTCTTTGAGACTGTCCTGGGACGCGGTGCCGAGAATCGTTGCGAGCGTTGGAATCTCGATGTAGCATGGGCAGCGTTGCGGCTGTGCGTGCAGAGTTAGCACGCGCCGCCGATTTCCCGCCTTGCCCCGCGATTCGAGACAAGCCATGAGCTGTCCCCGTCCGCTCGCTGCGCGCCCGCTTGTCGCGACCGGACTGGCGTGGTGCATCGCGGCCTGTCTGGTGGACGTTGCTTGGGCGCAGCACGGGCAGTTCGATAAAGAGCCCCTCAATCCGCGCGACGAAGCCTCGATCTTCACTCCGCTCGGCCAAGAGCGCGAAGGCAAACCGGCCGTGGCCGCGGGGCCCGAAGCGGGGCGATTGAACGTCACGATCGTCGATCGCGCAACCGGGCGCCCCACGGCCTGCCGCGTGAACGTGATCGGCGCGGATGGAAACTTTTACGAACCGGCGAAAAACTCGCTGGCCGCGTTTAGCCTGACCGGCACCTGGCCCGAACGATTGGCCGGCAACCGTCCGACCAAGGCCCCGATACGTTATTTCGGCCACTTCTTCTACACCACTGGCAAGTTCAGCGTCGCCGTGCCGGCCGGCGCCGCGCGGATCGAAGTCTGGAAAGGGTTTGAGTACGCGCCAGAGAGTCTGAACGTCGAAGTCGCTGCCGGCGCGACACGTGATGTCCAACTCACCATCGCCAATGACGCTCCGCTGGCGGCCCGCGGCTGGCACTCCGGCGATCCGCACCTGCACTTCATTCGCGCCAGCGACGCCGACGAAACCACCGTCTTCGATCTGCTTGAGGCCGAAGACATCCGCCTGGGCATGGTCCTTTGCTACAACGAGACCAATGCCTATCCGGGACTGATGCCCGAGCTGGTCACGCCGCAATTGCGCGGACTGGGCCGCAAGTCGATCCGTCGCCGCGGCGATTATCAGATTGTTTCCGGCCAGGAGTATCGCAACGTCGTCTCGGGTCATTTGAACCTCTTCTTGCGGGATCAGTTGGTGCTCGAAGGCACGAAGCTCGACCCGAACCGCGGGCCGGTCTTTGGCGCGATCGGCGCGGAAACCCGCGAGCAGGGCGGATACTCCTTTCACGCCCACGGCGGCTACGCTCAAGAAATTTGGGCCGACCTGGTGCAGGGCGCGACCGATGGCGTCGAGCTGTTGCAGTTCGGCATCTATCGCGGCATCGGTCTGGAGGGCTGGTATCACGTGCTGGGAGCCGGCTTTCGCTTTCCCGGCGTGGCAGCCTGCGACTATCCGGCCTGCCGCAAATTGGGTGATTGCCGCACCTATGTCTACATCGACGGCGACGCGAATTTCCCCGATTGGCTGGCAGGCGCCGCTCAAGGCCGCAGCTTCATGACCACCGGCCCGCTAGTCTTGCTCGAGGTGGATGGTCATCGCCCGGGCGACATCATCACCACCAGCGACGCCGCGCCGCGCTCCGTCAAGGTCCGCGTCACGGTCGAGAGTCCGACGGCGCCAGTGACTCATGTGCAGCTCGTTGTGGGCGGGAGCGTCGTTCACGAACGGAAGGTCGCGCCGCAACCAGGGCAACCTCAAACGATCGAGCTGACCGAAACGATCGTCGTGGACGAGTCGAGTTGGATCGCGGCCCGCGCGTTTTCCAAATCGCCCACGGGCAGCCCTGACGCTGAATCGCACACGAATCCCGTTTATGTGTGCTTGAATGGCAAGCCGCCCTGTCGCGCCGCCGACGTCGATTGGCTGCTGGCTCGCGTGGATGAGCAGATTGCCGATCACGAAGCGCGCAAGGAACCGGAGAAGGCGGCGTCGATCGACTACTTTCGCCGTTCGCGCGAAATCTTGGTCGAGATGCGCTGCCGCGGCGAGCCGCCACCGCCGCCGAAAAGAACCGCCGCGGCCGAAGGTGGAAACGCTGCTGCCGAATCGAAGCCGCTCGTCCCGGCGGCCGCCGCGCTGCGGGGAGATTCGCTCGCCGAATTTCTCAAGCCTCAAGCGGCCCTGTCTCCCGCCGAGGCCCTGAAATCGTTCGAGGTGCAAGACGGCTTTCGCATGGAGCTGGTCGCACACGAGCCCGACGTGACCGATCCGGTGGCGGCCTGCTTTGACGAGAACGGCGGCATGTACGTCGCCGAAATGCTCGACTATCCCTACCGGCCCAAGGAAGGTCAAACGCCACTGGGCCGCGTGCGCTATCTGGAAGACGCCGACGGCGACGGCACGTACGAGCGAAGTTGGATCTTTGCCGATAAGCTGGTCTGGCCCACCGGCGTGGTCTGCTGGAAGGGCGGGGTCTACGTCGCCGCCGCGCCCGATATCTGGTACCTGAAGGACGCCGACGGTGACCATCGGGCCGACGTCATCGAAAAAGTCTACACCGGCTTTGGCGACCGCAATCAGCAGGGGGGCGTCAACAATTTGAATTGGCACGTTGATCACAGAATCTACGGATCGGGCTCGACCAACGGCGGCGCCATCCGCCGGGCGGACAAGGACGACGCTTCGCCAATCGTGCTCTCGAGCCGCGATTTTCGTTTCGACCCCGTCTCGGGCGCGTTCGAGACCGTCAGCGGGTCCAAGCAATTCGGCAATGCGTTCGACGATTGGTTCAATCGCTTTTTGTGCAGCGAGTCGAAGCCGGCCTACCACGTCGTGCTCGCTCAGCACTATCTGGCCCGCAATCCGAATCTGGCGGTTCCCACGGCATTGAACGATCTGGCGCCGGGTGTGACGCCGATTTTTCGCACCAGCCCCATCGAGCGCTGGCGCCAGGTTCGCTCCAGCCGCCGGCTGGTGGCCGGAGAGCGATCGCCCGAGTCGGCCGGTTTGAGCCACAACGTGATCGACGCGGCTGCCGGATTGACGATCTATCGCGGCCACGCCTATCCGGCCGAGTACCAGGGAAATTTATTTATCGGTTGCTCGCAAAACAATCTCGTCCATCGCCGCCGCCTGACCGCCGAGGGAGCAACTTTCCGTTCCGAACGGGCTGACGCCAACACCGAGTTCGTCCGCTCGACCGACACCTGGTTCCGGCCTGTCAATTGCATTAATGCGCCGGACGGCACGCTGTACGTGCTGGACATGTCGCGCGAAGTGATCGAATCGATTCATATCGCGGGCGACGTGGTGCAGCACTTGGATCTCTCCAACGGCCGCGACAAGGGTCGCATCTATCGGTTGGCTCCGCCAGGCTTCGTTCCTTCGCCCGCCCCGCGATTGGGAAAGGCGACCACGGCCGAACTGGTCGGGCATCTGGAGCATCCGGGTGGATGGTGGCGCGATACGGCCGGGCGATTGATCTTCGAACGCCAGGATCGGGCGGCCGTCGATCCGCTGCGGCGCCGACTGACCGAATCGCCGTCGGCGTTGGGTCGGATGCACATTTTGTGGGCGCTCGACGGATTGGGAGCGCTCGAGGAGCGCGACCTGCTGGTCGGGTTGAGCGATGCGGCGCCGGGCGTGCGCGAGCATGCCGTGCGATTGGAGGAACCGCGTCTCAGCGAGTCTACGGCGCTCGTCAAAAAAGTCTTGTCGCTGGCCGCCGACCCCGATCCGCGAGTTCGCTTTCAGGTGGCCTTTACTCTGGGCGAGATTGATGATGATCGGGCCGTCCAGACTCTGGCGGCGATCGCCGCGCGCAATGCAGCCGACGCGTGGACGCGGACGGCCGTCTTGTCGTCGTGCGCCGATCGATCCCATCGCGTGCTGGGCGCGCTGGCTCACGATACCGAATTCATCGCCCAGCCGGCGGCGCCTGCCTGGTTCGAGCAGTTGGCCACGATCGTGGGGGCACGCAACAAGGCCGATGAAGTGAATGCCGTGCTGGATGCCGCAGCGGGTTCGGCAACGACGCCTTCGGTGCAAACAGCCACGGTCACGGGCCTGGGCGCGGGATTGCAGCGATCCGGCAGTTCGCTGACCTCGATCAGGACTGCCGCCTCGCCGGCGTCGGCGGCCATGCTCGAGCAACTCGTGCAGCAGGCCGTGCGAACGGCGCGCGATGCGAAATCGCCCGTTGCCCAGCGGCAAGAGGCCCTGCGCGTGTTGAGTCTGGCGGGCGGGAACGAATCGCGCGACGCCCTTGCCGAACTGGTCGAACCACATCAGCCCGAGGCTTTGCAGATTTCCGCGGTCAAAATTCTGGCGCACGTGGGCGAGCCGCGCGTGGCCGAGCGCCTGATTGCTTCGTGGCGCGCCTCGACGCCGAAATTGCAAGAAGAAATCATCGCGGCGCTGGCGTCGCGTCCCCTTTGGGCCGGGCAATTGCTCGACGCCTGCGAAGAGAAGCGGATCAACTCCGGCCAGGTGACCGCCGGCACGCGCACCGCGCTCGTGAGCCACCAGGATACCACGGTGCGCGAGCATGCCGCCAAGATCTTCGGCCAGACCAGCTCGCGGGCCGAGGTCATCGCTGGCTATCAGTCGGCGCTGGCCTCGCCGGGCGATGCGATTCGCGGCGAGACGGTGTACGAGCGCGAGTGCATGGCCTGCCACCGGCTGGGCGAACGCGGTTTCCAGGTCGGACCCAACCTGGCCCTGATTCGCAATCGAACTCCGCAGGCGCTGTTGGAAGCCATCCTGGATCCGAATCGCGAAGTGCAGCCCAGCTATGTCAACTATGTCGTGACCGACGACGCGGGCCGAACCGTGTCGGGACTGATCGTGGCTGAAACGGCCAACAGCATCACGCTCGCGCGCGATAAGGGGGCCAGCGACACGCTGCAGAAAAGCAACATCGAGGAAATCATCAGCACCGGCAAGTCGCTGATGCCCGAGGGACTCGAACGAACCGTCGACCCGCAGGGCCTGGCCGACTTGCTCGCGTTTCTCAAGCAGGTGCAATACGATATCGGCACGCTGCCTGATTTCGTCGAACCGAAGAATTGACGCACGGCAGCGCACTCCGCGAGTTCCTGTTGTCCCGCACCTGTAGGTGATCTCGTGCATCTGACCGCTCGCATGTTCTGGCTGGTTGCCGTCAGCGGCATAGTACTTATGTTCGTTACCGCGACCGGTGCCCGGGCAGCCGACGAAGCCCAGATCGCCGCGGCGCTCGCGCGGCCGGTGCTCGAGCCGGGCCAGCCGCTGCGAGAGATCAAAGCGTTCATCGAGCCCCGCATCTCCAAGCTGCCGCCGTTCAAGGACCGTGCAAGCTGGGAGAAGTATGCCGCGCAATTGCGCCGCGACATGCTGGAACAAATCGTGTTTCGCGGCTCGGCCGCCCGCTGGCGCGATTGCCCTTGCCGCGTCGAGTGGCTCGACACGATCGCCGGCGGGCCGGGCTATCGAATCCGCAAGTTTCGCTACGAGTGCCTGAGCGGCATGTGGATTCCCGGCTTGCTCTACTTGCCCGACAATCTGAACGGGAAAGTGCCGCTGGCCATGCACGTCAACGGCCACGCGCCCGAGGGCAAAGCTGTCGAGTACAAGCAACTGCGTTCCATTAATCTGGCCAAGCGCGGCATGCTGGTGCTGGATCTCGAATGGTTCGGCATGGGGCAACTACGCACCGACGGCTTTTCGCACTACCGCATGAACCAGCTCGATCTGTGCGGGGCGAGCGGATTGGCGCCGTTTTACCTGGCGATGTCGCGGGCCTTGGACCTGGGGCTGGCCTTGCC
>JANNQN010000261.1:0-7732 GCA_031400775.1 Planctomycetia bacterium | reverse complement strand
CGCAGGACGGAGAACGAAATGAACCAGAAAAACAACCCTGAGTCACGCCACCGATTGTCCCACGATCGACAAAAAGCAGGAAGGGGATGTGGCCCTGGGCAAAGGCCCGGTCATCTTCCGCGGACCGAACATGAATCCGCTGGTGGTCTCGCGACTGATGGAGGCCGCTTCGGCCGGCGACGTGCCCTATCAGGTCGCTGCCAGCGGCCGAGCCACGCCCACCGACGCCAACACGATACAAACCAGCCGCGGCGGCGTGGCCACCGGGTTGGTCAGCATTCCCAACCGCTACATGCATAGTCCGGTCGAAATGATCTCGTTGGACGACATCGATCGGGCCGCCGATTTGTTGGCGGGTTTTGCATTGCGCTTAAGCGGCGAAGAGTCGTTCACGCCGTAACGCCGAGCACGCGTGCGACGATGGCAGCTTCAGCACGGCCGTTGATCTTTGGGTTTATCGCGGACCGGCGCGCTCGGGCGTCGTAGGCGACAAAGTGGGGCTGCCCCAGCGGACAGCCCCTTGATCAGCACACCTGTCGAGACCAATCGACGATTAGCGGACCCGGCGGCGCTTGAACAACAACAGCGCGATCCCGCTCATGCCCAACAATACCAACGAGCCTGGCTCGGGAATCGTATACAGCACGAAAGCCAAATCCTTGGAAAGGTCCGTCGGGAAGTTGGTCGGAATATCAATTCCCGGGAGGTAATTCTGCGGAAAATATTGGTCGCCCTGATGAACCAACAACGTAGACGGCGGCACTGCGAGGTCGAACTGGACGTCGATCGCGCCGGTCACCGCGTCATCCTGGAAATGCCAGACGTCCGGAAGGCCCACCGGGCCAATTAGCCGCTCGCCCGGAAGCACGACTGGCGAGGCCAACGGATCGAAAATACCGTAGTCGCGATCGTGCCAACCCCATTGAATGGCCGCCGGATCGTCCACCAGATGATTGTCGAGGGCGACAATCTTCAGCCAGTAAACCGTGTCCTTGAGTTGGTCGAATGGAATCGCTAGCTCGGCATTGTATTGGTACAGTTGTCCGTCGACGCTGCCCGCGGCCGTGGGAATCGCCGCCTCTTGAAAGAAACCCGGCGCGGGAGCCCCCACCGTGACGACCTGGTTCAACAGCGGTAGGCCAGGATGGCTGAACGGGAAGGGGTTCGTGGCGCTGGGGCCGGCCGCCACGTCGCTCTCAAACGAGATCAGAAACCGCTGTACGGAGTTGGGCTCGACTGTCGGTTGGCTCAAGTACGAACCCCACCATTGCACATGCACGACGGGGGTGTTGTAATTATCCGCGAAGTCGTCGGCCATATACCTGCCGCTATACTTCGTGGTGCCGTCCGGATCGAAAATGAGATGAGCCGTGCTCAGCTCATCGTGTCCGGCAAAGGGGGCTGCTGGAAAAACCGGTATCCCGCCTGGTCGCAAAAAAGTGGCAGGCCCGCCGTTTGGATTGTTCGGCTCGCCATTGAGAGGAAACTGAGCGAATTTGGGAATTTGATTGGGCCGTGGATCTGCGTTCGCGGACTCGCCGACGATCGTCAAGAAAGTCAATGCCGTCAAAGCTGCGCAGACGAATCTGGTGTTCATGAGTCACATCCTCGGGAAAAGGGGTGTCGCGATTGTTCACCAACTCAAGCACGCTCGCCGCGGATGCGGTCTCGGGCCTGAATCGGTCCGTCCCAGGCCTCCTTCAAAACCGCGTGCGTGTCATGCAACCGAGCGTTCCTCTTCCGAGTTCCCAGACTGGTGCGAAGCGGTTAAGTTCACGAGCGACTCCAAGATGTTTTTGCGATGCGAGGCCCCATTTGCTCGCAGAGGAGCAAACCGCTGTGGTCAGCGGCCGAGGAATGGATGAGCAACGTGTTGGCTCGCGTGAAATGGCTCGTCAGGTACGAGCGGCGAGCGGCCGTTGGGCGAAGGTGGTCACTAGCGTCCCTCCTTCTCAGAGCATCCGAATGGCGAGCGAGAAATTACTTCTCGGATAGCGTCGTTCGGACGAACTTTAATTTCTACCAGATTCATGGACTTAATCAAGTATTTTCTTGAATTATTAAGCATTGCGCATCCGTGCGCCATGAGTTCGTCGCAGGAACTCGATTAGCTGTCGTCGTGCCGAAGTAGACGCACCATACCCCTCGTTATCTGCCAAAATGGCACCGCGCGACGACCTTGGTCGAAGGAGCGGATCGGGAATCAAGACGTAAATGTCGTGGTTTACGATGTTTACGCGCTGAACACAGAGCTTGGCACGACCGTTGCTTAGTGGGTGGTCTGTGCAGGCATCGGGCTGCCATTTGTGGCTCATTTTGCGTGTGCATTTTGTTCGGCAGTGGCCCCCACAGAATACAAATTCGCGCGGCAAGATTGGCCCTCCTCGAAATTGGGACAGGGCAACTCGCCGAGACACGACCGCTATAGGAGGATATCCGCGTGGTAAAGCAGATGGTCTTTGACGAAGAGGCACGTCGGGCGCTGGCCGCCGGTGTAAGCAAATTGGCGCGAGCCGTGCGCAGCACGCTGGGACCGCGGGGCCGCAACGCGGTTCTCGACAAGGGCTGGGGGTCGCCCAAGGTCACCAAAGACGGCGTGACCGTGGCCGAAAACATCGAGCTGGAGGATCCCTTCGAAAACCTGGGCGCTCAACTCGTCAAGGAAGCCGCCAGCAAGACCAACGACGTGGCCGGAGACGGCACCACCACGGCCACCGTATTGGCCGAGGCCATCTTCAAGGAAGGCCTGAAAATGATCGCCGCCGGGGCCGATCCGATGGCCCTCTCGCGCGGCATCGCCAAGGCGACCGAAGCGGTCAGCGCAGCGATCGCCAAGATGGCCACGCCGATCAACGAGAAGAGCAAGAAAGAGATCATGCAAGTCGCCACCATCGCCGGGAACAACGATCCCACGATTGGCAGTGTGCTGGCTGACGCCTTTTTGAAGGTCGGCAAGGACGGCGTGATTACCGTCGAAGAGGGCCGCCAGAACGAGACCTACGTCGAGGTCGTCGAAGGCATGCAGTTCGATCGCGGATATCTCTCTCCGCATTTCGTCACCGATCCGGAGACGCAAACCGTCGAGCTCGAAAACACGCTGGTCTTGATCTACGAGGAAAAAATCTCGACGGCCAAGAATCTGGTGCCGATCCTCGAAGCTGTCAGCAAAGCCAACAAGCCGCTGCTGATCATCGCCGAGGATGTCGAAGGCGAGGCGTTAGCCACGTTGGTGGTCAACAAGATGCGCGGCATTTTGAACGTCTGTGCGGTCAAGGCGCCCGGCTACGGCGACCGCCGCAAGGCGATGCTCGGCGATCTGGCGATTCTGACCGGCGGCACCGCGATCTTCAAGGATCTCGGCATTTCACTCGACGCGGTAAAGCTCGCCGATCTTGGCCGAGCCAAGAAAGTGACGATCACGGCCGAGAACACCACGGTCATCGGCGGGGCCGGCAAGAAAGAGGCCATCGACGGCCGGGCCGAGCAGATTCGCAAGGAGATCGAAGGCACCGACAGCGAGTACGATCGCGAGAAGCTGCAAGAGCGGCTGGCGAAGCTGGCCGGCGGCGTTGCCCAGATCAATTGCGGGGCCGCCACCGAAACCGAAATGAAGGAACGCAAGGCTCTGCTCGAAGATGCCAAGGCGGCCACGCAGGCTGCTCTCGAAGAGGGCATCGTCCCGGGCGGCGGCGTGGCTCTGATCCGCGCCGAAAGCGCACTCGATAAGCTGCACCTCAAAGGCGACGAAAAGCACGGCGCCGAGATCGTCCGCAACGTGCTCGATTACCCGTTGAGAACGATTGCCGAAAACGCCGGTCACGACGGCGCGGTGGTCGTCAACCGCGTGCGGCAGCTCAAGAACAAGAACGAGGGCTACGACGCCGACAAGGACAGCTACTGCGACTTGATTGCCGCTGGCATCATCGATCCGGCTAAGGTCGTCCGTACGGCGCTGCACAATGCGGCCAGCGTCGCCGCACTGCTGTTGACGACCGAATCGCTGATCGCAGAATTGCCCAGCGAGGAAGAAGCCGGCGACCACGATCACCACGACCACGGCATGGGTGGCATGGGTGGCATGGGAGGAATGGGAGGTGGCATGGGTGGAATGGGTGGCATGGGAGGCATGATGTAATTCGTCGCCGCTGCATCATTCTAAACTCAACAACGAAAACTCAACGCACACAAGTCTTCAAAATAAGGACCAAACAACTATGGCCAATGTACGCTTGCGACCGCTGGATGATCGCGTTGTCGTGGAACCCCAGGAAGCCGAAGAGCGCACCTCGGGCGGCATCGTGCTGCCCGACAGCGCCAAGGAAAGGCCGCAGCGCGGCAAGATTATTTCGATCGGACCCGGCAAGCTGTTGGACAACGGCAGCCGCGGCGAGTTGTCGGTCGGAGTTGGCGACGTCGTGATTTACGGCAAGTACTCGGGCACGGATATCGAAGTCTCCGGCAAGGACGTCAAGATCCTGCGCGAGAGCGACATCCTGGCCAAGGTTCTCTAATCGCAAGAAATCGGTACAGCGACGGTTCGGCGTGAGACCCTCGATCGAGGGCGCGGCGGACGACGCTTCGGAGATTCATCGAACCACCAACGACTCAAGAGGGACCGCCACCGTGGCAAAGCAATTACTCTTCGAAGATACAGCCCGTGCCAAAATGTTGCGCGGGGTTGAAAAACTGGCCGACGCGGTCGCCGTTACGATGGGCCCGACGGGTCGCAACGTGATCATCGACAAGTCGTTTGGCGGGCCGACGGTCACCAAAGACGGCGTGACGGTCAGCAAGGAAATCGAATTGGAAGACCGATTCGAGAACATGGGCGCTAAGCTGGTCAACGAAGTCGCGTCGAAGACTTCGGACATCGCCGGCGACGGCACGACCACCGCCACGGTGCTGGCCCGCGCCATTTTCAAAGAGGGCACGCGCAACATCGCGGCCGGCAGCAACCCGATGGCGGTCCGCCGCGGAATCGAGAAGGCCGTGGCCGCGGCGATCGAGAAGCTGCACGCGATGGCCAAGCCGGTATCGAGCAAAGAGGAAATCGCCCAGGTCGGCGCAATCAGCGCCAATAACGATCCGGAAATCGGTTCACTTCTCGCCGACGTCATGGAAAAAGTCGGCAAGGACGGCGTGATCACGGTCGAAGAAGGCAAGACCACCGAAACGACCAAAGAGCTCGTCGAGGGAATGCAGTTTGATAAGGGCTATATTTCGCCCTATTTTATCAATCGCCCCTCGGAAATGGACTGCCTGCTCGACGACGCGCTGATCTTGATTCACGAGAAGAAGATCAGCAATTTGCGCGAGCTGGTGCCGCTGCTGGAGAAGGTCGCTCACTCGGGCAAGCCGCTGTTGATCATTGCCGAGGACGTCGACAGCGAGGCGTTGACCACGCTGGTCGTCAATAAGCTCCGTGGCGTGCTCAATATCTGCGCCGTCAAGGCCCCCGGCTTTGGCGACCGCCGCAAGGCGATGCTCGGCGACATTGCGGTGCTGACGGCCGGCACGTTGATTAGCGAAGACCTGGGTCTGAAGCTCGAGAACCTGGGGCTGGAACACCTGGGCCGGGCGAAGCAGATCACGGTCAACAAGGAGACCACGACCCTGGTCAAGGGCGCCGGCAAGCCGGCCGAGATCAAGAACCGCATTCAGCAAATCCGCAACCAGATCGACGCCACGGAAAGCGACTACGACAAGGAGAAGTTCCAGGAGCGGCTGGCCAAGTTGACCGGCGGCGTGGCGATTATTTCGGTTGGCGCCGGCACCGAGAGCGACATGAAGCAAAAGAAGGCTCGCGTGGAAGATGCCCTGCACGCCACGCGTGCCGCGGTCGAGGAAGGCATTCTGCCCGGTGGCGGCGTGGCCCTGTTGCGCTGCAGGGACGTCGTGGAAAACGTCCGCTCGCAGTGCAAAGGCGACGAGAAGATCGGCGTCGATATCGTGCTCCACGCCCTTTCGGCGCCCATGAAGCAGATCGCCGACAATTGCGGCATCGACGGCTCGGTCGTCGTGGACGAAGTGAGCCAGAAGCCGACGAACACCGGTTACGACGCCAATGCCGGCAAGTACGTCGACATGGTCAAAGCCGGCATCATCGACCCGGTCAAAGTGGTGCGCAGCGCCTTGAGCAATGCCGCCAGCATCGCCGGACTGATGCTGACCACCGAAGCCCTGGTCACGACGCTGGATAAGGACGACAAAGCCAAAAACCGCGTCGAGGGCAGCATTCGCTAGACGGACTCGACCAAGAGAAGCGTTTCGCGTTACGGGCCACTTCAGTTCACTGAGGTGGCCCGTTCACGGCGCTGAAAAACGAAAGACGGCTTACCAATCCCCAGGGTCTCGCTGGAGCTATATTTGGTAAGCGATTCGACCGGCCACGTGCCAGTAAACACTGTGCAGCACGGCGTGCTGGCAATTTGCTGCATACGCCGTTTGGGTCGCTCACTATAATCGAAGGGCGAGACGCGACAAGTCGATTCGAATTCATGCCATGGTGAAAATGGCCGGCAAACACGATTACTATGCGGTGCTCGGCGTCGAAAAATCGGCCTCGGAAAAGGCCATTGCCGACGCCTATCGCAAACTTGCGATCAAGTATCATCCCGACAAGAACCCCGGCGACGAAGAGACGGTGGTGCGGTTCAAGGAATGCGCCGAGGCCTTCGAGGTCCTGGGCGATGCCGACAAGCGGGCCCGCTACGACCGCTTCGGCCACGCCGGGCTTGGCGGGGCTCAAGGACGTGAGTTCAACGACGTCAACGATATCTTCTCCGCGTTCGGCGATATCTTCGGCGACAGCGCCTTTGGCGACCTGTTCGGCGGCGGACGGCGGCGGGCGAACAAGGGGGGCGATGTTCGCTGCGACATCACGCTCGAATTGCTCGAAGCCGTTCGCGGTGTGAACAAGCGCGTCGAGTTCGAGCGCCACGAGATCTGCGCCACCTGCACCGGCTCTGGCGCCAAGCCGGGCTCCAGCCGCTCGGCGTGCCAGTATTGCGGCGGACGCGGCCAGGTGTTGCAGAGCAGCGGAATTTTTCGCGTGCAGACGACGTGTCCCTCGTGTCGCGGCGCCGGCTCAATCGTCAAGGATCCCTGCACCAAGTGCCGCGCGACCGGCTTTATTCGCGCGCGCGTGACCCGCGAGGTGCAGATTCCCGCCGGCATCGATGACCAGATGCGAGTGCGTCTGCCCGGCGAGGGCGAGCCCAGCGCCAACGGCGGCCCGCGCGGCGATTGTTATTGCTTTATCAAGGTCAAGGAACATCCGCTCTTCCAGCGCGAAGGGCAGCACCTGGTCGTGCGCATGCCGATCACGTACGCGCAGGCGGCGCTGGGCGCGAAGGTCGAGATCCCCACGCTCGACGGTCCTCACGAGTTGAAGGTGCCCGCCGGGACGCAATCGGGCGAAGTTTTCAAGCTGCGCGGAAAGGGCGTTCCCAGTCCGCGGGGTAGCGGCGTCGGCGATTTGCTGGTGCAAGTCAACATCGAGGTCCCCAAGTCGCTGAGTCCGCGTCAAGACGAACTGCTGCGGCAGTTGGCCGAGCAAGAGCATGTGGAAGTCAGCCCGCATCGCAAGAGCTTCTTTGAGAAACTTCGAGAGTACTTCGGCGAGAGCTGATTTCACGAGGACGGAGGTCGATTTCATGTCCAAGCCCAACAACGATCCCGCCAGGCAACCCCAGCCCGGGGCGGCCGAGGCGATCGATATGTCCGCCGCCGC
>JANNQN010000260.1:0-4019 GCA_031400775.1 Planctomycetia bacterium | reverse complement strand
GGGGAAGAACGGCTCCCAGTCCGACCCATAACCACCTATTGTCGTCTCTCAGTCCGAATCAGCTAATGGGTATTATCGCAAACCTGGTGGCCTGATTTCTAGTGGTTTTGTCGGCGGGTTGTTTTCGAACAAAACCGCTCGGCGAAACAATTGGGCAAAACGCAAGTCAAACAAAGGGGGTCAGAACTATTTGTTAAATAGTTCTGACCCCTTTTCCATCCCAGTGAATCGTGATAGGCGTCACCCGGCTTACCATCCATCGGCACAAGCGAAATGTAGTCGTCAAGACCGTTGAGCGATTCGCCAGCTACTATGGGGGCCATCGCCGCAAGCTGGTCATCCGGGATCACGCTGCGCCAAGGGGCTTCGCCTTCCTTCACTTGACGAAATAGCCGCTCAATTGCTGACTTCGCTACCCACGGATACATACTGGCGTGCGGTGCCCGTCGCTTGATTTCAAATCTGAGCAAGTAATCGAAAGCCGTTCCGATAAGCGAATAGCGTTTTGATCGTGGCGGGACGATGATCGGCACGCCCAACGTGCGAGGCGGGGGCGGTCGCAAGATTTTCAACCTTGCTGCATTGGCCGGTTGCTTGATGAAAGACGTAATGCTCATTTTCAATCGCTTGCAATTGTCGTGGATGGACAACCATTGAGTCATTCATCCACGAACGATGACCGAACCTCTTCCCAAACATTCTTGACTGCTTCAACGGCGAAGAAAAGGAGAATAAAAGCTTCCAGGTACCGTTTTTTGTCCCGACGCACGCCCGGGCACGGCGCGAGCGTCATCCTACCGCAACACGCCCGAATAGAACTTCTGCATTCCGCCGGGCGTGTCGAGCAACAAAGCACCGTCGGCCGCGATTCCAACGCAGATGCCCGTGGTGCGCTGGCTGCCGGATTCGACTGTCAGTTTCTGGCCGACCTGCAAACACAACTGGTTGAACCGCTGCCCGAAAAGCTGGGGCGAAGCGGCCGAGTCTTGCACAGCCGCTTGCAGGTGGTCGAGAAGATTCAATACCACCGCGGTGCGATCGAACGTGCGGCCGGCCAATTCGCTCAAGCTGGCAGCCCGCGCGCGCACGTCGTCCGGCGCCGCGGCCAGCGGGTTATTGACGTTCAAGCCGATGCCGACGATGTGCCGTCCGTCGGGCAACACGTCGATAAGCACGCCGGCCACTTTCTTGCCGGCCGCAAACACGTCGTTGGGCCAATGCAGACCCACCTGATGACCCGCAAGCAAAGGCGCGATCGTATCCACGATCGCCACACCCACGGCCAGCGAGCGCTCGGGCTGGGGGCTGCGCGAGACATTCCAGTCGGCCGGATCGAATAACAGGCTCATCGCCAAACTGCCGCGGCCGGTCCACCAGCGATTAACGCCGCGGCCTCGCCCCGAGGTCTGCTCCTCGGCGACGATCAACAGGGGCAGCGTCAAGGCCTCGCCCGAGCGGGCCAACTCGTGGGCTCGATCCTGCGTCGAACCCAGAGTGGCGAAGTGTTCCACGCTTCCAACGACGGGACTCTGGGAAAGTCGAGCCAGGTCGAGTTCGTCAGCAGCGGTCTGGCCCATGTTCGCAGCAATGCTCTCTCGCGGTTTTCACGACTGTCGATGCCGCCATGCTAGCAGACGATGCGCGAGGCGACTATCGCCCGATATTGGAGTGCTGGCACGTGAGGAAGCACGGCGCAAGCGACGGGCGGAGGGCGTTGACCTTGACCGTCGAGCAGGGGCCTGATATTGAAAGCCGCCTTAAAAACCCCGCCCTGCGCGGAATCCATTCTGAATCCATTCTCACGCACTCGGTTGCGAGCTTGAAGGCAATCAGTTCCTCCACTTTCTGTTGCCTGCGCGGCATCGTGTTCGCACTGTGCGTGGGAACACTGTGCTTGGGGATCGCGCTGCCGGCATGGGGCCAGCGGGTGCAGTTCCCCTCGATGGTCGGCGGCGCGAGTCCACCCGCCACGTTCGATCCCTACGCCTCTCCGCTCGCCCAGTCGCCGGCGCCGTATTCGCCTTACGCGCCTCCCGGCGGATATACGACGCCGCCCGCTTACGCTGCTCCACCGCCTGGCTATGCCGCCCCGCCCGGGTACGCGGCGCCTCCGCCCGTTTATACGCCCGCTGCACCGCCGCCGCCGGCTTACTCTCCATACGCCGCTCCTTCGCCGTATGCCGCGCCGGCAGCGCCTTACTCGCCCTATGCGCCGTCGCCTTACGCACCGCCGCCGCAGCCGCTGTATCCCGAGGGATTCGCCTCGCCGCAGATGCCCCAGATCGGCTTTGACTACCGCCAACCGATTCGGTTCATGCAGGAAGTGCGCGGCCGCTACACGTGGCTGTCGCCGATGGGCTCGCAGAGCCTGGGTGTGAACGACGTTGATGTCTCGGCCACGTTCACGCTCCCGATTCGCTCTATGTCGCCATTCCTGATTACGCCTGGCTTCACGGCGCATTTTTTCGAAGGGCCCGTGAGCGTGGCGCCCGATTTCGCCGACTTGCCGCCGGTGACGTACGATGCCTTTCTCGACGCGGCCTGGCATCCGCAAATCACGCCCTGGTTGGGAGCGAACCTGGGCGTTCGCGTGGGCGCCTACACCGACTTCAACACGTTTTCGACCGACAGCATCCGCATCATGGGGCGCGGCTTGGGCGTGTTGACTCTGACGCCCACGTTGCAGTTTGCTCTGGGCGTGGTGTATATCGATCGCGTGCTGGTGAAAATTCTGCCGGCGGGCGGCCTGATCTGGACTCCCAATCCCGACGCGCGCTACGAGATCCTGTTCCCGAACCCGAAGCTGGCCCACCGCTGGACTACGATCGGCAATACCGACGTCTGGTTTTACGCGACGGGCGAATATGGCGGCGGCTCGTGGACGATGCAGCGGAACCTGGGCGGCATGGTGCCCGACTTCAACGACCAGGCCGACTACAACGACATTCGAGTCGCGCTGGGCCTCGAAGCGTACGGCTTCCGCGGGCTGCACGGTTTCTTCGAAGTGGGTTACGTCTTCGATCGCCAGATCATCTATCGCGGCGGATCGCCCGAGTACAACCCCTCGGATACGATCATGCTGCGAGCCGGCGTGGGCTATTGAGCAGGGTTGCGATCTAGAGTTCCTCGGGGACTTCTCCCGCTTGCTGCTTGAAGGTTTTGAGCCGGGCGGCTTCCGGCAAAGCCTTGTAATAGGGATCGAGCGGAAAGCAGCCCGAGATCATTCCTTGACGCGGAGCGGTGGTGCAGTCGCTGAACGTGCGGCAGACGAGCTTCCGCGACATTGTGCCGGTCTCGAGCGTATCGGCCGGCAGTTGTGGGTAGGCCAGGACCATGCGGCCCAACCCGACCGCGTCGATCCAGCCGGCGCGAACCACGGCCTGCGCCACGTGCGGCAAATAATCTTGCAGGTACGAGTAGCCCGTGCCGATCATCAGCAGTCCACCGACGGCCTGTTTGCACTGGCGGGCGGCGTCGATCTGGCGGCAGACGCCGACCAGCGGATCTTCCGGCGGCAGGTAACCATCGCTGGGAGGAAAAATCGCGGGCCGTTGCAGATGGGGATTGTAGTAGGGGCTGCCGGCCGAAATGTTGACCGCCGCCACACCAAGCTTCTGTAGCCGCTTCAACAGCTCGATGGGCTCGGCCAGGTCGATCGCCAGCGGATCGCGCGGGTCGACGCCGAATCCGAACTCATAGGGCAGATGGTCCGCGAATGGCAAGGGCTGTCCGACCTCGCGACTGGTTCGAAACGGCACGCTGTCGAACACGCTTAGCCGAACACCCACGGCCAGGCCCGGGCACTCGGCCCGAACGCGCTCGACGATCGTCGTCAGCACTCGCGTGCGACCGGCCAGGTCTCCGCCGAATCGGCCCGCTCGGCGGCGAGCACTCAGAAATTCATGCAGCAAATATCCATGACAGGCCTTGATGTCGACGAAATCGAACCCGACCTGCCGCGCCAGGCCCGCCGCGGCCACATACACGTCGATCAGTCGTTCGATTTCGTCATCGCTCAT
>JANNQN010000259.1:0-22353 GCA_031400775.1 Planctomycetia bacterium | reverse complement strand
GAGCACGAGTTGGAAGCGAATCAGTTCGTCGCGCACCTGGTGCTGCCGCCGGCCGTGGGGCATGGTAATGCCTCTTACGAAGTGCGGCACGGCAGCGGGCCGGACTATCCGCTGGTCGCCGCGGCCGCGGCGCTGGCCACGCGCGCCGGGGTTGTGACCGACGCTCGGATTGTGCTGGGTCAGGTCGCCCCCACGCCTTGGATTTCCAAAGAGGCGATCAACGCGATCATCGGTTTGCCAGTCAGCTTCGAGACGGCCGAGGCCGCGGGCGAAGCCGCCGTTTCGGTCGCCACGCCGCTGGCGAACAACGGGTACAAGGTGCAGTTGGCCAAGGTCGCGGTGAAACGCGCCCTGTTGCTGGCTGCCGGTCTGGAGACGGGAGGGTTTTAGGTAGTGGTCAGTGATCAGTGGTCAGTGGCTAGTTGAAGAAACTAAGTCCACCAACCGCTGGCTACCGACCACTAATCACCAGCCACTGACCACTAACCACTACTCCCATGCCTTACGAACGATCTTTCGACGAACCGACCGAGCCGCTCGAGCGGGTCTGTCGGCATTTGCGGTCTAAGGCCATTTTCGTGGCCGGCCAAATGGAACCCTCGGCCGATATCGAACGGATGGGGAGCGGCCACTGCTGGTGTACGATGACCCAGCACGTGTTCGGCCCCGACAATCTGGAAGTCGGCCGCCGGGAGTGCGACTCGAGTCGCACGTGCTACGAGGCCGTGCTGTAAGCGCAGAGTGCCGTTCAGGCCGCCGCAAAATCGGGCCGTTCAGGCCGCCGCAGAGTCACGTAGTCAGCGCCACGGCCGGTTGCTCCAGCCGGTTGCGGGCGACGGCGGTGTCGATTGCCAGGTTCATCACGATCGACCAGCGGCCGTCGGCATCGCCCTGGACGAGCCAGTGCGGAATCACGGCCACGGATTGGTGAACCAGCTCGAACCCGCCCTCTGACTGGCTGACGCTCTCGATCGGAAACGTCCACACGCCCGAGGGACGCGAGAAGGCCAGGTTCACGTCGATTCCCAACCACTCGTCGACCAGCCCAAGCTCCTGGGCATCGGTCAGGTCGAGCCGCGTGCCCAACTGGCCGATGCGGCCGCGGGCCTCGCCGTAGAAATAGCGATCGTCGGCGCCGGAGGGCAGACCGGCGAAGTTGAACTCGACGCCGAAGTGCAGCGGGCGGTCTTGCGGCAGCCCTTCAAGCAAGTAGGCGATCTCCAACGTCGAGCTGCCGGCCTCGAGCGTCACGCTCTTGCCGATGCGCACCGCGGCGCCTGCCGCCTGGCCTTGGGCGGAAAGATGAACCTGCATGCGGCTTGGATTGCGGCGCAGGCGGGCCTCGTAGGGCCTTACGCAAAAGTCGCCCAGCTCGGCCGCTTCGCACTCGGCGACGGAGGCCCCGGTCGCGGCCGGATCGTAAAAATGATCCAGCAAGCTTTTGCGCGGGGTGGCGTCGTACTGCAGTCGGGATTCGAGCCCGGGATGCTTGAACACCACGCGATCGCTGACGCCCGCCACGTCATTGCGGCCATCGGGGCCGGACAGCACCTTGCTGTGGTACGCCTCGGGACGGCGGGTCAACGTGGCCAGCAGGTTGTGACAGATCGAGCGGACATCGAGCTCATAGAGCATACCGCCCCGGCTGGGGGCGAACAGGGCCACGAGCTTGTCGTTGGTGAGTTGAACTTCCTGCCGGCCGTCGAAATTGTAATCGTCCGATGTCAGCTCGATTCGCGACTCGGGCTTCTCCATCGCCCGATCGAGCAGGTTGTCGGCCGCGATCAGCTCGCGATAGATGGCGTTGCGCAGATGGGGCAGATAGACGCCGCCGAACGCACCGTGCCAGTAGCCGCAGTTGCACTGACCCCGATACAGGGCCGTGCGGGCCTGGTCGACCAGCTCGCCGGTGATGCCGGCGTCGAGCGTCGCTTGCAGCCGGCTGCTGACGGACATCATCCGCGAGTACATCTCGTTGGCTTCGGGATACTTGACGCGGAAGTTGCGCCAAAACCCGCCCCGCACGAAACGCGCGATTCGCGGCCAGCGCGGGTCGTGCTCCAGCTCGCGGCGCACGGCGGCGTACTCGGCCAACTGCTCGGAGGGCAGCACCCATTCGGTCATTTCGCGATAGCTGCCCTCGGGCAGATAAATTTTTTCGAGGGGCGGAGTGCTGTCGAGCACTTCTGAAGGCGTGACCGACTTGATCCAGCTTTGATTCTCCGACAGCAAGTCGAAGAACTGAGTCAGCCAGCCGTCCTCATACACGTGCTTGTGCGTCCCGGGCCAGGCGCCCAGCTTTTCGCCATCGTCGCCAAACACGGCGATCGCGCCGGGTTGCCGCGCGGCCAGCCGCCCCAGGTAGTCGATCGTCTCTTGCGGCGAGGCAAAGGGAATCGTGTATCGCAGCGGTTCGCTGTCCGGAAAAACGGACAACAAGTTGCCGTCGTCCTCGGTCAGGTAGTAGCCGTGCAGTTGATCTTCGGTCAGGCCCGCGTTCTTGAAATGGAAATCGTCGAGCATGGTGTATTGAATGCCGGCGGCCGCCAGGTCGCTGGTCATGCTCTGTTCCCAGACGCGTTCGGGCATCCACATGCCGCGCACCCGAGCGCCGAGCCGCTTCTCCAGGTATTGCGTATAGCTTTGGATCTGGCCGATCCGGTCGCGGCGCGGAATCATCGACAAGATCGCTTCGTAGAATGCGCCGCCGATGATCTCGATGCGCCCGGCGGCCACCAGGGCCGCGACGCGATCCAGATACTCTCCGTGATGCGCGTCCAACCACTCCAACAGCGAACCGCTGGTGTGCAGCCCCATCTTCAGATTGGGATAGCGCTCGAACACGTTCAAGAACGGCAGGTAGCTGTCTTGATACGAGCTCTCGAAGACGTGGTCGAAGTTGCCGACGGGCTGATGGTCGTGCAAGACGAAGATGAAGCGAACGGCGTGCGACATAGGTGGGTGGCGGCTCGAGGCAGAATGAGTCAGGTGTGTGTAGATATAATCGGCAAACCGACCGCCATTTATCCAGTCGCCGTGGTCCGAATTTCTTGCGCCGTTTGTCACACGGCCGGAAGCTCGCGCAGGAACGTGGCCGATTCCTCGGGCGGGACCGGATTGATGTAAAAACCGGTGCCCCACTCAAAGCCGGCCGTCTTCGTCACGCGCGGAATAATCTCTATATGCCAGTGATAGTGGTCTAGTGCAAACGTGTCAAACGGAGCGGTATGAACGATGTAATTGTACGCAGGCCGGTCCAAGGCGGTTTCAATCTTCTCGAGCACGCGCTGCACCACCCGGGCCAGTTCTTCCGATTGCGCACGCGATAGCGTTTCGTAGTGGCTGGCGTGGGCGGTGGGCACGATCCAGGTCTCGAACGGAAAGCGGGCGGCGAAGGGGCAGAAGGCCGCGAAGCCGGGCGAATCGACCACGATCCGCTGCTCATAGGCCAGCTCCTGGTCGATCATGGCGCAAAACACGCAGCGCCCGCGATGCCGGAAAAACTCCTCCGACCCGGCGATCTCCTCGGCCACGCTGATCGGCACGATGGGGGTGACGATCAGTTGGCTGTGGGCGTGCTCCAGAGAGGCGCCGGCCGCGGCCCCCACGTTCTTGAAGATCATGCCGTAGACCAGCCGCGAGTCCTTCTTCAAATCGAGCAGCCGGTCGCGATACATCCACAAAACGTCGCGCAGGTCGTCGCCGGCCAATTGGGTCGTGCTGGTCAAATGACGCGGCGACTCGATGATCACTTCGTGCGCACCGACGCCCCGCATCATGTGATAGATACCGTGATCCTGTTTGCTCAAATCGCCGTCGATCTCGAGCGCGGGAAACTTGTTCGGCACGACCCGCACGCGCCAACCCGGGCGGTCGCGCTCAGTGCCCGCTTCGCGCAGCGCGCAGATCTCGTTCGGCGTCTGGCTCTCGTTGCCTTCGCAGAAAGGGCAATCACTGCCAGCGCGAACGGGCAGCGCGGCGTCGAGCAGATCTTGGGGACGATCGGCGCGGTTCTTGGCGACGATCACCCACCGGCCGACAATCGGATCTTTACGCAACTCGGGCATGGAGCGCTCTCGGCGGGTGACAGAATTCTTGGCACTTGCAAATCCGCAATGCAAGTACCTTAAACCACGACGACACGAAGAGCACAAAGGACAGGCGTCAGATAAAGAATTCTGATTTCGTCCTCCGTGATCTTTGTGTCGTTGTGGTAATTGCTCCGCGCGCTGCTGAGACGTCATTGCTCGCGGCGACGAGGTATGCGCTCCCGCATTCGAACTTGCGACCGCCGCCATGCCGGCGTCGAGATCGCATCGTCCTAAGCGCTACCGCTCACCAGTCCGCGTCGCACCTGGTTGATGGTGGCGCGATACAGCTCCACGTAGCGCTTGGCGCTTGCGGTCCACGACCAATCCTGGCGCATGCCGTTCTGGACCAGGCGCTTCCAGACTTCCGGCTGATTGTACGCGCTTGTGGCGCGCGACAGCGAGTCGGTCAGGGCCAGGGCGCTATATTCGCCGAAGCTGAAGCCGTTGGCCGTGCCGTCGGCCAAGGTGTGCTCATCGAGATTCGTAATCGTATCGACCAGTCCGCCCGTGGCCCGCACGATCGGTACCGTGCCGTACTTGAGACTGTAGAGCTGATTGAGCCCGCAGGGTTCGTAGCGGCTGGGCATGACGAACATGTCGGCGCCGGCCTCGATGCGGTGGGCCAGCGCGTTGGAGAATTCGAGCCGTGTGGCGACTTTCTGCGGAAAGCGCTGGGCCAGCATGGCGAACTGATCTTGATAGGCAGCGTCGCCCGTGCCCAGGATCACCCATTGCATATCGTGCGAGCGGACCCAATCGCGAACCGCGGCCGCCAGCAGGTCGATGCCCTTTTGCTCCACCAACCGGCCGATAAAGGCCACCAGCGGAATTTTTGGGTCCACCGGCAGGTGCAGCTCGGTTTGCAGCGCGGCCTTGCAGATCGCCTTGCCGGCCTGAAAATCGTCGGGCTTGAAGTTGGCCGGCAGACTGCGATCGGTCGCCGGATCCCACTCGCGATAGTCAGCGCCGTTGACGATTCCCGACAGCACGTCGCGGCGATGTTCGAGTACGCCTTCCAGCCCGCAGCCCAAGGGGGCGGACTGAATTTCCTCGGCGTAGCGACCGCTGACCGTGTTCAGCCGATCGGCAAACGTCAGCCCGGTCTTGAGCAGGTTCAGATTGCCGAAAAACTCCATCTGCTGCCAGTTGAAATACTTCCAATCCAAACCCGTCAGCAGCATATCCCAGTGCCAGAACACGCCCTGATAGGCCATGTTGTGAATCGTGAACAGGGTGCCGATGTTTTCGTAGCCGGGCACTCCGCGATACTCGGTTTTCAAATACGCGGCCAGCAATCCGGTTTGCCAGTCGTTGGCATGCAGCACGTCGACTTCCAGATCCAACAGCCGGATAGCTTCCATCACGGCGCGGTTGAAGAATACGAATCGCTCGCAGTTGTCCTTGTAATCGTGCTCGCCCTCTTGATAGAGCCCGGGGCGGTCGAAGTACTCGTCTTGCTGGACCAGATAAACCGGCACCGAACTGTTGGGCAACTGGCTTTTGAGAAAGCTGCCGCGAACGCTCTTGCTGCCGATGGGGATGACGAATTCGATGCCGGTCGGTTCGACGGGAATGCCGCAGGACCAGACCTGGCGGTAGGCCGGCAAGAACAGAATCGGCTCGTGCCCCAGTTTTTCCAACTGGACCGGTAGCGCTCCGCAGACGTCGGCCAAACCGCCGGTCTTGGCAAACGGAACCGCTTCGCTTGTGGCGATCAGAATCTTCACGCGTCCATACTCCGCAAGCGCTGCGGCCTGCTAAACCCTCGGCGCCGGGGGGCAGGCCGGTCTAATCGTTACAAGCGGCACCACGCTGGCTTCAACTAATTGTACGTCCCTGGGCCGAGAAGGCGCGGAAAGCGTCGACAATTAAGCTAACAAATGCGCTGGAACCTGAAAACGCGAAGGAAGTTCCGCGCTGCCTCCCAGAGCCTGCGCGCCCGCGGTTGTCCCCACCGCCACCGGTCTTTAAGATCGGATCGATGGGGCAAACCAGATAAACTATTCCGTCTAGGAGACGGCGAATCGTCTGCGCAACTGCGCAGCCGGACAACGCGCGAGACACGAGCCGAACAGCGACTCTTAATCGCCGACTCTTAAGTGCCAAGGAACTCCTCGATCCGATCAAAGCCCGCTTTGAGCGTTTCCAGGCTGGTGGCGAACGAAATCCGCGCGTAGCCCTCGGCCCCAAATGCGGAACCCATCACCGTGGCCACGTTTTGCTGCTCAAGCAAGGCCAGGCACCACTGGGTCGAGTTGTCGACCTGCTTAGCGCCATACCGGCGCCCCAAATGGGCCTTGATGTTGATGAACGCATAGAAAGCGCCGGCCATGTCGGGGCACGAAAGACCGCGAATGCCCGCGATCCGCCCGCGCACAAACTCCCGCCGCTTGGCAAATTCGGCCAGCATTTGTGCGACGCACTCCTGCGGCCCTTCCACGGCCGCTAGCGCCGCGTATTGGCTGATGCTCGAGGGGTTCGAGGTTTCCTGGCTTTGCAAGTCGGCCATCGCCGCCGCGAGTTTCACCGGCGACAACGTCCAGCCGATCCGCCAGCCGGTCATCGCATAGGCCTTGCTGGCGCCGTTGACGATCACGGTCCGCTCTTGCATGCCCGGGCGGACCGTGGCGAAGCTGCGGAAGCGATGATTGCCGTACACCAATCGTTCGTAAATCTCGTCCGAGACGACCGTCAAGTTGCGCTCCAGCACGACGTCGGCCAACTGCCCCAACTCCTCGGGCGAGTACATCGTGCCGGTTGGGTTCGAGGGGGAGCAAATCAAAAGCGTGGTGGTCTTGCTCGTGATCGCGGCTCGCAGTTGCGCGGGCGACAATTTGAAGTTGTCGGCCTCCTGCGTTTCGACAATCACGGGCACCGCGCCGGTGAGCTTCACCAACTCGGCGTAGCTGACCCAATAGGGAGCCGGAATGATCACTTCGTCGCCCGGGTTGCACATCGCCGTGAAGACGTTGTGCAGCGAGTGTTTGGCCCCGTTCGAGACCACGACCTGCGCCGGTGTGTATTGCAGGCCGTGAACGGCCTGATACTGACGGGCAATCGCGGTGCGAAGTTCGAGGATGCCGCTAGCAGCCGTGTAGTGCGTATGACCCGCCTTCATGGCCGCGGCCGCCGCCTGGCAGATATGCTCGGGCGTAGTGAAATCGGGCTCGCCAACGCTGAAGTCGAAAACATTCTTGCCCGCGGCCTTTAATTCTTTGGCTTTGGCGGCCATCGCCAAAGTGGCCGAAGGTTCGAGCGCTTGGACGATGCGTGAGACGGTAGGCGACATCGAAGAATTCCCGTTTGAAAGTGATCGGCCGGCGGTTATTAGCCGCCGCTAGCGGCGCGCTTGCCGCGCTCTGGTGACACGCGCGAGCGGCACAGCGTGCGACAATCATAATGGCTCGCAGGTTCGCTTCCTAGTGGCCGCTCGAGGGGCGATCGAGGCGGAAAAGCACGGGCATTTCGCTCACTTTGCGCCGCGGCCCTCGATGCGCAGCCCAGCGGTCGTGGGGCGATCGCAAAACGCATCGCGCGAGCAAGCGCGCCGTCCATGTCGCGGTGGGTTGCGACATGTCGCGGCGCGCCGTCGACACGCGCCCTCTGGGTCGCGCTTCCTGCATAACAATGGCGCGCCGCCAGCGCGCTGCACAGCCGGCGAAAATCCTGGTCACGTGCTGTCGGATTCGGCGGAACTCGCCTTGACTCGATCGGCGAATTATGGCCCAATCCGCGAATCAGGGGGGATTTGAGCGAGCCGACTCCCTCGAAAATTGAGACAGCTCGACGCTAATTGCGAACAAGAATGTCAACGGACGTGGGCCCTGAATGGGGCTCGTGAAGAAACAAAAAAAGTCGTCGTACTTTTGCGGCTTCCCCTGTCAGAGTACCCAAGGGGGGGTAAACGCGATGCGAAGCGGGTACTCGCAACCGAGGAGCCAAGGAAATGGCCACTATTAAGAAAGCGTCGAAGAAGACCACCAAGAAGTCCGCCAAGCGCTCGCCCAAGAAGGCCGCCAAGAAGTCGGCCGCCAAGCGCTCGCCGAAGAAGAAGACCGCCTCCAAGGCCAAGCGCTAAGCCGCCTGCCCTTTAATTCCGACGAGAAAGGCCGGCCCGCCATCGATTTGGTGGGCCGGCCTATTTTATTGCACACTGGCGCGAACGGGTCGCTTCCTTGACGTTAAATCGCACACAGCCGTCGTCTACGGCACGTGCATCCCCTAGTGCCGTTGACCAAAACCCAGCCGCCTGCTAGAGTTAGAGTAGGTTCGCATGAATATAGCCTGCCGCTCGCGGAGGGTCCGTGGGCAAATTCCATTCCGCCCGTTCAATGGACATGAGTGTTGGAAAGTTCCACAAAAGTACAAGACACACCCACTTCTCCCTCCGCCCGATTTGAAGACCTTGCGCTTTCCGAGACCACGATGGTGGCCTTGGATAAAGCCGGGTATCTGGAACCAACGCCGATTCAAGCCGGCTTGATTCCCCGCGCGCTGGCCGGCGTCGACGTGCTCGGCCAGGCCCGCACCGGAACCGGCAAAACGGCTGCGTTCGTGATTCCGATCCTGGAGCGGTTGCAAGTGCCCAAGAAGGTCCACGGGCCCCAGGCCCTGATTCTGGTGCCTACGCGCGAGTTGGCCGTTCAGGTTCGCGAGGAAGTGGTCAAGCTCGCGCACGGGCGCAAGATCCATTCCGTCGCGCTCTATGGCGGCAAGCCGATCCGCGGCCAGATCGAAAAACTGTCGCGCGGAGCCGAGGTCATCGTCGGCACGCCGGGCCGAGTATTGGATCACATGGGCCGCGGCACGCTACAAATGGACGGCCTGCACATCGTTGTGCTGGACGAGGCCGACCGCATGCTGGACATCGGCTTCCGGCCCGACATCGAAAAAATCCTCCGCCGCTGCCCCCGGCAGCGACAAACGTTGCTGCTCAGCGCCACGGTTCCTCCGCCGGTCGAGCGGTTGGCCCGCAGCTACATGATCGATCCCGAGTCGCTGAACTTTTCGCCCACCGATATTTCGGTGGAGACCATCGAGCAGTTCTATTGCACCGTGGATGCCGACAAGAAATTCGAATTGCTCGAGCACCTGGTGAAGCGCGAGCAACCGCACCAGGCGATCGTCTTCTGCCGCACCAAGCGCGGCACCGACAAGGTCGAGCGCCGCCTGTCCAAACGATTCGACAACGTGGCCTGTATCCACGGCGACCTGGCCCAAAACGTTCGCGATCGGGTGATGGCCGCGTTTCGCGAGGGAAAAATCCGCGTGCTCGTGGCCACCGACGTCGTTGGCCGCGGGATTGACGTTACCGCGATATCGCACATTTTCAATTACGACATTCCGCAGTTCTGCGACGACTATGTCCACCGAGTAGGCCGCACCGGCCGAATGGGCCGCGAAGGCGTGGCCTTCACGTTCGTTACGCCCGAGGAAGGCAGCGAGCTGACCCGCATTGAAATGCGGATCGATCGGCTGCTGAAACGCGACGAAGTGCCGGGCTTCTCATCGGGCCCGCGCCCCGTAGCCGGTCCCGACGTACACGCAGCGGTGGCCGCTGCCGATGGCGTGGCGGTCGAAGAACCCGCGGCCAAGAAGCCGACGCCCATGCTGGGCCGTGGCGGACGACCACCCCGCCGAATTCGTCGCGCCCTCTAGAATTGTTTCAATGCCGATGTTCCGGTGCCGCACACGGCGCGCGATGCCCAACATGCTCCGCTACGCCCAGGTGCTCGCGCTCTTACTGGGCATGTCCGCTTGCGGCTTAGCCGCGGATCCACCCACCGCGACCGGCATTCGCCAGATTGTCTCCAAGCACCTGACGCTGCACACCGATCTGCCCGCCAGCGCCGACGTCGACGCGCTGGGCGAGGTGTTCGATCAGGCCTTTGGGCAGTGGTGCGCCTATTTCGGCGTCGATGCCGCCGAGCATGCCGACTGGCACATGCGCGGATTCTTGATGAAGTCGCGCGAGCGGTTCGAAACCGCGGGTCTCGTGTCGCCCGAACTGCCGCAGTTTCCCAACGGCTGGGCCCAGGGGGATCAACTGTGGTTTTTCGACCAGACCAGCGTCTACTATCGACGGCACCTGCTGCTGCACGAAGGCACGCACGCCTTCATGGCGGCGCTCGCCAGCGGCGCCGGGCCACCCTGGTTTTCCGAGGGCATGGCCGAGCTGCTCGCCACGCATCGCTGGCAGGATGGCCAACTGACGCTCAATTTTTTCCCGCTCGCGCGCGACGACGTGCCCAAGTGGGGCCGGATCGAAATCGTGCAGACCGGTTTCGCCGAGCGCCGCGCCAAAAGTCTCTCGACGATCTTTGCCTACGACGCGCGGGCCCACCTGGAGAACGAGGCTTATGGCTGGTGCTGGGCCGCGGCGGCGTTTTTGGATGGCAACCCGCGCTACCAGGCCCGCTTCCGCCAGTTGCATCGTCTGGCCGGCGAGCCCGACTTTGCGGCCCGCGTGTCCAAGTTGTTTGCCGAGGATTGGCAAACCTTGAATGAGGATTGGCAGGTGTTCGTGGCCAATCTGGATTACGGTTACGACTTCCAGCGGATGCAGTTCGACTATGCGGCCGGCGCGCCGCTCGACGAAAGTTCCAAGCGAGTGACCGTCGCCGCCGATCGCGGTTGGCAGGCCAGCGGCATTCGTCTGGAGGCCGGCAAGAAGTATCAGCTAACCGCCAGCGGTCGTTACTCGGTTGCCCAGCAGCCAAAAGTCTGGGCGTGCGAGCCGGGCGGCATCACGATTCGCTACTATCACGCGCAGCCGCTGGGCATCCTGCTGGCGGCCGTCCGCTCCGATGATCCGCAGGCCAAGGGCTCAAGCGGCCTGACCCGGCCGATCGTCGTGGGTCTGGATCGCACGCTCTCGGTCGATCGCCCCGGCACGCTCTACCTGCGCATCAACGACTCGGCCGGCAGCCTCGCGGACAATGCCGGGACGCTGAGTGTCGAAGTCTCGCCGAGCGAGTAATGCCCGATGCCTGGCTCACCGCTTCCGCCGCCGCCAGGCAACCAAGCTCAGTACTCCGATGACCGCCAGGGCTAGACTGTCCGGTTCCGGAACGGCGCGAGTCGTAAACGCCAGATTGACTCGCTGGTCGAAGGCGACTTCCGAGGTAGCGCCATTGAAGCCTGCATTCGAGCCCTCGATCCGGGCGTCGTAAATGAGCGTTGCGTTATAGGCGGTGTT
Organism: Planctomycetia bacterium; assembly: GCA_031400775.1. Classification (GTDB taxonomy): domain Bacteria; phylum Planctomycetota; class Planctomycetia; order Pirellulales; family PALSA-1355; genus PALSA-1355. The sequence goes on along the minus strand of JANNQN010000259.1, from coordinate 11,064 downwards.
TGGTTGCAGGGTACCGGCGAGTATCGTCACCGAGCTAGCCCCATTTCCTTTGACCGTGTTGAAGGCCACCTGGCCATCGGAAATCCGGCTGATGGTGAAATATGCCAACTCCAGGTTGATTCCATTGCCAACCGAAAAGCCGTTCCAGGCAAACGTGAACGGGAGCGACGAATTCATTCCCTGCGATTGGCTGAACGTGCTGCCGTTGAAGTATGGAATGACCGGGAAGAGGTTGCTGGCGGGCGTCGTGAGCGATGCACTTTGATTTCCAAGCACACCACCGCTGATGGCAAATTGATACGCCGTGGAATTTGGATAATTCGTCGTCAGTGAATTAACCGTGGCGTAACTCGTACTAAACGTGAACGCGGAATAGGGCGGCGCATAGCCGGGCCCAGCCAGACTCAAGGAAATTGGCGAAAGAGGACTTGCGGCGGTGACCGTTGCCGAGTTCAAGTCGGAGGCATTGTCGGAAAAGATATCTAGGTTGGCCCATGCCACATCGGGCGTCACTGGTTGTGCGTTGGCCGTTTGTTGAGAGCTGGTGCTCTTGAACAGTCGAAAGTACTTGATCGCCCCCTGCGCGGGCGCCGGCGAACAAACGGTCGATACCGCTGCCAACAACGGCGACACCTTGACGACCACCGTGCAAAGGGACTTGATCAAGCCGTGCATACGTTCCTCTTGATAATCTTGAACAATGACGTCGGAGCGCGAAATCCTGGAGTCGTCCAGCCGAGAGCGCAACGCGGGAGCCGCAAACAGAAGGTCAAACGAGGATCGGTCGTTCGGCGAGCGGCACCATAGCTAGAGGTGGGGAATGCAAGAAGGATAGCTGCCAGCCCCTGGCGATGCAACCATTTCGGGCCATTTCTTCGCTCGCGTGGCCGCGACAACTTGTTGTCGGGGTGCCGCAGGCACACGAGGAGCCGCACTGTCCGTGCCTTTCCCCAGGCCGTTTGGCGGACCTCTTGTCGCTTCGCGACCCCGACAGTTGTCGGGGCCACCCGCGCGGCCGGCCCTAAAAGGGCTCCGGCCGCCCGTCGCGCATGATCGAGTAGCCATCGCTTCTGCGCGCGTTGGTCGCGTTGTTGTTCCAGCCGTCGAGAAAGCCGGGGGCCGGCCACCATTTGCTCGAGCAACCCGAGCAAGCGACGATCGTCGCTAGAAGAAAAATAACCGCGATCCGCTCGAGCATTCCGTCGCTCCGTCTGAAGGGGCCTTACTTCTGTTGTCGGCCACTTCGCGGCTCAAGTTAAGCCGGCCGATGAAAACCTGTCGGCGCAGCGAACTTAGGACCCTTCCCACGCGTCCTTAGTTGGCAGACTTTATCAATGGACACGTCCCAATTGACGCGCCTGGCGACAGCGCCGAGAATGTGAAATTCGCTCACGACCCTCGTTTTTCCCTATCCCGAGCCCGTTCCAACCGCCATGAACTTCATCGCCGAAGAAGACAACGAAATCTGGTCCGCCATCGCCTCCGAGATCGAGCGCCAGCAGGATGGACTGGAGATGATCGCCAGCGAAAACTACACCAGCCCCGCGATCATGCAGGCCGTCGGCAGCGTGCTGACCAATAAATACGCCGAGGGCTATCCCGGGCGGCGCTACTACGGCGGCTGCGAGCACGTCGACACGATCGAGGACCTGGCCCGCGATCGGGCCAAGCAACTCTTCGGCGCCGAGCACGTCAACGTCCAGCCCCACTCCGGCAGTCAGGCCAACCTGGCCGTCTATCTGACCGCGGTGCAGCCCGGCGATACCGTGCTGGGGCTCGATCTGGCGCATGGCGGCCACTTGACGCACGGCATGAAGCTCAACATCTCGGGCATGTTATATAACTTTGTCAGCTACGGCGTGAAGCGCGACGACCACCGGCTGGATTTCGATCAGGTGGCGGCGCTCGCCCGCGAGCATAAACCCAAGCTGATCGTAGCCGGCGCCAGCGCCTATCCGCGCGAGATTCCGCACGGCAAGTTCGCCGAGATCGCGCGCGAAGTCGGGGCCAAGCTGTTTGTCGACATGGCCCATTACGCGGGCCTGGTCGCCGCCGGCCTGCACGACAATCCGGTGCCGGTAGCCGATTTCGTCACCACCACGACGCACAAAACCCTGCGCGGCCCGCGGGGCGGCATGTCGATGTGCCGGGCCGAATATGCCAAGGACCTGGACCGCTCGGTGTTTCCCGGCATTCAGGGCGGACCGCTGATGCACGTGATCGCGGGCAAGGCGATTTGCTTTGGAGAAGCGCTGCGGCCGGGCTTCAAGCGGTACGCGCGGCTGGTGATCGACAATGCCAAGGTCCTGGCCGATAGCCTGCTGGCCGGAGGCGCGCGGCTGGTCAGCGGCGGCACCGACAACCACCTGCTGCTGGTCGACGTCACCACGCTGGGCCTGGGGGGCAAGCAGGCCGAGGCCGTGCTGGGCGCCTGCGGCATCACGGTCAACAAGAACATGATTCCCTACGACGAGCGGAAGCCGATGGATCCCTCGGGCGTTCGCATTGGCACGCCGGCCTTGACCACCCGCGGCATGGCGGCCGGCGAGATGAAGCGCATCGCCGAGTGGATGCTCAAGGGCCTCAAGGCTCCGGACGACACGAAGCTGCACAAGAGCATTCGCGAACAGGTCTTCGATCTGTGTCAGCAGTTCCCCGTGCCCGCCGCGCGTCTGGTCGAGGTCGACAACGCCGGCGATTGAGCGCGCGTCTGAGTAATCGGCGTTCCCGCCGGACACTTGTTGACCAGCGGTTGATCGCTGAGGAATCAACGGCCGGCTCCGTTGTGGTCCGCATATCGCCGGGGGCGGCGGTGTCTTCGCGAAGCTCCGCCACACTAACCCGACGCGCCAGCGAGGGATCTTCGCCCGTTTTCCCTCGCTGGCGCGTCGGGTTAGTGCGAGCATCTGGAATGCCCCGGAAAATGGGGCCGTTTTCGTTCCCGGGCCATTCGGCCGGGCGTTGCCATTTTCGATTGCCCCCCCCGGGCCTATAATCGGGCTCGTGTGGGTGCCTTTGCCCGCGGAGCCTTCGCTGGTGTGCGCGATGTCGACAGAGAAAAGCCGGATTTTGATCGCCGACGACAACGGCCCCAACGTCGAATTGCTCGAGGCCTATCTGAGCGGCCTGGACTGCGAGATCGGGATCGCGGTCGACGGCCGCGACACGCTGGCCAAGGTCGCGTCGTTCCAGCCGGATTTGATCCTGCTCGATGTCATGATGCCCAAGCTGAGCGGATTCGAGGTCTGCGAGAAGCTGAAGGCCGATCCGGCTACCCGGAGCATCATGATCTTGATGGTCACGGCGCTCAACGAGCTGGGCGATATCGAGCGGGCCGTCGAGGCGGGCACCGATGACTTTCTGAGCAAGCCGGTCAACAAGCTGGAGCTGCTCAAACGGGTCGAGAACATGCTCAAGCTGCATCACGTCACCGACGAAGTCGAGCGCCTGCGTCAGTACATCGCCCAGATGGAAGACGCCACCGGCCCCCGCCGCTAGCGCCTGTCTGCCTTCCCCCTCTTTCCGTGCCTCTCGCTTTCGCGTCAACGTGCTAGCGCGCTGTATTCGTGTCCTCGTCCGTTCCAACCCCCAACCCCCACACCCCAAGCCGCCCCGCGGCGCCCGACTGCTCTTGCCCGCCACGGCCCGAATCCGCTATGAGTTGCATCGCGAAAAACCGTTGCTAGCAGAGAGCCCCCTGGGTCGAAGGACAAGGACGTCCGCATGACGCGCGCCATCGTAGTCGTACCGTGTTACAACGAAGCCAAGCGGCTGAACATGCGCGCGATTCAAGATTTCGGCCGGCGCAGCGAAACGGTCGAACTGTTGTTCGTCAATGACGGCAGCCGCGACGAGACGCTGGAGCTGTTGGAACATCTGCACCAGACCAATCCGCGCCGCTTCAGTTTCTTGCACCTGGCCAAAAATGGCGGCAAGGCCGAGGCCGTCCGGCAGGGATTTCTGCTGGCCTTGGATTCCGGCGCCGATTGCATTGGTTTTTGGGATGCCGACCTGGCCACGCCGCTATCGGAGATCGAGCCGTTCACTCGGGTTCTCGAAGCTCACGGCGAGATCGAAGTCGTGATCGGCACGCGGATGAGCCTGTTGGGACATCGCATCGAGCGCAAGCCAGTGCGGCGCTTGCTGGGTCGCCTGTTTGCCCGCACGGCATCGCTGGCGCTCGGAGTGCGCATCTTCGACACGCAATGCGGAGCCAAGCTGTTTCGCGTCACGCCGCAACTGTCGCGATATTTCTCCAAGCCGTTTCTGACGCGCTGGATTTTCGACGTCGAGATTCTGGCCCGCATGCAACAGTCGCACCGCGCGGCGGGCTCGCCGCTTGCGCGGGCGGTGTACGAATTTCCGCTCGACTCCTGGAAGGACGTGGCCGGGTCGAGCTTGAAAAAAGGAGACTTCGTCAAAGCGGTCGGCGAGTTGGCACGCATCTATTGGACCTACCTGGGCCCTGCCGCGCGGCCGGACGATGCCACCTGGTCGCCCAGCGGCCGTCCGCTCCCCGACGCCAGCGGCAAATCCACGCGCGGGGACCAGCGCGCTGCCTGAGCGGCCTATTGCCAGCTTGCCGCGCCGCGCCGTTGTCAGCTATGCTTGAATTAATGGCCGATCCGAGAACTGTCGGGGACTGTCCCAATTTTGCGATGGCTTCGAGCAAATGGGACTGTCCCCCTCTCCGAGACAGTTCTCGGATACTATGGCGCCAGTGCCGCGCGACGTCGCGTGCCTTGGCAGGCTGAAATCGGGCTCCTGACCGCGGGAACGCAGATGAAGTGTTTCGCAATCGCGACGATCGTCTTGCTGCTGGCGAGTTCAACCGGTCGCCTCGCCGCCGATGAGCCGGCGGTCGATACCGACGGGCCGGAAATCGCCCGGTTGATCGAGCAGTTGGGCTCGACCGAATTCAGCGTCCGCGATCGCGCGCAGCAGGAGTTGATCAAGCGCGGTTTCGAGGCCTTCGACGCGCTGTCGGACGCCGAGGAGAACGACGATCCGGAAATCGCCACGCAGGCCGCCTACCTGGTGCGGATGATTCGCTCGGAATGGACCCGCGACGACGATCCGCGCGCCATTCAGCAGATCCTCAAGGACTACGACATTCAGTCGGACGACCGCCGCATGCTGCGCGTCAAGCAGCTTGCGGAACTGCCCGACGACCAGGGGCTCGAGTGGCTCTGTCGCCTGGTGCGGTTCGAGAAGTCGCCGGTGCTCTCGAAGCAAGCGGCGCTGCTCATCATGAGCCGGTCGGGGCCGATCGAGCCGGCCGCCTGGTCGCGTCGCGCGGCGACGATCAACAAGAGCCTGCAATACGGTCGTCGTCCCGCGGTGCGTTGGTTGTCGGCCTACGTGCAAGCCAACAGCGATCCGGCCGGCGCGCTGCCTAAATGGGCGTCGCTGGTGGCGGCCGAGCGCAAAACACTCAGCGAGCATCCGCAGGAGACCACCAACCAGATCGTGATGGAACTTCTGCGCCGCAACATCGACCTGCTCGATCGGCTGGGACGCGGCGACGAGGCCGCCGACGTGATGCAGCAGATGGTGCTCAGCGAGCGCGGAGATTCGGCGTCGCTGACCGAGCTGATCGAATGGTTCGTCAAGCGCAAGGCCTGGAACGCGATCGATGAAACGGCCGCCCGCTTCGCCGCCAGCTTCGAGCTGGACGCGATGCTGATGTACACGCTGTGCGAAGCCCGGCTGGCCCAGGGAAATCGCGAGCTGGCCGAGCAGACTGCCGAGCGGGCGCTCAAGCTGAGCGGCGATAACCCGCAGGAACATGCCGCGGTAGTGGACCGGCTGGTCGAGCGCGGACTGGTCGAGTGGGCCGATCGCGAGCTGCGGCAGATCATCGCCCTGGGGCCGACCGGTTCGGCCACCGACATTCGGGCTCGGCGGTTCTTGTCCGATAGCCTGCACGACCGTCGCCGCGACCTGGAAGCCGCCGAAGTCGTCAAATCTCTGATGGACGCGGCCGATAAGGATCCGGTCGTGATGCAGCGCGTCCGCGCCTCGCGACAGCAGAGCGACGTGACGGTGAACTTGCTGCGATCGAGCATGTACTACTATCTGGCCTGCGACGCCCTGAGTCACGACGACCTGGCAAAGCAGCGCGAGTTTCTGGACCAGGCGCTGGAGCAGGATCGCACCAACGTAGACGTGCTGATCGCGCTGTATCGGGCCACCGACAAGGAGCCCGAAAAGCGGGCCCAGTTGACCAAGCTGCTCAAGGACGTGATCGACACCTGCCGCGCGCAGATCGAAAGCGCTCCGGACGAGCCCACCTACTACAATCAGGTGGCTTGGCTGATTGCCAATACCGAGGGGGACGTCGACGAGGCGATCCGCCTTTCGCAAAAGTCGGTCGAGCTGGCCCGTGCCGAGGGTGAGTCGCCCAAGCGCGTCGGCGGTCTGCTCGATACGCTAGGGCATTGTTACTTCGCCAAAAAAGACTACGCGAGCGCGGTGAAGTACCAGACCGAGGCGGCCCAGCTCGATCCGAATACCGCGGCCATCGGCCGGCAGCTTAAGGTGTTTCGCGAGGCGCTGGCCGCCCAGCCCGCACAAATCCCCTGAGTTTTTGCCGCGTCTTGCAGACTTCGACTCCACCGCGCGCGTTTGTTCTGTCCGCATACCCAGACAGGTGAGTCATGCCCAAAGTGCGTGCCGGCCAGGTTGAGTTGGAGGTCGTGCGACGCGGCGTGGGTATGCCCGTGCTATTGGTGCATGGCTTTCCGCTGGACCACTCGATGTGGCATACGCAGATCGAGTTGCTCTCGAGTCGCTGGCAGGTGATCGCGCCGGACTTGCGCGGTTTTGGCGGCAGCCAGGCGCTGGGCGGCACGGCGACAATGGAGCAAATGGCCGACGACCTCGACGCGATGCTTGACGAGCTGGAAGTCGACGAGCCGGTCGTTCTGTGCGGGTTGTCGATGGGCGGTTACGTCGGCTTCCAGTTTTGGCGCAAGCATCGCGCTCGGCTGCGGGCGCTAGTGCTGTGCGATACCCGCGCCATTGCCGACACGCCGGAGGGGGCCGCGGGTCGGCTGAAGCTGGCCGAAACCGTGCTTCACGATGGCACCGGCTCGCTGGCCGACGCGATGCTTCCCAAGTTGTTCGCGCCGGCCACGATCGAGCGCGAAAAGGAGATGGTCCAGTCGCAGCGGCGGAAGATCCTGGGTGCGTCGCGCGAGGGCGTGGCCGCGGCCTTGCGCGGAATGGCCGCGCGCCCCAGTGCGGTCGACTACCTGCCGCAGATTTCGTTGCCCACGCTGGTCGTGGTGGGCAGCGAGGACGCGATTTCAACGCCGGGCGAGATGCGCGGAATTGCGGCGGCAATACCTGGCTCGGAGTTCGTGGTCATCCCCCACAGCGGGCACATGACACCGCTGGAAAATCCCGCGGCCTTTGACACGGCCATTCAGCGGTTCTTAGCGCGCGTCGAATCGGGATCGTAGTCGGCAACCACCGCGGTGCGGCACTACGGAATCTCGAAGAGCGACTGGCTCTTGACGATTGCGTAGTCGTCGGGAAAGGTGTGAAACACCTGCACCAGCAGGCTGCGATTGCGCGCCTCGAGATTGATGTAGCTGAGCGCGCCCAGGGCCATGCGGCCGCTGGAATCGAAACGGTAGAGCATGCCCTGATGCTGGCCGTCGCAAGCCAACTCTTGTTGAAAGGTCCAGAACACCTCGGGCTCGACGGGCTCCAACTGGAAATTGACGCGATAGCGGGCCCCGCCGCGACACTCCACCTGATCGCTGCCCTGCCCCTTTAGCCGGTACGAGATCAGCCGTCGTTTTTGCGGCAGCGGATGATGGGCACTGGTGGCGACCTCGGTCAGGGTTTGCCCGTGGTAGCGCCAGGTGACGACGTGACCGGCGCTGGTGATGTTGACCGTGGCTTCGTACTCGCCGCGCTTCACCGTGCGCGTGCTGTGTACTTGGAACAACTCGGGATGCAACGCACGACCGTAAAGTTGAAAAACCAGTTCAGCGACCTTCGGTCTGACGGAGAGCACAGGGCCGGCTCCTGGAAATTGCATTTTCGAGCGAGAGCGACATTCGTTCAGCGAACTAGCGTATTATAAGCTCGCGCGGGACGGTCACAAAGAGACTTTTTTACAACGCACAATTGCGAGAATCTTTGAGGCTTGACATTTGCCCTTGCGGCCGCTCCGAACTAGGCGACTCTGCTGCTAGCACCAGATCTCGCGGCGGGCAGGTCGCGGCAAGGCCTGGCCGTGCCATTCATTGTGGAACGTCAGCCGATCCCGACAAAGATGTCGTACATGGCGTGCGTGCCGGCGGCAATGCCAAATCCGCGGCACACGAATAGCAATGCAAAAAACGCGCCGGCGATGCAGCGAAAAGAAAAGCTGAACGCGTTGAAAACTTCGCCGTGCGGTCCGACGTAATGCGCGCCCGCGAACAGCAGGCTCGTGAGAATCACGGCGCTCGCGGTGCCCAGCCAGCGCCGCGCGCCGAGCCGCTCGGCGCAGACCGAAACCGGCGGCAGCAGCATCAGCCGAAACAACGTCTCCTCGTACACGCCGGCGCCGACAAATCCCAACAGACGGCCGACCAGGGCGCTGCGGCCCGCCATCGTCCAAGGCACCGCGGCGACAAAGGCGCCCTCGCCGGACTGCCAGCCTTGCATCACGATCGCTTGCAACCGGCCGACGCCCACCAGCCCCAAGCCCAACAGGGCGCATTCGGCGAACATCACGTACAAAACCACGACCGAGACCTGCCAACGATCTTGCGCCACGTGATGCCACGCCAGCAACATGCCGATCGTCATCACCGGTAACAGGAAGTATTGTCCGAAGCCGAGCAGGTCGAGCGATTGCCGCAGCCAGACGTCGGCGCCGTTGCGCACAGCTTGAGGTCCCAGCAACAGTACTCCGGCTTCGTAGAGAGCCAAGAGCGGCAACACGAACGCCAAGGCGGCCAGCGGTCGGCGCGACTGTTCGGCATAGTCGTCGATGGCCCGGCCCCAGGGTTCGGAATTGCCGGTTGGCTTGGCTGGCATGATTAATCGGTTCGATTGCTGGACGACTAAGCGGTTTGGCGGCAGCGTGCGATCGGGCGGCGCAGGGGCGAGGGCCAGTCTTATCTTTCGGACGCGATTTGCCACCCGCTTGAACCACCGCCGGGCGAGGAATCGGGGAACGCCGGGAAAACCTCTTTTGCCGAAGCAAAGATGTCGCGCGGGAGGGTTGTTCGGTACGCCCACGCTGGATCGCTCAGGCCGGGTGGATTTCCGGCGGGGCGATGTCGCCCAGGTGGTAGAAGGCCAGGGCCAGGATGGCGTACACGGCCAGCAGCATGACCCCTTCTAGCCAGTGCGACTCGCCGTCCTGGGCCACCAGCGCCAACACCACGATCGAAATCGTCAACGCCACGATCTCCATGAGCGTGAAATGCAGGTCGAGCGGATGCTCGTGCCCCATGGCCAGGCTGGCGAAGACCAGCACCGGGGCGACAAAAAGCGCAATCTGAATCCCGCTGCCGACCGCGATGTTCACCGCCAGGTCCATCTGGTTTTTCATCGCCACAAGCACCGCCGTGGAGTGCTCGGCCGCGTTGCCCACGATCGCCACGACGATCACGCCCACGAACACCGAGCTCATTCCCAGCACGTGGGCCGCCTGTTCCGCCGAGTCGACCAGCAACTCGCTCATCATGGCCACTCCCACCGTGGCCAAGATCAGCACGAGCAGCGACTTGCCGCGTCCCCAGGCCGGCGCATGCACGGCGGCCGCTTTCTCGGTGGCGTGCGGCGCTTCGCTGGACTCGAAGATTTGCCGATGCGTGACGAACGAGAACACCAGGCTCAACACATACACCACGGCCAGGATCACTGCAATCTCTTCGCTGAGCGATTCGATCGTGGCGACCTGCGCCGGTTGCAACGGCAAGCTGGCGGCGAACGCGTGGTAATAGAGCGTGGGCATCATCAGCCCCACCGTGGCCAAGGTCAAAAGCGTGGCGCCCATGCTGGCCGCCGTGCGATTGAAATGTTGATACGGATGCCGCAGCCCTCCCAACGTGAGCGCCAGTCCCAGCACCAGCAGCACGTTGCCGATGATCGACCCGGTAATCGAGGCCTTGACCAGCGGATACATCTTGGGCCCTTGGGCCAGCGCCACTAGCGCAATGATCAACTCGGCGGCGTTGCCGAACGTGGCATTGAGCAATCCGCCCAGTCCGGCGCCCAGCTTGGCGGCCAGACTTTCGGTCGCCCGCCCCATCAGCCCGGCCAAGGGCACGATTGCCACGCCAGAGGCCACGAAGATCGACAATTCGCTGGCATGCGAGTAATTCAGCGCAAACGCAACGGGAATGGCCAATAGCAGCCAATCGAGCGCATGCATGCGAGCGAGCGGCCACGGCAAACGCGACGGCGTCGAATGGTTTTTCCGCGGCATGTGAGCTTTCGAAATTCGGCGACGCCCGGCAGTTGAAGGAGGCAGCATACCAAAGCACCGCGGTAAGTGACAAACCGCTCGGGCTTGGCCGATTCGGGGCATTACTGTACAATTGTTCCCTAGTGGCGTTTTTTGCGCGGATGCTCGCTTCTGGGGGAAATTGAGCCGATCGATGGATTCACGCTCGCCGAACGCTAAGCTCGTGGGCCGCGGCGCGGGGATCAGCCCGCCCAATCGCTTCGAGCGCGTGCATGCCGAAGACGACTGGGAACATCTGGACCCGGCAGAAGCTCTGCCCGACGAGCGGCGCGTGCCCACGGTGCTGATGCCCAACGAGACGCGGCGGCTCATCACCGAAAACGACAGCCCCGACGTTCCGTTTCGCTACAGCATCAACCCTTATCGGGGTTGCGAGCACGGCTGCGCCTATTGCTATGCGCGCCCCGGGCACGAGACGCTGGGCATGAACGCGGGCCTGGATTTCGAAACCCGAATTCTCGTCAAGTACGACGCACCCCAGCGGCTGCGCGACGAGTTGGGCGAAGACGGCTGGCGGGGCGAGCCGATCACGCTGTCGGGCGTGACCGATTGCTATCAGCCGGCCGAGCGCAAGCTGCGTCTGA
>JANNQN010000258.1:0-22319 GCA_031400775.1 Planctomycetia bacterium | reverse complement strand
CGGCGATCTCGGCCTTGGCGATCCGCGTATCGCCTCGGACCGGATCGCGCAGCACGACGTCGTGGCCGTCGTCGAGAACCTGAATGCCGGTAACGACTCGTCCGTCCTCAGTTTGCAGAGAGACGGCGCGAAACCCCTCCTTGATGATCCGGTCTGGAAGAAGTATCGATTCGACAACGTGTTCGGGCTTGACTTGCGTGCCGAGCGTTGCCAAATCGGGGCCAACATTGGCGCCTTTTCCGGAAATGGCGTGGCACTTCGTGCAGTTGAGTTCCTGGCGCTGAAATACCTCTTCGCCGCGTTTGGAATTGCCCTGCGTGAGGGCCTGTTGTGCTAACGTCAACAGCTCGTCCGGCTTGACGTCGGTCACGATGCCAATCAGCCCGGTCTGACCAAGGGCCCGCTCGACGGGCGACATCGACTCAATCCACTCGCTCAGTAGCGCCGCACCCTCTTCGTCAACTTGCGACCGGCCGAATTCAGGCATCATGATGCCCCCTTCCACGGAACGGACGCGATACAACATGATGGACGCGTTCGGTTGACCAGGCAGGATGTCAAAGTGCAGTCCGCCGGTGCCGCGACCGGCCGCGACTGGCGTTTTCAGGACGCCGAACACGCTCGGCCTCTCAACTTCGGCCGCCAATTGCAAGCCGGAATTGGCGGCTGTTCCACGAGGATTGTGGCAGTGGGCACAATTCGCATCGAGCCACGCTCGTGCCCGTCGTTCGACCGTTCCAGTCTTGGGGTCGTTCCAACAGGACAGACGAGGCAAATCGTCGCCCGGCGGAAGCCCTTGCAGCAGTCCTTGGCTTTGCCACCTGGCCAATTGGCCCTCGCCGGGACCGCTTGCGGGCGACGGGCAGTTCAACTGCCGTACTCCGGCGGCAATGGGAGTTACTATATCGCCGATGCGATGGCAACGCTTGCAGTCATTGAAATTGGGAACGATGTGCGTCTGCTGCCGAACTTCGCCATCGGTCCGACGGCGACGAATCTCGATCCGCGCGCCGATCAGTTCCAAACTGGCGTCGGTCTGTTCATCGTTCCACACGTAGGGCAGCGCGATCCATTTGTCTTCGCGGCGCAAGAGGACGCGTGTTTCGACAATCCGACGCGCGCCATCCCGGTCGGCGTCGGCGTAGCTTAGCGTTTGAGCCAGGACCGTGCCGACTGGGAATTCGAAAGGACCGTCCGGCATGTAATGAATCGAAGCCCCGGGCGGCACCTTCATCACGAAGTGGCTTTGGGCGTAGTCGGAGAACGATGGCGAGTTGATTTCGTAGGCAGTGACGTCACGGGCCGGAATGAGCCGCGCCAGTTGCCCGTCAAATAACTGCAACGCCGCGAGCGAATCCGGCAGCGCGTCATCGATATTGGGTGTCGTCGCGTATGAGCACCCACCGACCGCCAAGATAACCGGAATCATCCACGCCACGATCGACGTAACCTCACAATACCGCGGTGACGCCGTACTGTGGCGAGCATTCGGCCGACGCGAGTTCTGTTCCGCGATGGAGGACAATGAATTCAAGACGCCAGCAGTCTTGCCACGCATCATTCCATATCCGGCGGTTTCACCGAATGCCTGTCCTACGTGCCCACCATACCTGCTGAGCCTAGCCGCAATTGGCCTTGGGAAGCGACGACAATCTCCATGCTCGGTCGGATCATGCCTCCTTCCAGCACGGATGCCATGTATCCGCAGCGTCCGACGATGACATCCTTCAAGCAAGGACTTATGGCATCCAGCACATAGCATGGTTTTCGTGGCTCCTCGAGACGGAGCAACACATCGCCGATTTCAAGAAGCGTGCCGGGAGGCAATCTTTGCACATGCAGGCCTTCGACCGTCAGATTCTCGCCGATCGCGCCTGGGTAGAGCGGAAAACCTTCTCTCTGCAGTTGCGTGAGGATTTCGAGGTCAAACAGACTGACGGCGCGCTCGGGGCGATTGTGCTTCGCGTGCGCATGGCCATCGCCCTGCAAGCCGTCGGTCGTCACTTGGACCGCGCTAAGCGTACATTTGGGGATGCTTCCGCGGGAGACGCATACGGCGACTAGCCGACCCGGTGTCACCTCCGCCGAATGCGTGGCATCTGAAACGGCTTGGATCATCTAATTGCCCTCGGGCTCACTGCGATGGTCCCTAGGTCCTTGGTTTCCTCAGCTTTCAGGGTGAGCTTGAATCGGCCTTTCGCCCAGCCCTTCTTGGCCTCGAAAGCCCCTTGAGGACCGGCACCCCTTTCGTGCCAGACTTGGAATTCGATTTCTTCTCCAGCGGGCAGATTGGCAATCTCGAAACTGCCATCGGCCCGTGAAACAGCCACATAGGAATCGTTGCGCGGCAGAATATAGGCCTTCATCCAGGGGTGGATATTGCAGCCCACCGGCACGGGCATGTTTTGCAGGCGGCTGAATTTTTGCTTCAGTTGCTCATTGGGCGGCAACAGAGGGTTTATGTCCAAGTCCGCCTGGGTCGTGATTTTCGTGTTGTGGCCGATGGGATCGCTGTTTTTGATCACCACGGTCTGGCCGACGCGTACCGGCAAAACGTGCGACAAGAACACACAGTCCTTCTGGTCAAACACCACATCTTCTTTGACTGCCTGTTTATGCGATTCATGCACGCGAGACGTTTTACGCGCAAAGACAACGGCGTTGGCAATCCCTTTTGACGCTGAATCGATCAGCAACGACTCGTCGGGAATCTTGTGCTTTGCACAAACTTCGGAGTCTTTTCCAGCCGTGTCGAGATACTTTGCCGCAGGCGGCGCTCCGTCGTAGGCGAAGCGTCCCTTCAGCGTGGCCCATCCATCCTCCGCCACAAGCGCGCCAGGCAAGAGCGCAGTACAAATGATGGCCGAATAAATCAGGCATCTTCCGCTGATCTTCATGACAATCTCCGTTGAACGTTATCGGGTCGTTCTTACACTCGTAGCCTCGGCGCGGGCGATTGCCCAATCGTGTTCACAGTTCGGATTCCACGTTCAGCAGGCATCCCGAGCATTCTTCGGGGCGCTCCACAGTACTGGGGGTGACCTGCGCCAGTGGCACGGGAATTCTGGCGAGCGCTCGTTCCGCCGTCATCAATGCGGCGAGGAACTGCGATACCGCGTCGTAGAATCCGTCCGGATCCTGCTTACTTAATAGACGTGCAAACGTTGGGACCCACCAAATCAGATGTTCGTCCAGGAACTTACGCTGCGCCTCGCGACAAATGACGCTCCGCTCAACGCGATCGGCGCTGTCACTTTCGGCTGCCGTCCGCTCGAGCCCCAATAGAAACGCCATGAATTCCAACTCCAAAGCAAGATGGTCGTGTCGCTCTGGATAGAACGTTGACGGTTCGAGCCCGAACGCGCTATAGAAACCGGCGATATCCGCCAGTCCCTGGGAACGCTGAAACGTGAACTTGCTGTTGATGTACTCCGTTTCGTAGGGAGGACAATTGCTCGATACCAGCAAGCCAAACGTTTGTTCGTAAGCAGCATTCAATGCCTCCGCGCTCGCTGGCAGCCATGCCAAGACCGGGGCAAGGTCGAGATCCGCAAGCGGGCGTTCACCCAAACCCAGCGACTGGGCTTCGGCAGCCGGCTCGCCGCGTACCAGGGCGGCAGCAGCCTGAGCCAATCGCGTGGCCGAGGGAAGCGACAGTTGCTCCCAAGTGTCGCGACGGGGATCGATCAGTGTCAACGCCGCGAAGCGATACAGCGACTGTCGCGCAAGACACATCGCCTTATCGAATACTTCGCCATCGGCTTTCGGCTGAACGCCGTCAACGGCTGGATTCATGGCGGGCACCCCTATCGTACAAATTCGTGAATATTTTTTCTGGGAAGCATTCGCGACCAAACTACCGGAATCGCAATAAACCCTCGGTAAGGTGATTGGCACTCTCCCTTGCCCGCCGGGCTTCGGCGAACATCTTTCGCGAGCTCTTTGCACAAAGCCGCTAAATCGAATTCACGTGCGCTTCGGCCGGCCGCTCAAAAGTTGGTTCCTCGATCGTCACGCGCACGACCTCTTCGCCAAGCTTATTGAATCCGATCACCGTGTCGTTAAACAGCTCCTGCACTTTCGTGTCGCCCGAGGGCATCGTCACTTCCAATTCGCCGACTTTCGGACCTTCCTCGATCTCGTAGCGGAAGATGATTTGTTGGTTGGCGCGGAATAGTTGCAGCACAGCAAGTAGCTCGCGGTCAGGGCAACTATATTGTTCAATCGCATGATCGACGCCGGGGCCAAACATTTGAATGAGGTAATTGCGAGGTACCCACCGGGGCGGAATGTAATAGCCGTTGGGTTCAGTGCCGAACTGCGGATAAAGGGGCAATGCGACCTGGCGTTGGCGAATCAGGTAGTGCAGCGGATTCTTGGGATCGTCGGCCCAGGTGCCATCCGGGTTTTTCTTGATTAGCCCCTGCAAGCGGATTTTGCCCACGCAGGCCGCCATGCAGCGAGTCTCGGCCGGCGCGCCGGTCGGACTAATCGTAGCGTCCTTGCCCTCAATCCGTGGAAAGCAACCGACGCACTTTTCGCTAGTACGCGTGGTGGGCCGATACATGGCCTTCTTGTACGGGCAACCCTCGACGCATTTGCGATACCCGCGACAACGGCTTTGATCGATCAATACGATCCCGTCTTCCGGCCGCTTGTAGATCGCCTGTCGTGGACACGATGCCAAGCAGCCGGGATAGGTGCAATGATTGCAAATCCGAGCCAGGTGAAAGAACCATACTTTGTGCTCAGGCAACTGAGCCGAACCGCCATACTGACCATCTTGCGTGAATTGACCGCCAGCAGCCGTGTCCTCGTGGATATTCGGATGCCGCCACTCGTCGTCGGTCGGCAAGTAACCGAGCGCGGCTTGAGGTCCTTCTGGTCCCGGCTGTTTCTCGGCTGCATCGAAGATCGTCATCCCCTGGAAAGTTCCATAGGGCTTCTGCTCGGGTTCCTTCTCGGAGATGTTCCAAACCTGTTTGCCGGGGTTGGCATGCTCGAGCATGTTCAGCAGCTTGCTATCCCAGTTCTGCGGATATCCGCCGAAGGGTTTACTCTCCACGTTGTTCCACCAGAACAACTCTTGCCCCTTGGAAAAAGTCCAGGTGCTTTTGCAGGCCATCGTGCATGTCTGGCAACCGATGCATCGATTGGTGTTGAAGACGAAGGCAAATTGCCACTCGGGAAAATGAGCCTCGTAGGGATAGCTCATGTTCCGTCCAAGTTGCCAGTTGTAAACCTCAGTCATGGTCGGCTCTTCCTTTCGCTACCGTCGAGAGATCAATTTGGACCAGACGCTCCGATGGTGGAGCGCTCGTCGTAGTCTTCGTGCGAACGACCCCCACTCGCCTCAACATCGCCGCCAGGCGCCGCTTCAATTCCTCCTCGCCGAAGTGCAGCCACAGCCCGTGGGCAGCCACGTAAAATGGATCGCGGAACAGGCCGACTAGGGCGTCGAGGCCCCAGCCCATCCGCGCGTACTCTTCGACCAATAGACGCAGCATGAGTTCCGGTTCGCCCGGTACTTCAACCGCGAAAAGATTCATCGGATCGTCAAGTTCCACTGGCCGCGTGGCCGGGTGAACCTTGGGAACGAAGTTGTCGGGTGGCGGTTCCATGTTGGTTCACTCCTCAATCCGGACTAGAGCCCCGGTCAAGTAGAGTTCGTTTTGGGGACTGGCGCCCGACGGCCCGTAACCGGTCGTGGCAGGCTTCCATACCCCTTTTCCGTTGAGTCCGCCATCTTCGGCCTTTGTGATGCGCACCAGGGTTTCCTTGGGTACGGTGTTGATTGCGTGGTTGTCGACGTCGAAACCGAAAGTGAAGCCCATGCTGCCGGTCTTCTTGTGAAACAGGGTGTCGGTCTGGTGCATCGGCATCATCCAATTTCGGGTAATGCTCTGGTGCGATCCGTACCGATAGCTGGCTTGGTAACCGGTCTCGGCAGCCAGCGCCCGGCCGTCAGATCGCGACTCGTGAGCTTTAACCGAGCGCTCCGTTGCGATCCAGCCCGTATGCTTCATGATTGAAAAGTTGTAGGGCAGCCCGCTATTCACGATCACGCGCACCATACAACGAAACGCCTTATGCCGCGGACCCGTGTCATCTTTCCAACCGATGTATGGGCGATCGACTTCGTTGGCATCAACGTAAACGTAGTCACCTTCTTTCAGGCCTAAGGCTTCGGCTGCGGCGGGGTTAATCTGAATTTGGCGATCCGCGACCCCCGGCGCACGTTTATCGGTTCGGTGCGGGTCGCCAAAACTGTCACTCCAAATCCAGTGCCAATCGACAGTCGACCACGACGAATGGACCGAGTGTCGGCTCTTCGGCGTGCAACAGAAGAATCGATAGCCCTGCTGCCAAAGCGGATTAACGGTCTTCTTGACCTCGCTCCAGGGCATTTTTATGTTTCGCACTTGCCGCAGGTCGGGATCGATCGTGTCTTGCGAGATACCGAAGTCGACCGGCCGGATGAAGGGGCTTGTGGAAACGATCACATTGGGCAAATAAGGAGTGGCTTCGATGGCTTCGCGGTGAACGATCAAGTTCTCGCCAAACTCAATGGCCTCGGGCAGGTCGCAATAGCCAGCGAGGCGCCCACTATCCGTATAGAACGGAATCGAATCGTGAATCTGCTCCCAAAAGGCCACCCGCGGATACGTGCGGAACAGCATGAGCGCTGCACCCGGCTCACCGCCGTAATCGCCGGCCATCATCTTGTCGACGTTGTAGGGACCATCGGTGCCACGGGTCGTCGTCGAGTTGTCGAATACTCGCTGCAGGTAGACCTTGGCTTTCTTTTCCGTGACGAACTTGAAGTAATCGCCAAACCGTTTATCGCCGGTCTTCTCGGAGAGGGCACGAGCCACTCCCGCGAAGACGGCGGCGTCGTCAATCGAATCGTGTACCGGCTTGATTCCGCCGTTCCAGACCTGCAGGAACGGGTTTGAGCACGAGCCACCACACTCGAGATCCTCCTGCTCGACCCACGAGTTAACGGGCAACACGACATCGGCATACTCGGCACTGCCGGTCCATTCGATTTGCTGGTCGATGATCATGTCGACCTTTGGCAGCACATTGACAATGATGTTGTAGATCCACTTCGACTGGTTCAAAAAATTGGCGTTGTTGTACCAGATGACCTTGGTCGGCGTTGGTAGGTGACTTTTTCCGGTGAAGTTGCGCCGACTTCCATTGGGCAGGTCAACCGTCAAAGTCCTTTCCCCGCATGCCCAATACGATGGATCCTCGCCGTCGCTCAGATGTCGTAGATGCTGGTGAGTGATTCGCACATTCTCGTCGAGGACAGGGTTGAACGGATCCTCGTGCGTATAGCTGCCCACCCCGGGGCCACTCCACGGTGAAGCCTGCAACAACGCGCCCTTGTAGTTGCCCGCCCACGTGAAAACTCCAGCCCCGTGTTTGCCTATGTTGCCTGTGAGCATGGCTGGCAAGTAACTGGCGCGGTTATGGAGCGTGGCATGAAAGTAGTGGTTAACTCCCTCACCGATGTGGATCGCAACGGGCCCGCCGGCTTGTGTCGTCTTCCAGATGTCGTCGGCCAAACGACGCACCAGGTGGGCCGGCGCGCCTGAAATCTCCTCGACCGTGGCCGGGTCGTAGTCGACGAGGTGCCGCTTATACATCTCAAGTACCGGTATGACCTCTACGGTCGCGCCACTAGCCAACTTTACCTGGTACGTACCTTCGAGCGCAGCGGCCGTTGTCATCTTGTCGCCGACTTCGTCGCGGCTGACGAACGCAACCGTGCCAGCCGCAGTGTCCCAAACGCAAAAGTCGCCGATCTTCTCGCGCTGCGCGGGCGTGAGGCCTTGCACTTTGAACGATGGGCCCTTGGAAATGTCCTTCAAGTGATAGTCGGCTTGCACGTCGGTGGGCCGTAAACGCTCAAGCGTGTCCGTGCGGACCAACAATGGAAAGTCAGTGAAGCGGCGACAAAAATCGGCGTCATACCATTTCTCGTCCAGCAGAATCTTCGTGACGCCCAGCAGGACGGCAGTATCCGACAGTCCTGGCCGGACACCAATCCAATAGTCGCTCTTCGTGCCGGGGCAGTTGTATTCCGGCGCAATGTCAACCAATTTCCCGCCACGCTCCATGACCTCGTTGAGCCAATGCGACTCGGGCATCTTGTTCTCGATCAGGTTCTTGCCGATCTGGATGACCAGCTTCGAGAACCGCATGTCGTTGAAATCCATGTCCGACGTTTGCAATCCATGCACGAAGGGATGCCCCGGAGCTTGATCACCTCGCCAGGTATATTCATTCCAATCGCGCGCACCTCGAGCCTTTTCCGGTGGCACGCCACGCACGTGATGATCCAACAAACCCAGCAGATTGGCGAAACGGTAAATGCCAAACTTGCCGATCACGCCGTGAATTGGCAAGTTCGAGCCGATCTTGATCACGCGAGTTCCGGCGCCTTGCACCTGATCGATCATGACTTGCTCGTAGCCATCCTTGGCCAGCCGTTTGGCGCCCTCTTCTCCGCTATAGGTGCGCGAAGTCGCGTCCATCCCGGCCGCAACATACTTGAATGCCTCGTCCCAACTCAGCCGCACGTAGCTGTCGTTACCGCGGTCGTCGAATTTGTACTTCGTGCGCAATTCAACCTGGTCGGAAAGCGATGGAAAGCCATCGTCGGCCCACTGCTTCCATCCTTTCCGCAGCACCGGCCCCTTGAGTCGATACGGGCCATAGACACGCCGCTGCATCGTATAGCCCTTGGGGCAGCCCCGCGGATTCCACGCTTTCGTGGCCTTGTTGCCATACAGGTCGCCGCATCGATCGTGGTCGTAATTCTGTTCGCTGCGCAGCATGACTCCATTACGCACGAAAGCTCGCAGCCGGCACATGTGGGTGTCGTTCGGTGCGCAGACCCACGTGAACGTGCTGTCGTAGCGGTACTGATCGAGATAAACCTTCTCCCATTCGCGGTCGGGGTAGATGCCGAGTGGATTCTCCACGCTAACCGGCGTAAACGCCCACGCCTGCGGCCCCGACGCCACCAGAGCAGTTCCCGTGGCCGACAGACACGCTTCCATAAAGCGACGGCGCGACAGTTCCATGACGCTCGAGCTCCTCATCAGCGATGTACTAAATAGTGAATCACGGATTCGTCTTGCGCTCCAACTCACAATCTTGCCAAATCGAGACTAACTTTTTGCCGTCGCGGTCTTTTGCTCCACCATCCCAAATCGCGAAGGCCACCGAGGCTTTCGCGCCGGGTTCTAGCGATACTCCGGCGCCCACAGCATCGACGTTCAATGCTCGCGTCATTACCACGGTCCAACGACCGTCGGCCCACTGACCGTGGGCGTCGACCAACTGGCTCTTAACCGGACGAAATGTCGCCGAGCCAGGACCTGCCGTTTCCAGCGAGCTAGCTGCCTTAGCGTTTTCTGAAGGCACGATTTGGTTGCCTGCCGCCAGCGCCGGCAATGATATCGGCGGTTGGGCCGCAGTGCGGGTGCCGGCTCGTTTGTACTCTGCCGACGCCACCACGGTTTCACTGAATGGATACAAATCGACGACCACGTTCGGGTTTACCTTCTCGATATCTTCTGCAGACTGCCGATCGGCGTCCCAGAACCACATGTCAACCGGAGCGCCGGCGGCACCCATGCCCAAAAAGGGCTCTGTCTTTCCGCGGAATAGTTCCACAGCAATCGCATCTTCGAAATCTTCACTGCGCGTTGAGTCCTGATTTGGATGAAGATCAGCCCAGGACATGCGAAAGCAAATTGCCTTGCCGTCATGCACAGCCTGCACCGACAACTTGGGCTCCGCGTCGTCCCGCCACCACAGGGGAACCGTTTGTATCAGGACCGTAGCCGCTTGCTGCCAGATCGAAGAGTCGGCCGAGGCCGGCAGGCTCTGCACGTGTTTCACAATGACGCGTTGACGAGTAAGGACTGCGGCGTCGCGAGTTGCCTCGTTCGACAACGACAGGATGAAATGTGTGAGGTCGGCGATTTCCTTTGGTGTCAGGCTCTGGCTCGATGGCATCGGGGTGCCGGGCATTCCCAGCGAGATCCGTCGCCACACGGAAGCGGGGTCAGGGCTTCCCTTGAAGATGCCACGTGTTAGGTCTCGCGGACGCGTCGGTAAACCTTCGGAGTCAACCATCTGTTGCTGACCATCGCCCTTTCCCGACGGGCCGTGGCATTGAAGGCAAGCCTTCGTGGCATAGAGTTCCTTGCCGTGGGAAATAGATTCCGGGGTTGGATCACCCAGATCCACGGCTGCGGCTAGCTCTCCCGGCGTTGTGAGTCGGTCGACGGTCTCTTGCATATCCTCTGCCGAAATTTCATCTCCTGATTCGGCGGCCTCCGCGAGGAGAGTTTCCCGAATGCCCTCGCGGCGCAGCCAGATGATGTGTTCTGCCAAGAGCCGCACGGTGTCGTCGCTGAACTGAGGCCATGGCGGCATCGACGAGCCGGGCATTCCCCGGCGCAGTACCGTGCGAATGTCTTCGAAAGTGGGCACGCCGTTGGACGTGCTGACCAGGCGAAAGCGGCCTGATCGAAAGTCGCGGGGTTTCGGAAATACATATTGGGCAGCCAACCCCTTCCCGTCACCCTTTGGGCCATGGCACGCCGCGCAATGTTGAGCGTACAAGTCCGCACCAGTGGCGGACACGCCGACGGCGGCTGCCTCTGAGGACACCTTGGCAGCGGCCGGTTTTCCCGCATTCGTGCTGCCCGGCTTGGCATTTGTGTCGGGCTTCGGACCGCATCCGGAGAAGCTAGCAGCGGCCGCCAATGCGAGTGTAACGCCGGCAGCCCGGCGAAAGCTCATTCTTAAATGCCAGCGCTCGGGTTTCATCGCTTGCTCCTTGCCCCGATCCCACTGCCTGCTCGTAGGCAACGGCGGTCGATTCGTGATCGAACGCCTAGCAATTTCCGTTCCAATTCTTTGTCACAGCTCCGTCACGCCAATGAACCGTTGGTTCTCCACACGCAAAAAGAAGCACCCCGGATCCGTTGTGCGAAACCGCGCGATTCATGTGTCGAATATGCACACTTTCGAGGCCATTCAATTCGAAGCCCCCATGGCTTTACAGGGAGAAATATTGCCGACCGAAACACATGGAAATTGACATGATCCCTTCTTGCGCGTCGGCCTGGGTACCAACTCAGCAACGGTCGTCTTGGCAAAGGCCTCCTCGACCATTGCGATGGCGCTATCCAATCGGCGGTGCAATGGGCACAGCTCTCGATGCTGTTCTAGCCCCAGAGGGCAGGATTGAATCCGGGTTAGCGGATCAACGGCATTGACAACTTGCAGCACTGTCAGTTCCGCCGTGTCCCGCGCCAACTTGTGCCCGCCGCCAGGTCCGCGCTGCGAGTGCACTAACCCAGCCCGCGACAGACTGCGCAATACTTTGGCAAGGTAATTGCTGGGGATCAGGGTAGCGCATGAGATCTGTGCAGTCGTCGGTGCCTTTAACCCTTCCTGACCAGCCAAATGAATCACGGCCCGCAAAGCATATTCGGTCGTTTGGGAAAACATGTCGGCTTTATCCATATATTAGATATCTGGAGCTTGATATCCAGATTTTAGAGCCTAGAATGAAATTGTCAATGTGATTGCCCGCACAAAAACGGGGCGCCGTTTGCGGACCTACTCTCCACCTATGACAGGAGGCACAGTCATGTCAACCTATGGCGCAAACATACCGGTGTGGGAGTTGGTGCGAGGGCATGCTGGGCGTGCGCGCGTTCTGGAGGGATTCGGAATTGACTACTGCTGTGGAGGCCGCACGCCGCTCAAGGAGGCTTGCTCCCGGCGGGGCCTACAGGTTGAAGAGGTTTTGAGCGCCCTGGAAGCGAACGATGATAGCCAGCCAGCCGCCGATCAGATCGACTGGACGGGAGAGTCCATGACGAGACTCGCCAACCATATTGTGTCGCGACACCACGCGTACCTCCGCGACGTGCTTCCGCAACTGGGAAGCCTGCTCGACAAGGTTATTTCAAAGCACGCGGATAAGCATCCCAACCTGGCTGAACTTCGCGAGGTGTACACGACAATGTGGGATGAGCTGCTTAATCACATGATGAAAGAAGAGCTCGTGCTGTTCCCATTCATCCGGTCGCTGGATGCGGCGGCGCAAGCCGGGCAGCCCGCGCCACGTTTCCATTGCGGGAGCGTGGCAGCGCCCATTCATGTTATGGAAGACGAACATCGGAGTGCTGGCGAAGCATTGCGTCGGATGCGCGAATTGACTTTTGGATTCAGGCCTCCTAGGGACGCCTGTGATGCATACCGCATATTAATGGCCGGCCTGCGAGAGCTCGAACGCGACCTCCATCTGCACATCCATAAGGAAAATGATATTCTGTTTCCACGCGCTGCGGCCGTAGAGGCCTTGCAGTGTTCGGCCACGGCACACCCATGCTTAACGCCGCAACCAACCACAACGTGACTATCGGCGGAGGGGGGATCTCGATGAATACGCGATTCGAAGACTCGGTGGGATACGAGCAAGTGTTGGCCAGCTATCATCGCTGCGAAGCTGCAGGTGGGCTATTTGATAGCTTCTACGATTTCTTTCTCTCGAAGTCGGCCGAGATCCCTCCAAAATTCGACATGACAGAAATGGAACGGCAAAAACAGGACGTCATGGCATCGGTGCTCATGGCTCTAAGATTGGCAGCCGGGGATCCAGTTGCTCAAACATTCGTCGAGGAACTTGCCGAATCCCACAACCGTCGCGGCCACAATATCCGGCCCGAATTGTACGGACTTTGGCTCGATGCGCTTTGCGAGGCCATACAGAAGCATGACCCGCAATATACGCCGGCGCTGGAGGAGAATTGGCGCCGAGCGATGCGTCCTGCCATTGAACTAATGGTTGCTGCTTACTGACCGTCAATCAGGTATGGCATTCGCAGGCATCTAACGGAGACCGCTCAATGGCAACCTTTATCACCACGGTTAAGTTCACGGAGAAGGGCATCCAACACATTCACGATTCGCCAAAACGGGCGGCTGCGTTCACCACCGCAGCAAAGAAATTGGGCGTAAGTGTGGTCGGGCTTTACTGGACCCTTGGGCCATTTGACGGCGTGATCGTCTTTGAAGCCTCGGACGATAAGACGGCGACGGCAGCCATGCTCGGCCTGGCCTCGAAGGGAAACGTGCAAACGACAACAGCGCGAGCATTCGATGCCGCGGAATTTGAGAAGGTGATCGGCAACCTGGGTAAGAAGTAGGTCAATAAACGTGTCGATCAGCCTGAGTTGCTCGCGTGTAGATGTAGTCATGCTCGTTGGAATCCAAACGTTTAGTTATCAGTGGCCTTGCATCGCGACGGCAACTCCTTCCGAGTCAATTTGATTTCGCCCGACCGGATCTGACGCTGTAACCCTCGCTTCCGAAGTATAACCGACGAACGCTCGAACGATCAAAGCTTGAATCAGGACACGAGGGATTGCCATCAGCGTGTTTTCCGAAAAGAATGGCCGGTCTTGAGTCCGGCGACGAATAATACCAATGCCACGGCGCCGAGAAAAAACACGGTGTCTCCGGGCACTCGCATCCAACGCAAAGTCTGCATAAGTGGAGTTTGGAGAAACTCGGAACTGCGTGCGTACCAATAGCCATGTTCCACGGAAGCCCAGGTTTGCATGAGGCCGACCGGCAGCAAGCTCAGTATGCACATCGCCATTAGCCCGCCGTTGAGCGCCCAGAATGAGAAGCGAAGCAACCCGTCTTTCCATTCGACTCCTGGAATCAAGACGCGCAGGCAGAGCAGCATCAAGCCGATTCCCAGCATTCCATAGACCCCGAACAGCGCAGCATGCCCGTGGAGCGGCGTCGTGTTCAGGCCCTGCATGTAATACAGCGCGATTGGCGGGTTGATCATGAAGCCGAACAAGCCAGCGCCGACCATGTTCCAAAAAGCGACGGCGACGAAGAAATAGATGGGCCATTTGTAGCGCTGGACCCAGGGCGATGTTCTCGAGCGTCGCAGATCTTCGGTGGCATCAAAGGCCACGAGCACCAAGGGCACGACTTCCAATGCGCTAAACACCGATCCCCAGGCCAGCGCGACGCTCGGTGTTCCGGAAAAGTACAAGTGATGGCAGGTTCCTATGATTCCGCCCGACAGAAAGATCGTGGCCGACAGCAGCGCTGCCGCGGCCGCAATGCCCGGGCGGATCAGGTTCAACCGCATGAAGATGAAGGCGATCACAGTTGTGGCAAAAACCTCGAAGAAGCCTTCGACCCACAGATGAACGACCCACCAGCGCCAGTATTCGACCTGGGAAAGATGCGTATGCTGGCCCCAAGTCAGACCGGCGCCATAAAAGAGCGCGATCGCGGCCGTGGCGACGGTCAGCAGAGCCACGAGTTGCCGTTGCTCGCCCTGTTTGCGCAGCGCGGGTCGTAACACGCGAACCATCAGAAACAGCCACAACAGCAGCCCGATGAACAGGGCGATCTGCCAGCCGCGCCCGAGGTCAACGTATTCATACCCTTGATGACCGAAATAAAAGGAAACCGTGTCCGACAATTTGTTCTGGATGCTCAGCCATTCTCCAGTCAACGAGCCCAACACCACGACGAGCAGGGCCAGGAATAAGATATTGACGCCCAGGCGTTGGCCCTTAGGCTCCTGCTCACTCACCAAGGGACCGATGAACAGACCGGCTGCCAGCCAGGCGGTGGCGATCCAGAAAAGTCCCAGTTGCACGTGCCAGGTGCGCGTTACGGAGTAAGGCAGCCACTCGGAGAGCGGAAATCCGTAGAAGGCATCTCCTTCGACACCGTAGTGCGCCGTGACGACGCCTAACAGCATCTGCAACAACAGTAGGGCCGACACGACCCAAAAGTACTTGATCGTGGCCCGTTGCGACGGCGTAGCCGACCAGCTTCCCAAGGGATCGATCTCCGGCGGCACGGACTCTGCTTCTTCAGCCCGGCGCGCAGCATACCACCAGGCCATGGCCGAGATTCCAGCCAACAACATGATGATGCTGACGCCAGTCCACACGACGGCCTGGCCCGTCGGGCGGTTGCCTACCAAGGGCTCGTAGGGCCAGTTGTTCGTATAACTGGTCGTGTCGCCCGGTCGATTGGTTGCCGCAGCCCACGCCGACCAGAAAAAGAACGCCGACAATTGTCGCAAGCGGGCCTCGTCAGTGACGGCGCCGGCGGGAATGGCGTAATCGGTTCTGCCGTTTGCGAACACATCGGAGTAGTGCGCGAGATTACCTCGAAAAGCCTCGGCTCGCAAAGGATCAATCGTTACCGTACTTGTGTTGGGATCATACGTATTGGTGCGCATGAATGTCGCCAGGCGACCGGTCAGTTGAGCTTGCCTTTCGCCGTCGAGTTCTTCGTAGTCGGAGTCGAATTCATCCTTGGCCCAACGGTCCAGGATGAACATAGCTTCGCGGTGCAAATAATCCGCCGTCCAATCCGGTGCGACATAGCTGCCATGGCCCCAGATCGAGCCGAGTTCCATTCCCCCCAGCGATTGCCAGACGTTCTGGCCGGCAGAAATCTCGCCTTCGCCAATTACGATCGCACCGTCGGCCGTCACTACCTGGTCGGCGATGGGCGGCGCCTCTTCGTAGATGCGCGTGCCAATCCAGCCGAGCACCGCAAACGACACCACCATGACCAGTGCGAAAAACAACCATAGGCGCTTCATGCTAGTTCCTTTCGCAGACATCGATAAAGGGTCGTGAGGTCAGTCTTGCGGCGTAATGGGCTCAAGAATCGCCCATTAGGTGCCAACCGTCGCGGTCCAATACTTGGGCAAGTCCGTCTTCGTGGTTCGCAGGATGTCGACGATCGCGCGACGATCCTCTGCTGAAAGGTGTTTGAATCTGGCATCGTTTGGATTTGCCAGCACGTCCCAGAGTCGTTGCCAGACGTAGTCGCGCATCTCGCGTGGCAGGCCATCGAAGGCCGGCGAGTAAATCAAGTAGCTACAGGGATATTTGAAGAGCCGCCGCTGAAGATCCAGGTCGCGTAGTGACCGACCCTGATCATCGTGCGGCCCTTGCCGAGAAAACTTGTTGGCAAAGTCAGAGGTGCCCTGGATCGGCGTCGTCACCTTTGCTTCGTCGACCAGCAGGAGGGCCTCCACGACATCGTTGCCGGCGTTTTCGATGCGACGCGTCGTGCTCTCCATGCGATTGCCTTCGGGCTCGCCAAACGATCGATTTACCTCGGATTGATAATGCAGCGCCTGTCTCGCGGCGAAGTTGGCCTTGGTCAGACGATTGTGGACTAGAGTCTGATGTTCGAGAACCATCAGTGCGATGAGGTCGCTGTGCGGCGTGAGGTACTTCCCGACAGCCAGCCGATCGGCCAATTGAGTGACATTCTGCCCCTGGGCATTGTCGACGGAGTGGATCGCGTCTTGGCCACGAACGATCAGATTGCCCAAATGCGATTGCGAGCCGTGCGTGCCGGTTACGTACCAACCACCCCAACGTCGCGCTAGCGGAGTGCTGTGGTCAACCGAGTAACTGCCGGCGGATAAAATCGGCTGTCCGCCGGCATCGACAAACAACGAACGGACAAGGTGTCCGGGCACGCTCTCGGTCCTCGAGGAGCTGTGGCAGATCAGGCAATTCTCGGTTTGCCGCTGCAAGGTAGGGAGGTCCGCCGGCTTTTGCTCCAGCGTGTAGAATACCGCTCCCAGTTGCGGATCGACCGATGATATTTCCAACACTTCGCCCGACTGGCAATAGCCGACGTAAACGTCGTCGTTGAAATAAATCGCGCGCGGCGTGCGGGGCGAAATGCGGTGTCGCTGCAGACTCGTCTTGGAGAAAACGAGCAATTGCGACTCCACCGGCACCTCCAGAGCTTCCAACAGCGCAGGCAGATATCCCTGGCCATCGATGTATTTCAATTTCGATTCGCCGCTTTCCAGGCGCGATTGCAGCTTCGAAACACAATTGTCCGGTGTGCTGCGGCTGTATTCGATCGGCGGCCGCTCATTGTCATCGGCCGCCAGCCAGCTTGACGCCGCGATCGCGATAATCAGGGCGATCAGGGGGCTTCCGAAGGTTGCAGAGTATCGCATTTTTTGCCGCTCGCGCGCTTCAATTCGCCCTGTTCGGTGGCCGGTCATCCCATACCGCTGAGTTTTACCGATTGAATTCTGCATGTCAAGGTGTAGAATCAGGATCAAAGTGGAGAAACTCCCATGTTGCCCAAGACTTCCGAATACGCGCTCCGCGCAGCAGTGTGGTTAGGCCGTGACCCCGAGCGGACAGAGTCGGCAGATCAACTTGCGATCCAAACGAAGGTTCCCCGACGCTATCTGCACAAAGTGCTGCAGGATCTTGTGCGCGCAAAACTGGTTCGCTCCCAGCCGGGCCCCGGAGGCGGGTATGCGCTTGCGTGCCGCCCTGAAAAAATCACGATCCTCGACGTAGTCAATGCCGTGGCGCCGCTGGAGCGGATACGGCATTGTCCTTTGGGGCTCACTTCCCACGCTCGGCTCTGCCCGCTGCATGCGGAATTGGACCGAGTGTACGCGGCGACCGAAGCGGCGCTCTCACGAGTCACGATCGCCCAATTGCTCCGCTCGACCAGCAAGATCGTACCGTTGTGCGAGGTCTTCCGCTGACCAACTAATCGTCGATGAATCTGTTTGCGAATCCGTTCCTATGTCGGGAGGACGTCCGATGAAAAGCTTGCGTGCTTCGGCCGAACGGTCGCTGCCGCGACACGAGCCTCCTACGGACAAAATGCCCGGACATTGGCTGCTGGCAAGTATGGGTAAGCGCGTGCTGCGCCCTGGTGGGATCGAACTGACACGACAGTTGTTGATTGAGCTGGCCATTGGCGAGCGCGACGAGGTTGTCGAATTCGCTCCCGGGCTGGGGGTCACTGCCCGCATGACGCTTGCAAGAAATCCACGCTCCTACACAGCCATCGAACGGGATCGAGGGGCGGCAGCTACGGTAGAGACTTATCTTACCGAGCCGCATCAGCAGTGCATTGTGGGGACTGCTGAGCAGACCGGCCTGCCGAGCGGTTTTGCCAGCGTCGTGTACGGCGAAGCGATGCTTTCCATGCAGCCGGCCGCTGCCAGGTCGCGGATCGTCGCTGAGGCCGCGCGGCTGCTGAAGCCAGGCGGGCGCTACGGGATCCATGAGCTGTGCCTTGTGCCCAACGACGTCGACGAAGGTACTCGTGAGGCAATTCAGTCCGGACTGTCCGACGAGATTCACGCCGGAGTGCGCCCCCTGACGGTAGGCGAATGGCGTGAGCTGCTCGAATCCGCCGGAATGACGGTCGTTGCCGAGCGGATGGCGCCGATGCATCTCCTCGAACCCATGCGGATTGTGCGCGACGAAGGGTGGCTGCGAGCAGTCCGTTTCGCGTGGAATGTTGCCCGCCACGGCGCCGCGCGGCGCCGCGTGCTGGCGATGCGAAGGGTGTTTCGCAAGTACCGCGATAACCTGGCTGCGATTGCACTGGTGGCCATGAGGTAGCACCGCTAGCCTCTTGCAATCGCGGCCGAAACAGAAACCTGCCCGAGTCCAGGTACGCGCGGACAAGAGAAAACAGCCGGCGGAGGTGCCTTCCATCCCGGGCACCGTAACTTACTGTGCTTACGGCTACAGCGGATGGGTACTCCGCTGCTCAGGTGCTGCCGGGGCACTACATAGAGCGATCTGCGCTTCTTGTCACTTCTGTTGCACCTTCTGTTGTACTTGCGCGCCAAGGCAGTCCGCCGTTTGCTTGGACGAGCGTGTTACCTGGAATGTTACCTTAAGCCTGCTTGAGCCGGACTCTATCAACGATCCGTCGACTTCATTTTGCTAGAAAATCAGGCAAGTCGAGGCCAACAGACGATCAACTGCAAGTGATTGACCGACTCTTAATCAGAGGGTTGATGGTTCAAGTCCATCAGGGAGCACATTGAAAGCCCTGGCTCAGCGATGAGTTAGGGCTTTTTCATGCGCTGGCAGCGCACTACGTAACCTCATTGTGTTACCAGGACCCGTCAGAATTACGCACAGTTGCACAAGATGCGCAAAAACGATTGCATTTCACCGTTCACCGTGGTTCGATCGCTCCGCCAATCTCTCAAACCCCAAAAGAATTCGCCTCTCGCCGCCGCAATTCGGCCGCGGCGGTACTCTATGTAGATAGAAACCGCGAATGGGTCCATGCAACGAGAGAACTTCGAGAGTGACGATGCGCTCGTCGATGCGGTCGTGGCCGGCGACAAGGCTCGCTTTGCCGAGTTGGTACACCGCTACGAGCCCGTGGCCCGGGCGACGGCGGTGGCGATTTGCGGCGACACGCACCTAGCGCAGGACGTTGTGCAAGAGGCGTTTTTGCTTGCGTACACCAACCTGGCGAAACTGGCGGACCGAGCCCGTTTCGGACCCTGGGTTTTGAAAATCGCACGGCGGCAGGCGCTGCGGACGCGGCGGGGACGAAAAGATTCCGAAGGGACGCTGGAAGCCAATGAACCCCAGGCGGCCGACGAGGGCCAGAAGCGGCTCGACGATGACTCGCGCGAGCTGCTCGAAGCGGTTGGCCGGCTGCCCGATCACGAACAGGTCGCCGTCGTGCTGCACTACTTCGAACAACATCAAGTCGAAACGATCGCCCTGATGACCGGCCGATCCATCGGCACCGTGACCAAGCAACTTTCGCGGGCACGGCGGCGGCTGGAAAAGTGGCTGCGGAAGGCAGACTGATGAACGACCACAGAAGCGAAATCGAACAGCGACTCGGCCGGCTGGGCGAGCGGCTTGGCGAACAGCCGTCGGTCGTGGATCGGGTGATGAGTGAAGTCGAGCGTGCGGCGCTCGTGCGGGCGCCAAGATTCAACCACCGGAGGATCCTGACGATGCTGCTGAAACCACAAAGTCTTGCCGCCGCGGCCGCCGTGTTGGCGATGGTTGTTTTCGGCTTCCGTCCGTGGGACATGGGGCGCGATCAGGGCGCCGCCTGGTGGCTCGCGCCGCCGTCGGCCTGGGCCGGAGAATTGCAGACCGCCATCAAAGATGCGAACCAACGGGGATACACCTGCGACGAAGGGTTCATCAATCTGATCGCCGGCGGAACGAGCGCGACGTCGAGCAGCACGAACAAATTGTTCATGGCTGGCCAGCGGTACCGTCGCGATGGCTACGAAGAAGGCCGCCTGCGGGGAAGTCAATGGTATGTGTTCGGCGCCGACGGTCTCACGTTGACGAGCGTGAATTATGTCGACAAAACCTACTCAATCGATCACGATCCGCGGGTGCGGCGGGACGACGTCGATCCGCTTGCACAGTTCGAGTCGCTGGCAGGCCGGCTGGAGATGTCGGGTCGGCGGCTGGGGACGGCGAAAATCGACGGACGCGACGCGGTTGAATTCGAAATCTCGTCGGCGGCAATCGACGCAAATGGTGATCCTGCCGTGGTCCACGTGTGGCTGGACCAGGCGACGAAGATGCCGCTGAAGATCACGTACCAGTTTGCTGCGAAAGCGGACGCTGGTCCGCCCGTGACCACGACCCTCGTGCAGGAACACTTCGACTGGAGCCCTTCGCTGCCGGCCAACACCTTCGAGCCGGAAATTCCGGCCGGCTACACGAAGTTAGAGAGCAAGTAGGCGCTCGGTTTCACCGCGTATGCGCGTCTTCGATCCGCCGTATTGGCTTGCGGTGATGCATTGAGCGCCACGAATCGTCCTTGAAATGTGGCCACGACTTCAGCTACCCTTATTCTTGCTCAACGATGCAATCGTTGACGCCGATCACCACGAGTGATCGAGGTATCCGAGGAGCTCGACAGCACGTCCTCGTGCCAGTAGGCACAGACAACGAGTATCTAAAGAGCCCGTAACGGGCGCGCTGAAACGCGCGCCTGGTGCGGGCTCTTTTTTTGTTGCACCAGCAGGGACGTCGCATGAAT
Organism: Planctomycetia bacterium; assembly: GCA_031400775.1. Classification (GTDB taxonomy): domain Bacteria; phylum Planctomycetota; class Planctomycetia; order Pirellulales; family PALSA-1355; genus PALSA-1355. The sequence continues at coordinate 1,388 of JANNQN010000258.1, read as the reverse complement.
CACGATTACCGACCAGGGAACGTCAAGGAATCCGATGCACCGCCGCGAAGCGATGCGTGGATATTCGCGCAGCAATTGCTTGGCAAGCCCATCCCGTCCGCTTCCAGCCAGGAAGTCGCTGCAAGAGTGGAGCACGAGCATTTGTTATGGCTCGCGGCAGTCTCGCCTGACAGCATCGACCGGCTTCGTGATTCACTGCGGGAAGAACACGATCCGACGTTCGAGCAATCGCAATTGGAGTGGCTCGCCGACGTTTCTTCACGACACGAAAGTCAGCTTCGACGAGTTCGGGTCCTCGAAACGGCAGCCGAGGAAGTGCGAAGTCGATCACAGCGGCCCGAAGAAGGCTCGACCTTTCAGGAAGCCCAATGGGATCCTGGCAAGCATCCGCGCCGCGGCGGCGCGCCGAATGCGGGCTGGTTCGCCACAACGGGCGGTTCGGGAAGATCTGCCCGGGCAGGCGGTTCGTCGTCGTTTTTCGATGCCGTCATCCGACGCAATCAGACCGTGGCGGACCTGACCGGTCGTCAGACGCCAGGGATGGCGCAGTCGAGCCGTTTGGCCGCCGATCTGCAATCCGCGGCGCGACTTCCGGCGGAAGTTGCCCGCGCGGCCGCCGCAGGGCTGGGCACGGGCGGCAAGGCAGTCGTGAACGCCTCCGCGACGGCGGTTAAGAACGTTGCCACGCTTGGATTGAGCACGAGCCAACTCGAATTGATTGGCGTCACCAAGCAAGATCGGGCCCGGGGATACGACGTCGCCGTGACGATCGCTACGGCGAGCGGCGAAGTGCTGATCGCCGTTGGAACCGCGGGGATGGCAACGGCTCTGAGCAAGGGCGGCTCGGTAGCGAAAACCGCCAGCGGCGCGCTCATCGCCTACGACGCGGCGGGAAACGCGGTCGGCGTGGTCCAGGGGACGTATGACGCTTCGAAAAACGGCGTCAATCTCGCCAGCGGCGCGCAGGTGGCAGCAGGCGCGCTGGGACTAGGGGCAAGGTAGCGTCCGTCAAGATGCGCACATTCAATTTTTGGCAGATCCTGGCCTGGTAGGGCTGGCGGCCTGCGAGACCCCTCCCGGGTCTTGCGCGGCCGCAGTGCTTCGCTTACGCATTGAGTACCGTTTGATTTTCCCCCATGTTGCGCGCCGCTACTGAATCGATCGGTGTTTCGGTCGCCTCACGTAGCCGTTCCATGTCGAGGTAGACTCGCTTGCCCCAGCGAGTGCCCGCGATGTGGCGCAGCCGAGCGGCCACCAACATCAGGGCACTCTTGCCGTCGGGGAAGTTGCCTACCACGCGGGTCCGACGCCGTATCTCACGCATGATGCGTTCCAACACGTTGTTCGTGCGAATCCGCGTCCAGTGCTCACGTGGGAAGGCCATGTAC
>JANNQN010000257.1:0-28411 GCA_031400775.1 Planctomycetia bacterium | reverse complement strand
GGCGAGGAGATCGCCGCTGGACGCCAGATTCTGGCCGATATCGCCGCGGGCCGGGTGCGCAGCGTTGTCGACTTTGGCCGCGATACGCTCAACATCATTAGTTGTCCCAGTTGCTCGCGTGTCGAGAACGAGGCCTTCATCGAACTGGCCCAGGACGTGAAGGAACTGACCCAATACGCCAAAGAGTATGCCATCACGATCGCGGTGATGGGATGCCGCATCAACGGACCGGGCGAAACTGACGACGCGGACCTGGGCCTGTGGTGTGGCCCGAACTTCGTGAATCTCAAGCGCCGCAGCCTGGAGTTGGGCGCCTACCCCTACGACGCAATCCTACCTCGTTTGAAACAAGAGCTCGATCAATTGATCGCCGTGCGGTCTCCGGCCGGCGGCATCGGGTCGCACAACTGACGGCGGCCGTTCGATTTTCTCGGACAGTATTCTGATGAATCACAGGTCAAGGATGACCGCCTGCCGATTGGCCGCTATTGCGTTGGCCATCGCCACCGCCGTTGGCTGCTCCCGTTGGAAGTCGGCGCCCGCGCTGCCTTCACGCCATCACCTGACGCTGGACCAGTTGCTGGTCTTTAGCGACACGGCGTTGCCGAAGCACCATCGTCTATTGGAAGAGCTGCGCACGCAGCGCAGCCTGGTCAGCACCCGGCTCGCGTTGCCGCTGACCGAGGAGCCAATCCACGTCTATCTGTTTCCCACGTCCGACCGGTTGGAATCATATCTCAACGTTCACTATCCGAGCCTGCCCAAGCGTCGAGCGTTTTTCGTGGAGACCGATACGCGGCTAAACGTGTATGCCTATTGGGGCGATCGGGTGGCCGAGGACTTGCGACACGAGGTGGCCCACGGCTATCTGCACGCCGTAGTACCTAACCTGCCACTCTGGCTGGATGAGGGCCTGGCCGAGTACTTCGAAGTGAGCCGCGGTCAGTCGGGGCTGAACCGGCCGCACTTGGATCAATTGACGAGCAATCCGGCCTGGAAGCCCGACCTGGTGCGGCTCGAGCAATTGCGCGATAGCGGCGAGATGAGCCAGATCGAATACGCCGAAAGCTGGGCCTGGGTCCACTTCATGCTGGAAAGTTCGCCGCTACGACTGCAAGTCTTGCAGACTTATATGCAATCGCTCACCCGACCGCACGGCCACCGGCCGATCTCCGAGTTGTTGCTGCGTGCCGATCCCCAGGCTGCACAAAACCTGTTGGATCACCTGGCCGTGCTGCGACAATCCTTGCAATAGAACACCGACGTATCGACCTGGTTGAATCCCAGGCTGCAAAACAAGGTTCCGGCCGTGGCGTTTTCCTCGGCCACGTGTACCTCGGCCAGCGCTACGTGCTGGGCGTGCAACTGCCGCAGCGCCTCGCCCAGCAAGAACTTGGCCAGCCCTTGCCGCCGCTGGTTGGGGATCACTTCCAAGCCCACGATTCCCACGGCATGGACGCCCAACTCGCCAATCATCGTTTCCATGTTCCAGAAATTCACGCTCGCCTGCGGCGGACCGCCATCTTTCGGAACCAGCAGGCACCGCGTGCGATCGAAGGGCTCGAAGATCACGGCCTCCCACCAGGTCGTCGTTGGCGGGTCGACGATCGATTCCACCGTGAATTGGCGGCGAATCTTCAACTGTTGTCGATCGACGACGGGGCGAAAATCGCCCAGCTCGCGATGAAAGACCAGCGTGCGGCGAAGCTCCTGGTATCCGTGATCGCGAAACAGGGTCTGCATTCGCGCGTCGCGGTGCAAGATGCCCGAGAATTCGCTGCCACCGTACAGGCCGTAGTAAAACGGCGACAGCGGATAGTTGCCTCCGCCGTAAAGTTGCTGGGCGCCGCGATTGCGCAGGTACTCCTCGGATCGAGCCAACAGCTCGCCGGCGACTGCCGAATCGACCTCCGGGCGGAGCATGACCAGCGACGTGACGCCGCGCTCCATCGAGAGACCATTTTGATCTTCGCTGGGGCCGAAGCCGGCGTGGGCGAAACCGAGCACCTTATCGGCCTCGTGGGCGACAAAGAGCCCCTGGCGGTCGAACACCGGCTTGGAGAGGACGTACCGCTCGAAAACGGCCATCGACATCGGCTGCATCAACTCGAAGTGGCCGACCTGACTGCGCCAGACCTCGGCCAAACGAGGCGGATCGGTGTTTCGAAACACGCGGTATTCAATCACCGAACGGCACTCGCTGGCCAGCTAGAAAGCCCCACGTCGGCATGGCTCCCGAGGGTGTTCAAGCGTACGTCCCTCGAAAACCACGCGCGGCGCGACGACGTTGCACATAGGGCGTCAGTCGCGTCATTCTAAGTTTACCAGGATCCACTCTCCTTCGACACGCGTCTCAAACGTCGGCTGCACGATGCGGGGATTGAGCTGATTCTGGCCGTTGGTCACGTCGAATCTCCAACCGTGCCAGGGGCAGGCCACGATGCACCCCTCGAGCGCGCCGCGCCCGAGCGGTCCGCCCTGATGGGGGCAAACCCCATCCAGCGCAAAGTACTCGCCCTCGACGTTGAACAACGCGATCACGCGCTCTTCGGCAATCCGCTCCAGCGCGCAGCCACTCAGGCAGTCTGTCGTGCGAGCTACGCGAACCCAATTGCTCATGGCAAGGCGGGAAAAAACTTGGAGCGCTGGGGCGTTTTGCCCCGGGGTCGATGGTCAACAAAATTCTGGCCGGCTGCCGCCACGTCCGGCAGGGCGATTCAAGCGGCTTTGCTCGGCGCGTGCCGTCGCCGCAGCGGGCGGGTGTCTTTCCAGCGACGGTGCAGCCACCAATACTGCTCGGGCGCCTGGCGAATCGTGCGTTCCAGTCGCTCGGTGTACCATTTCGTAATGGCCGGTACGCTCTGCATATCCGAGCCGACCTCGCGCGGATCCAACACGCCGCCGAAAGACATCAACAGGTGCAGCGGTTTGCCGGTGCGGCGAGTGAAGCAAAACATGGCCGGCGAATCGTTGCCCAGCGAGAACAGCGCGATGGCCTTATGGCTCGATGCCGAGCGGCCGAAGAACTCGACCCAGCATCCTTTGTTGCCGGCGTATTGATCTCCCAGCAGGGCCAAAATTCCGCCGCGGTTGAGGATGTCTTGAATCTGCCCGGCGCTGCCGTTCTTGGACAAGATGAACTGTCCAGTCAGGCCGCGAAACTCGTTCAGAAACCGGTTCAAGTAAGGATTGTCCAGCGGCCGTGCGATCGTGTACGTCGGAAATCCAAAAATCCCCAGCACGTAGCCCGACAGCTCGAAATTGCCGTAGTGACCGCAAATGACGATGGTCGGCCGATCGTCGAAGAACGTTCGAATGATCGAGTCCGCTTCATGCAGCGTCACGTAGTCGCGCCAATTCGTGTCGTGGATCTTGCGTGGTGCGTGGATCACTTCGACGATCATCAGGAAGAGATGCTCCCACATCTTCCAGGTCAAGTCGCGCCGCTGAGCCTCCGACATTTCAGGAAAGGCGTGCAGCAGGTTCTCGGCGATCACGTCGTGCCGAATCCGCACCACGCTGGTACACATCGTCGCCAGACGGCGGGCCATGCTGGCGCAGATCTCCACCGGTAGCGCCTGCACGACGCACACGAAAATGCGCAGCAGCAGATAGACCAAGCGATCGAGGAGGTCTTCGAGAAGGGTTCGACGCACGGCGTGCCTTTTCCGGCGAGGGCAGCTAGCTGAATGAAGGGCGCAATTGTGCCACGGACCGCCGCACGGTGGAAGAGCGGTTCGGGCTGCGTACCGGGCGCATCGAGTGTCACGGCTTCCGCTCAACGGTTTTTGCCGTTGACATCTACTGCTTAATCAGTAGACTCTCACGCCATGCCAAGACCCAAGCACGAACATCCAACCCCCGGCGAGCTCGAAGTGCTTCTGATACTGTGGCAGCAGAGTCCGCTCTCGGTCCGCGAAGTCATGGAAATCCTCAATCGCAGCCGACCGCGGGCCTATACATCGGTGATGAGTCTGCTGGGAGTGATGACCGAAAAGGGGCTGCTGACGCGCAAGGCGCAAGGCCGGGCATTTGTTTACGCGCCCCGGGCCGGCCGGCAAAAGACCATGCGGCGATTGCTGAGCGACTTACTGAGCCGCGCGTTCGAGGATTCGGCCAGCTTGCTGGTCGCGCACTTGCTGGAAGAAACCAACCCAACGGTCGAAGAGTTGAGCGAAATTCGCCGCGCCATCGCCAACTACGAACGCCTGCAGGAGGATCGGCCATGATGTTTTCCTTGCCGCTCGAGGCGACGACGCTAGAAGCATTGACTCGAACACTCGTGCATTTCGTGTGGCAAGGCATGTTCCTGGCTGCGGCAGCAGCGTGCCTGCTGCATGTCGCCAGCTTGCGGACTCCTCAAGCGAGATACGCAGCGTATTGCGGACTCTTGGCTCTGTTGGCCGCATGTCCATTAGTGACATTCTTCGTCGTCTCGGCGCGGCACCAAGGGGCGACGGCGGTCGTCGAGAACAAGGCTCAAGTCGCTCCATCGACCGCCGCCCAACGTGCAACCGGCGAGCGTGAGGACCGTTTACAGCGGGCGAGCTTTCCTGGTGAAACGCAAGTCGCGGCAGTGACCGCCTGGATGGGCCGCCGCCGGTCATTGATCGTCGGCGGCTGGCTCGCGGGAGTCATGATTTTCAGCGCACGATTGATCTCGGCGGCGATTGGCGTGTGGTCGCTCGGGCGAAAATGCCTGCCGCTTCCCGGACATGCTACGCTCGCCGTCGAGCGACTGGCCGGGCGGATGGCGTTTCGCGCCACCCCGCGCGTGTTCGCCGTCGAATGGCTGTCTCAGGCTGCGGCGGTTGGAATCTTCAAGCCGATGGTCGTGTTGCCGGTGGCCTGGCTTTGCGAATTGCCGCCAAATGTGTTGGAAGCTGTCATCGCTCACGAGTTGGCGCACATCCGGCGCTGGGACCTGCCGATCAATTTCTTGCAGCGGCTAGTCGAAACAGCGTTGTTTTTTCACCCGGCCGTGTGGTGGTGCTCACGGCGAATCCGCATCGAGCGCGAATTGTGTTGCGACTGCGTGGCGCTGGCGGCCGTGGGAAGCCGCGCCGATTATGCGAAGGCGCTTGCATTTTTGGCCGGTCAGCGACTTTCGTCGTCGATGGCGCTGGCGGCCGGAATCGGAGGAACCAAAATGGTACTGTTCGAAAGGATTCGAAATGTGCTGGGAACTGGCGCCGCCGCCCACGGACGATGGCACGGACCAGGTTGCGCCGCGGCTGGCGCGGCCCTGGCGTCGCTCGCCTGGCTGATCGCTCTAGTTGGAATCTCGGCTGATCACAAAGTCGCCGCGGCACCCCAACCTCCGGCGCCGCTGGGAGTGCCGGCGCCGCGGCATGCAACGCGACAACTACCGACGAACGAGGCGGTGCCCAGCGAGAGGGCCAAATGGCGGCTGCCGAACTACACGATCGAGCCTCCCGACATTTTGTTGATCGAGGCGATGCATGTCGTACCCAAGTCCGACTACCGAATCCAGTCATCCGACGTCCTGTCGATCGCACACACTGCCGCGGAACAGCCCTATGGCGTCCGCCATCCGCTCGCCAACTATGCCGGCGAAATCACGCGATCGTACACGGTTGACGGCGAGGGTTACATCGACCTGGGATTGTCGCTGGGGAAGTTGAAAGTCGGGGGCCTGACTCAAGACGAGGCAAACCGCGTGATTCACGAGAAGTTGCAAGCGAGCGTCGATGATCCGAACGTCTCGGTGCGATTATCGCAGTGCGCGGCCCTGCCACCCATCGCCGGCAAACATCTCGTCGGGCCCGATGGAATGGTCAACCTGGGGCCATATGGACAGGTAGTCGTGGCCGGCCTGACACTGGAGGCGTCGAAAACGGCCATTGAAGAAAAGCTGGCCGCAGTGCTGGAGCAACCGCGAGTCACGATCCAGGTATCAGCCTATAACAGCAAAGTCTATTACGTGATCGTGGAAGGCGAAGGATCGGGCGATACGGTGGCGCGACTGCCGGTCACCGGAGCCGAAACAGTGCTCGACGCGCTGGCGCAGTTGAACGGAGCCGGCCAGTTATCGAGCAAGATGATTTGGATCGCTCGGCCCGCGCCCGGCATCGGCGGCGTCGACACGATCTTGCCAGTCAATTGGGGAAAAATCACTCAAGGCGCCGACGCGTCGGGAAACTATCAGGTGCTGCCCGGCGATCGCATCTTCATCAGCAACCGCCGCGCCGGCATCTACAACGAACTGCGCCACTACTTCTTCTTTTTCTTCCGCGCCGCGAGCACTGGGTCGCTGGCCAGGGGAAGTTTCAGGACTTTGCCGGTTTCGGCCGCTTTGTAGATCCCCAAAATAATCTCGACCGAACGGCGGCCTTCGCGCCCGTCGACGGCCGGCGCGCGGTCCTGGCGAATCGCCTCCAACACGTCGCGAAACTGCTCGGTATGCCCGTGGTGACCGATTGCCGACGGGTCGCTCGCTCCGCCGGCGGTGCTGGTGCGCGAGGCCATCCGCTCGTGCACGGCCGCGTCGCCGCGAGCTTTTTTTGCAAAATCCCAGGCCACGACGTCCTCCTCCTCCATCGCGGCGCTCCCCTCGGAGCCGTGAATCTCGATCCGCTTCAAGTAGCCCGGATACGCCGCCGTGCTGGCCTCGATCACGCCCAGCGCACCATTGGCAAATTTCAGCGTCGCCACGGCCGTGTCTTCGACCGCGATCCGCTCGTGGGCCAGCAGTCCCACATGAGCCGTGATCTCGATCACAGGGCCCATCAGCCAGGTGAGGATATCGACGCTGTGAATGGCCTGGTTCATGAGCGCGCCGCCGCCATCGAGCTCCCACGTTCCTCGCCAGGCTCCGCTGTCGTAATAGGCCTGCGTGCGATACCACTTCACATAGGCTTCGCCGAGGGTCAGTCGTCCGAAGCGGCCCTGATCCATGGCCCGCTTCAGCTCGATGCTGGAGCGGTGAAATCGCGAAGGAAAGATGGCCGAGCACTTGACCTTGTTCTTCTCGCATTCGCGGATGATTTGATCGCAACGCTTGAGCGTGATCTCGAGCGGCTTCTCGACGATGACGTGCTTGCCGGCCCGCGCCGCGGCGACCGCCGGCTCGAGATGAGCGCCACTGGGGGTGCCCACCGTCACCACGTCGACCGCCGGATCGGCCAGCATCTTCGCCAGATCGTGATAGGCCCGGCAACCCTGCGCGGCGGCGAAGCGATCCGCCGAAGCCGGCACGGCGTCGTAGCAGGCCACGACCTTGGCGCCGCGAATATCGCCAATGGCGCGGGCGTGAAAATTGGCGATCATTCCGCAGCCGATGATTCCGAAGCCAAACTTGCCGGTGTTCTTCGCCACTCGCATCTCCCTGGTGTACGACTCGATGAATCGCAAAGTGAGGATTTTAGAAGTCCGGCAGTGAAAACGCCAGGGCCGGCGGAGGCCCGTTACGTGCGTGCCAAGGCCTTTCGCGAGTACCGCGTCAGCTTACGCCCAAGGCCAGCGCCAGAACCGCCAAGGCGTTGATGCAGGCGTGCAAGACCAGCGAGGGAAAGATGCGATGCGTCTGGCGATAAAGAAAGCCCAGGAACAGGGCCAAGACGAATAGCGCCACGCGATCGGCCCCCTGGTGCATGACGGCAAACAGCGCGGAGCTGATCAGAATCGGCAACACCCGATGCGCCGCCTTCCAGGTTCGCCAGCGCCGCCGCAACACCCGCTCGAGCCAACCTTGCAGGACCACGCGAAACAACAATTCCTCCGACAAGGGCGCCACCACGATGGCGCTCAAGGCCGCTAGAGCCACGAGCGCCGGGCCATTCTGCTCCGAAATCAGCTTGGCCAAAGGATGCTCGAGCGGCGTCCAAAATCGCGAGACCACGATCTGCACCCCATACACCAGCGGCGCCGCGGCCAGAAATGCCAGGCCGCCCAGACGCGCATCCTGCAACAGGCCGCTGGTGTCGAAACCGAACTCGCGGGCTCTGGCCCCGGTGCGAATCTCGAGGTAAAAAATCGCGGCCACGGCCCACAAGAAATGCCCGGCCGTGACCCCCGCCAGGCCGGCGATCGAGATTCCGCCGCCCTCGATCGTGTCGCCCGGCGCTGCCATGCGAAGCGCGACCCGCTCGAAGATCGGCCAGGCCAACACCAGCCACAGCACGTCGACCACGTTCCACGGCGCCCGCAGCCGCGGCTCGTAGGGCACGAGCGTTTCGCCTTCGGACAAGCGCCGCGCCACGTTCAGCCACACGACCAGGCTGGCCATCATCAGTGACGACAAGATCGCGACGACAACCAACTCGCGCTGTGGCATGGCCGAGACCGAGGCAAATGGAAAAATTGGCTCGCGCGAATGGGGGCCCGTTCAGCGCCGCAACAAGGCGATCGCCCGCAGCACGTACGCTCCGCCGGAATAGAGGGTCAAGCCCACGGCCAACCACACCGCCACATCCAGCGACCCGTTCAGGGCCTCGGGCCGATCCGCTCCGCGGTAAAGCGCGAACAGGCTGATCACGGCGGCCAGGCACTGCGCGAGCATTTTCAACTTGCCCGACATCTGCGCCGAGAAATCGGCCCCTTCGCCCTCCAGGTAGCTGCGAAGCGCCGTCACCAGCAGCTCGCGGCCCACGATCACCACCGCCATCCAGGGACGCACGCCCGAGCCCGGCACGGCCGCCAGGAAGATGAACGTGCCGCAGACGATGATCTTGTCGACGAACGGATCGAGAATGCGACCCAGGTTCGTGACCTGACCATACTTGCGGGCCCAGTAGCCGTCGAGCCAGTCGGTGCTCGCCGCCACGGCAAACACGATCGTGCTGGCCAGGTAATATTCAAAGGCGATCAACACGAACAGCACGATCGACAACAACAGCCGCAAGGCCGTGAGTTGATTGGGAACGTTGAAAACCTGCTGTCGGCCGATTTCCTTCTTCGTGGCAATCGACACCGGTGTGTCCTTCTAGCGAGGCTTGCCAACCGCGACACCAACTAGATCATAATCGCTCGTGGCCACAATTTCACAGCGCACTATTTTGCCGGAACGCAGATTCTGCCCCGTCACATAAACCACGCCGTCCACGTCCGGCGCGTCAGCATGGCCGCGGCCGATCCAGGCCTGCTTTTCACCCGGCACGCCGCGGTCGATCAAGACGTCGACCTGCCGGCCGATCTGGGCCTGATTCCAGGCAAATGCCACTTCTTGCTGCACCGCCATCAGCCGTTCGCGGCGGGCTTCCTTGACCTCCTCGGGCAAATGATCGGGCAACCGGGCCGCCGGAGTGTCAGGCTCGAACGAATAACTGAAGACACCCAGCCGCTCGAATCGCTGCGCTCGCACGAAATCCACCAGCTCCTCGAACTGCTCGTCCGTCTCGCCGGGAAAGCCCGTGATGAAAGTGGTCCGCATTACCAGATTCTTGATCCGCTCGCGCAGCTTAGCCAGCAAGGTCTCGGTGGCATCGCGGGGCACGCGGCGCTGCATGCGACGCAACATGGTGTCGTTAATGTGTTGCAGCGGCAAATCGAGGTACGGAATGATCTTCTTGCTCGTTGCGATCTTCTCGATCAGCTCGTCGCCGAAATACATCGGATACAAATACATCAGGCGAATCCACTGGATCCCCTCGACCTTCTCCAATTCGCCCAGAAGTTCGGTCAGCCGGGTCTCGCCGTACAGATCCATGCCGTAATACGTGGTATCCTGGGCCACGATCACCAACTCGCGCACGCCGTCGGCTGCCAGCTCGCGGGCTTCGGCAATCACATCTTCGATGGGCTTGGTGGCGTGCTTGCCGCGCATCTTGGGGATCGCGCAAAACGTGCATAGCCGGTCGCAGCCCTCGGATATTTTGAGATAAGCGAAGTGACGCGGCGTGATCCTAAGCCGGTTGCGATCGTCCAACGGCCGCGATGGGGCCGGCTGAAACACGGTCCGCTGTTCGTCCAGCCCGCCGATCAAGCGATCGGCCACTTTGGTAACTTGCTCGCGGCCGAAGACGCCCACCAGGTGATCGATCTGCGGCAGCGTCTCGAGCAGCTTTTCCTTTTCGCGCTCGGCCAGACAGCCGGAGACGATTACGCCGCGAATATCCCCCCTGCGCTTCAGCTCCAGCATCTCGCGGATCGTGGCATACGACTCGTCGCGGGCCCGTTCGATGAAGCCGCAGGTATTGACCACCACGAAATCGGCGCCGACCGGCTCGTGTACCAGCTTGTAGCCGTCCAACTGCAACAGTCCGAGCATCCGCTCGCTGTCGACCAGGTTCTTGGGGCAGCCCAGGCTGACGAACGAATAGGTGCCTTTCGTCTTCGCGGGACCGGACTTGGCAGCCGGCTTGTGGGGTGAGGTAGTCGCCAAAATTGGGAAATCCCGCGGTGTGAGCGACCCCCGAAAGGGCGTGCGAATGAATTTCTCAATCCTATCCGATCCGGCGGCGCCTGACGAGTGGGCCAACTCCATCGCGGACGAGGGCGTTGCGCGGCTTCTCTGCTGCTTTTCTCTCCCTTTGCACCTTGGGGACGACTCAACTCGAGTGGCCGATTTGCAATGCTTGCATTCTCCGCGCGCCGAGGTACTATAGGAATGGCACTAGCTTAAGGAATGCCCGGTATCGCACACAAGCCGGCGATGGTAATAGTTCCGTGGCAGCATCATCCGAACGCATGGCTTGGGCCGACGCTTGACCATGCGGGGCTCTTTGCGGTTAGGCCGATTCCCGACGCGGTGAGCGGCTACCGCCCCCAGGAACGCATCGTAGAGCGACCGCTCGCCATTGCCGTGCATCATCGGGCCAGTGAAGCTCTCGACCATCTGCAAGGCCCCTTTGACGCTTAGGGTGCGCGGCTGTACTTCGGCCTTGGATGCCGATTCTAGCATAACGCCCCTCAGCAGATTGTACGCCAACAGGTGGCACCAGATTTCCTTGCGGGCCATGTCGGGCGTCTTGCAGCGCAGAATGTCGAGTTGCATCGCACACTTGATGCTGCGGAAATCCAGTTCGCAATTCCAGCGCTGGCGATACAAGTCCGCAATGTCGGCATCGGGGATCGTCGGGTCCAAGATCGTGGTCGCCAGCGTAATGGTTTTTGTTGAGCCGTCCCGATCTTCGACTTCTATGTCGATCTGTCGCAGGGTGATCGACTCGGGAAGGTTCGCGTACAATTCCGGGGTCGCGGAGCGTGGTTTGTTCCAAACGACCAGTGAGCCGGGGCGCTTGCGGTCCTGTTGGAGCGAAGTAACCGCGTCGATGCCGCGAGCCGTCAAGTCGGCCAGCACACTGTAGGAACCATAGAGCTTATCGCCGACCAGCACGTCACCGGCCTTTAGCGTCGGCATCATGGCTCGCAGCAAGGCGCTTTCGCCCGTACCTTTGCCGCTGAATTTAGTGAAGGCCATATTGACCACGGCCCCGGTCGCGAGGGAAATCAGCGCCGCCGCTCGCATGACCGGAAAGCCGATTTCGTTGCGCTCATTGGCGCGGGGGTAGGCCAGTTGATTCTCTTGGGTATCGGGCATCGAAAGGCCCGTGCCGTCGACCAGGAACACCGAGCGACCATGCCAACGTGCGCTATCTGGCGCGGAGTCATGCACACGCTGGCCAATCTCACGGGCCATGCGGACCATAACGCCCTCGGGGAACCGACGGCGGGCATTGGAATAGCTGGCCGACGATGCCGAGATTGTGGGCAGGCCGGTCGCGACGCGGTGCGCCAAGATGCGCGACACCGATTCGTTCAGCGACTTGTCTTGGCTTAGGCACTGGCTGAGCCAGCCCCAGAGCGTGACCAACGGGCAGAACACGCGGGATCGGTAATTGTGGCCCTCGCCCTCTAGAGCGCTCAGCACGAATTCTCGGCTGAGTAAGCGACCGAACGGCAGGCCGTTGTCGCGGGCAAACTTGTCGCGAACGGTCGAGAAATCCTTGCGAGGCATTCCAGTTTCGCCTTTCTTGGCGCTTCCGCTAGAATGCCGTTGTTGGGACGCATCCGGCGAAAGCTGGTTTGTGTTCTTCGCCCCGGAGCTTGTTACAAGCAGGCCCCGGGGTTTTTTATTGGTGTCCAATGCTTGACAGCCAAGCATATCAACGATATGCTTAACAGTCAAGCATCAAACACCGGTTTTCCAGGAGTTTTTCAATGGTTCCAGAAGAGTTCGGATCAAGTGAAGCCGGCAAAAAGGGAGGGAAGGCGAGAGCCAAGGCCCTAGACTCAAAGACGCGAAAGGAGATCGCTCGCAAGGGCGCCGCTGCAAGGTGGCAAGGCAAGGATGGCCTGCCGCAGGCGACCCACGGTGATACCGATCATCCGCTGCGGATTGGAGACATAGAGATTCAATGCTATGTCCTGGAGGACGGAACGCGCGTTGTCTCTCAGCGCGGCCTGCAAGCCAGCATCGGAATTAGCGCTAGCGGAGGCGCGCAGCGACTACAGGGAATTCTGTCGAAACTGTCTGCTAAAGGGATAGATACCAAAGACTTAGAAGCGCGCATCCGCGATCCGCTTTTGTTTTGGGGTCCAACTGGAAAGACCCACGGATTCGAGGCGACAATCTTGGCTGACTTCTGCGATGTGATCCTTTCGGCAAGGGAAAAGGGTGGCACGCTCCAACCAAACCAACTTCACATTGCGAAACAATGTGAAATCCTAATGCGCGGATTCGCTCGCGTTGGAATCATCGCCCTGGTCGATGAGGCGACGGGATACCAGGAGGCACGAACCAGGGATGCGCTGGCAAAAATCCTGGAAGCGTTTATCGACAAGGAACTTCGTGGATGGATCGAGACTTTTCCGGCCGACTTCTACAATCACTTGTTTCGCTTGCGCGGCCTGGATTATCCAAAGGATACCGTCAAACGGCCGCAGTATTTTGGCGTCCTCACGAATGACATTGTCTATAAGCGGCTCGCCCCTGGCGTACTCGACGAACTGAAACGAATAACACCAAAGGACGATAAGGGGCGTCGCAAACACAAGTACTTTCAGCGACTTACGTCCAACTTAGGCTACCCCAAACTCAAGGAGCATTTAGGCGCCGTTGTTGCCATTATGAAGCTGAGCGACAACTGGAACGACTTCATCGACAAGCTCAATCGCCACTACCCGCGATTCGGCGAAACAATGCTGCTGCCGTTCCCGGAGGACGACGGCACGGGGCTCTAAAACTCAATTAACCGCCGCTCGGCTATACTGGCCCTATGAGCGAAGGCAACCTAGACCGAGACGCGCTCCTTGCGGAGTTTCGGCAGCGATACCAAGTGCTCAAGATCGCGTTTGAAGCGGTCCAGGAGCTTAAGGCGAGGCCGAACCACGTCCACAAACTTATCGCCAACACCAACCAGTTTTTGGACCTACAGCGCGAATGGCGGCGGGCCGGGTTTACTGACGGTCAGATTTCAGACTGACCCACTACCCACTTCCTTAAGCTAGTGCCATTCAGGTACTATAGTGTACATATGTACATATCCACAAAGGCCCCGCCGAGGCGCCCAGCGATGCTCCCAGAATTGACTCAGGACGAGTTCTCCGCGGCGCTGGATGCCGTGGCTGGCGGCGTGCTGAAGGCGGCCGGACAAAACGCGCCGCCGATCGATGCGATCGAACTGGCCCGCACGCTGGGGCTGGCGCTGGCTTGGGACACCGAGCAGCCGGGTCGCGGCCGAGTCGTGCAGCTGTCCGGATTCGCGGGCACTCAGCCGCGCGGCTCGATCTTGTTGCGGCCCGAGCCGCGACGCGAGCGACTGCAATGGGCCACGGCCCACGAAATCGGCGAGACGTGCGCCTGCCAGGTCTTCGACCACCTGCGAGTCGACCCCCGCGAAGCTCCCTCGGGCACGCGCGAAATGGTGGCCGATCAACTGGCCGGCCGGCTGTTGTTGCCGCGCGATGCTTTTGCCGCCGATGGCCGCGGCACCGGCTGGGATCTGCTCGAGCTGAAAGCGCGGTACGCGACGGCCAGTCACGAACTAATCGCACGGCGGATGCTCGACTTCGAGTGGCCGATCATTATCACCGTGTTCGACCACGGCCGGCGCACCTGGCGGAAAGGTAACCTCGATCGCCGGCCTCCGGCGCTACTGCCGCTCGAAATGGCCGCTCGCCACGCTGCCCACGATCGGGGCGAGCCGGTCGTCGAAGAAACCGCGCTGTGCCGCGTGCAGGCCTGGCCGGTCCACGAACCCCAGTGGAAGCGAGAGATCCTGCGCACCGAATGGCAGGCGGACGACGACGATGGCCCGAGTATGGGCGTTGACGATGGCACGGGTCCGGGCGGTGATAATGGCCCGGGCGCGTGTTGCGATGATACCTGGGCCGATTGACGGACCACTCAGGCGGCGCCCGTGCCTTGCAGCCGGGCAAGTTGCCACAACAGATCGTGAATCAGGTACGGCTTGGTGACGATCGCGGCCACGCGCGTTTCGGCTGCCCGGCGGCAGTCGTCGGCGCGGACAAAGCCTGCCACGGCCACGATCGGGCCAGTGCCGCAGGACGCGCGCACCCTTTTAATCGCGGCCGGATCGGCAAGCTGTTCGGGTGTCGCGTCCCAAAGAATAATTCGCTGTTCGCCCGCGCGGGCCGACGACAACAGGGCAGGGCAGGCCGCATCGACAATCGTGGATTCGTATCCGCCCAAGCGGCAGACGTCGGCCAGCGCAGCCGCCGTGGCGGGATGTCGCGCGAAGACCGCCACCGGGCCCGCGCCGCGCGCGAGCGGCTCGGCGTCGAGCTCGAGCATCCGCTCCTCGGGCGAGGCGGTCAGGGGCAAGGTCCAACTGGGAATTTCGCCACGCTCGGTGCGCGCCAACTCTCGTCCCCAGCGGGCAGGCCACTGATGCCAGTAGGCGGTTGCGCATCCGGCGGGCGGCGGGGCGCTGCGGCCTTCGCCCTCGCACCAGGTGCCGACCACGCGCCACACGCGCGCCAAGGGGGCCGAGCGGCGCAGCGCCTCGATCGCAGTGTCCGCAAACTCGCCGGGACGGGACTGGGCCAGCACGATCAGTTCCGGTGCCTGCGGCGAACTGGCCAACCATTGTTGCGCCTGGTCCAGGTCGTCGAGCAAACGCGCTTCGGGCTGCCCGGAAGCCGCGCCTTCGACGAGCATGTGGACAGTCTGGGGCGAGCCAATGAACCAGATCGAACTTGGCGTCATGCGGCAGGCTCATCGAGTCTGGAGACAAAACGTGCCGGGAGAGGGGGACAGTCCCGACCAAGGGTCACGCGACAGCGTGCCCCACGGTGCCCTTCTCCCCGACCATCCTACGGATGGTGCCCGCCGAAAAATCGGGACAGTCCCCGACGTTTTGTCCCCAGACTCTTAGTTTGTGTGCGCAAAAAAAGATGCCCTGTGCGGTGGCACAGGGCATCGTAAGGGACGTGATATTGTTTGGGCAATCCTGGTTCTCGCGTGCCGGGCAAGCGAGTCGGACGGATGGCCTTATGCGATACTCTAGCCCTTTCGGTTACTGCGGAATATCGACGATTTCACCGCCGGCCATGCTCGACAACTGTTGATAGGTCAGCATGTTGATGTCTTCGTTGAGAAAGTGTACCGAGCCATCGGCCATCAAGAAATTGCCGCCGCCCGAGTGGTCGCTGCGAAAGCCCGAGGTGAGGTGCGCACCGCCAGTGGTGTTTGCATTGCCCGTGCCGACAGCCTTCGTCCCGGCCGCTCCGGGTTGGCTCTTCCTGCAATCGGTAATCCTGCCATCGTCGAAGCTGGTCTGCGTGACGGGAGACTTGTTCATGGCTTCCAAAGTACATCCGTAGATGCCAGCGAAGCCGCTATTCCCCGCGGAAGGGCCTTGGATATCTTTGGGACAGGGCTGGGGAGCAATCCAGCCGGTCCAGGCATACGACGGGTCACCGTAGAAATTCCGGCCGCATTTCATCGGGCAGCCCGCGAGCGTGGTGCGGGTGTTCAAATAAACCGTGTTCGTGGCATCGGACCAGATTGGATCGGTGGTTTCTACATGGGCCAAGGGCCAGTTCGGCCCATGCGCGGCCTCGCCCATGGCGATCGTGTTGGTCGTTCCATCGGTGATCTTGCGGATCGGGCTGGCCCAGTTCATGTCGAACATGCCGCGCGAGTTGGGCTGCCCGGCCGGAGGCGAATTATTCAGTCCCAGGCACCAGGCGTCGGTGACCCCCTTGCAGACGGCGTAATTCGTGACGCCAAATCGTTGTTTGTCCACGTAGCTACCGTCAACAGCAAGGACGAAAATCAGGTTGAGGAATCGATCCTCGATAGGGTTGTCACCGCCGCTCGAGGGACAGGCGAATACCGGAATTACGGTCGCCGGAATCACCGAGTTGCCGTCCGCATCCAGGATCTGTGTTTGATTTTTCCAGTCCCGCTTGCCGTCGTACAAGTTCTTCAAGCTGGCTTCTTCGAAGTACGGCAGCAGCATCGAATGCGTGCTCATAAAAAAATCGCCTTGGTTAGGCTCCGTGGTCTTGACGCAGCCGCCGGGCGGGAAGGTCTTGAGCGCATTGTGATACGTCTGTAGCGCGATGCCGAACTGCTTGAGATTGTTCGTGCAGTTCGAGCGGCGGGCGGCCTCGCGGGCGGCCTGAATGGCCGGCAGCAACAGCGCCACGAGCACGCCGATGATCGCGATCACGACCAAAAGTTCCACGAGCGTAAAACCGCCTCGCCGTCCAGACACATGCCGTCCAGACACATGCCGTCCAGACACATGCCGTCCAGACACATGCCGTCCAGACACATGCCGTCCAGACACATCGGGCCGAGTCGGACCCTGGCACCCGCCTGATCCCTGTCTACAGATTGTCCCCGATCCCTGTCTACAGATTGCCATAGTGAACTCCCGTCTCTTCGAGTTTCGGACCACAGATTGGTGGCGGAGAAATGTGGCGAATGATGACAATGACACAACAAAGCCGCCTTCCGAGCTAGTATCTACTTTCGCCGCGTGTTTGTCAAAGGTTTTAGAAAGAATTTCCCGCAGCCCCGCCAGCCGGCGGTTCGACGATTACGGCAGCCGCTCCTCGCGCGCGGCAATTGCGCGGTGAGCCGTGAAAGCGTCGGGGGCCTCGCGAAGTTGGGCCAACAACTCCGAGTCGCCGATCAGGCGGCTGAGGCGTGCCAGAACGCGCAAATGCCCCCGGTCGTCGGTCGAAAGCACCAGGAAAAACAGGTCCGTCAGGCCGCCGCGGGGGGCGCCGAAGGGAATCCCGCGATCGGTGCGACCCATCGCCAGAAACGGCTCTTCCAGCAGATTTGCCAGCGGACGCCGCGGATGCAGCAGGGCCACGCCGTTTTCCAGGGCCGTGGGCAGCATGTCTTCGCGAGCCCGCACCGCTTCGGCCATCTTGGCCGTGTCCCACAACATTCCGCTGCCGGCTGCCAGCTCGACCATCGAGGTGATCGCGGAACCGCGGGTCCGCGCCAAGAGCGGAATGGCGATCGCCTCGACCGGCAGCATTTCGGCGATCGATAGCGAGCTTTCCTCCGGTGTGCCGGCCGCGCGCCGCAACACGCCCTCCATCTGCATCAATTCCTCGTCGCTCGACAGACCGATCCGCTCTTCTAACCAATGGTGTACTTCGGCCGGCGAGAATCGCCACTGTCCGGCCACTTTGCGTCCCGGTAGACGGCCACGGTCGACCAACCGCAGCACCTGCGCCGGATCGACGTGCAGGTAAGCGGCCAGGCTTTCGATGCCAAAATCGTCGTCGGCCATGCTAGCGATCCCGTGAATGCTGCCGCGGCGCGGGTCCGCGGCCGGAGATGCGTAAATCATTTCGTGGCCAGCACCATTTGTCCATACGCATGTGCCAAGCGTGCGGCCGTTTAATCCTGTCTTGACAGGCGGCCGGAAATCGCCAAAATCCCGCCGCCACTTCGGAACCCCGCACGAGAGCAGCGGAATCTCGCAATCGTCACTTGCGTACGGCACGGAGGCCAAACGCGGCATGTCGCAATCTTTACCGACCGAGCAGCCCCTGAGTTTAGCGAGCCTGTTGGCCGGCGCCGAATTCAAGCGCGCCGCCGACATCCACCTGGCGAGCTGTTCGGCCGATTCGCGCACCTGTCGACCGGGCGACGTGTTCGTCGTCCTGGGCGGAACAAACACCGACGGACACGAGTTTGTCGCCGAAGCCATCGCTCGCGGAGCGCGGGCTATCGTGGCCGAGCGCGAGCTTGCGGTCGAAGTGCCGCAGTGCGTCGTGCCAGATGCCCGCGAAGCCTACGGACAAATCTGCCAGGCTCTGGCCGGCCAACCCAGCCAGGCGCTCAAGGTCATCGGCATCACCGGAACCAACGGCAAGACCACGACCGCGCACCTGGTGGCCAGCGTGTTGGAAACGGCCGGCGCGCGGACCGGACTACTGGGCACGCTCGGCTATCACGATTCGCTGGATTTCGAAAACGCTGAATTGACGACACCCACGGCGCCCGCGCTAGCCGCCTGGCTGGCCCGGATGGTCGCGCACGGTTGCTCGCACGCGGTGATGGAAGTTTCCAGCCATGCACTGTCGCAGCGACGCGTAGCGGGCGTTTCGTTCGCGCAAGTGTGCCTGACCAATTTGCGCCGCGATCACCTGGACTATCATCGCGACCTGGCCGAATACCATCACGCCAAGCTGAGCGTGTTCAACGATCTTTCGCCGCGCGGAACCGCGGTCATCAACGCCGACGATCCGGCCAGCGTGGCCGCGTCGCCTTTGCTGCCCGGCCGCGTGCTGACGATCGGCATCCAACGGGCTGCCGACGTGACCGCCACGGTTATCGAACGATTCAAGAGCGAACAGACTTTCGTGATCTCGGCCGGCAACGTCGCGGCGACGGTCCGCACGACGATGATCGGCGATCACCACATCTATAACTGTCTGTCGGCCGCGGCGTTGGGCCTGGCCGAAGGCATCGATCTGTCCACGATCGCCCGCGGCCTGGAAGCCGTGGTCCGCGTGCCGGGACGGATGGAGCGCATCGAGTGTGGGCAGCCGTTTGGCGTGTTCGTCGACTTTGCGCACACGCCCGACGCCCTGGCGGCATCGCTCACGGCGCTGCGCGAGGTAACGGTCGGACGCGTATTGTGCGTGTTCGGCGCCGGGGGCAATCGGGATACCGAAAAACGCCCCCTGATGGGTCACACCGTCGAAACGCTGGCCGATCTGGCGATCGTCACTAGCGACAATGCCAGACAGGAAGACCCGCGCCGCATTGCGGCCGATATTTTTTCGGGCTTCGTGCGACCGGGCGACGCCCGCTGGATGCCCGAGCGCGAGCTGGCCATTCATTACGCGCTATCGCTGGCGGGACCGGATGACACGGTGCTGATTTCCGGGCGCGGGCACGAAACCCATCAAATTATCGGCGACGCGCGCCTGCCGCTGGACGACCGCGAGGTCGCGCGGCGCTATCTGTACAACCTGGAACCCAGCTCGCAAAACGGCTCGCTGGCTTCCGTCGCGAATTCTTAGGACGTAAAGGTATGCGTGATTTGACGGTCAAAAAACTGCACGAAATCGTGGGCGGCCGCCTGCGGCTCGCGACGCTTCCGCCGCGCGACGGCGAAGAGGCCCGCGTCGGGCACATCGTGATCGACAGTCGCCAGGTGCAGCGCTCGGACGTCTTCTGGGGACTCACTGGCACACGATTCGACGGCTCCAACTTTGCCGAAGAGGCCTATTCCCGCGGCGCCGCCGGCGCCGTGGTGGGCGGGCGCTACGTGCAGCCCGCGCCCGGCTGCTGGAGCCTGGAAGTGGCCTGCGCTCAGGAAGCCTTGGTCCGACTGGCCCGCTGGAATCGCCAGCGGATGTCGGGCACGGTCGTCGCAGTGACCGGCAGCGTGGGCAAGACCACGACGCGGCAGATGATTCATACCGTGCTGGGCAGCCGCTTGTGCGGATCGACCAGCCCGCGGAATTTCAATAACCACGTCGGCCTGCCGCTGAGCATGTTGGGCATGGAACCGGAGCACGACTATTGCGTGCTCGAGTTGGGCGCCAGCGCCGCCGGCGAAATCGGCAAGCTGGCCGCGCTCTGCCAGCCGTCGATCGGAGTGCTGACGCGCGTGGGCGACGCTCACCTGGGAACCTTCGGCTCGGTCGAAGCGGTGGCGGAAGCCAAGGCGGAACTGATCGCGGCGCTGCCGCCGCAAGGTTACGCCGTGCTGGCCGGCGACGACGCGCAAGTGCGTCGCGTGGCTGCCGGCGCGAATACAAAAATCGTGTGGTGCGGCCGATCGCTCGACAACGACCTGGTGGCCACGAACATCGAAAGCCGCCAGGGACATCTCAGCTTTACGCTCGACGGCATGCCGATGTGCGTCAACGTTTGGGGACGCCACCACTTGATCGGCGCGCTGTCGGCCGTGGCCGTGGGCCGGATCTTCGGCATGGACGACCGGGAAATCGCCCGCGCACTGGCCGAATTTCAGCCGCCGCCGATGCGTTGCCAGATTACCCACGTCGGCGGAGCGACGATCATCGACGACACGTACAACGCCAGCCCGGTGGCCATGCGGGCCGCGCTTGAGCTTCTTCGCGATTTCGACGCCCCAGGGCGGCGGATCGTGGTCTGCGGCGACATGCGCGAGTTGGGCGAGGCGACCGAGAAACTGCATCGCACGCTGGGCGACCAGGTGGTCACGCTATGTGGAGCGGATCTGCTCGTGGCCTGTGGCGATCATGCCCAGGACGTGGTGGCCGGTGCGCGAGCGGCGGGAATGCCGCATGCTCGTAGCGTGGCTTGCCGCGAGCTGGACGAATTGTTGGCGCGGGGCGACGTATCGCTGCGCGCGGGCGACGTGGTGCTGGTCAAAGGATCACGAGCCATGGCGATGGAGCGGCTCGTGCAGAGATTTCAAGAGCCGTTGCCGTGCGTGGTTTGACGAAACAATTGGGGCGCCGCGGGCGCCTCTCAAGACATAACGACAAAACACTTGTGAGTTCCATCGACGGTGTAGAGTTTGCGGGAACTCGACACTACCCGCCCTCCTGGGTAGGAGCAACAACTTACCGGACTCAACGGTTACTGGGTCGACCGTTCCGGTGGGTGCTTCGCGATGGAACTCAAGACTGAGCGCCGCGAGCGGCGGATAACGCCGCTCCGGCGCCTCAGGGATCACGTCTCGCGCCGCGCGCCACTCATGGCGCTGCCGGCGCCGGTCACACTTCGGATCGTTCCTGGATGTTTCTTTATTTCCTGAATCGCCTGCTGGCCATCTGGCCGGACCTGGGCGACGCATCGGCGCTCGACAAGATCACGCTGCGCGCGGCGCTGGCGGCGTTGGTCAGCTTTGCGCTGGCGGTCGTCTGCGGACCGCGCTCGATCGCCTGGCTCAGCCGGCGGTTTCGCGAGCCCATCAAAATCCCCTCGGCCGCCGTGGCGCGTCTGCACAAAGCCAAGCAGGCCACGCCAACCATGGGCGGACTGTTTATCGTGGGCGGGCTGGTAGCCAGCACGGCGGTGTTCGCCGACTGGACGAATTCCTATGTCGTCGTGGCCGTGCTGGTCGTGCTGGCGCTGGCCGTGCTGGGCGCGTACGACGACCTGGTCAAGCTGGGCACGAGCCGCCGCGGACTTTCGCCGCGCGCCAAGTTGCTGGCCCAATCGGCAATCGCGCTAGCCGCGGCCGTGGCGATTCATCGCCTGCACGCCGGCAGCGAGCACGGACTGGAACTTGCCGTCCCGGCGATCGGACTCAGCTTTCATTTGGGCTGGCTATTCATTCCTTGGACCGTGCTGGTGATCGTGGGCTCGTCGAATGCCGTGAACCTGGCCGACGGCTTGGACGGCCTGGCGGGCGGTTGCCTGGTGTGCGCGACCGGAGCGATCGCGCTCGTAGCCTATGCCTGCGGCCACGTCGGCTGGGCCGCTTATTTGGGAATTCCACACCTGGCCGGCGCGGGCGAGATGATCGTGATCGCCGGCGGCATGATCGGCGGCCTGCTTGGTTTTCTGTGGTTCAACTGCCACCCGGCCTCGGTCTTCATGGGCGACACCGGCTCGCTCAGCCTGGGCGGACTGCTGGGTCTGCTGGCGGTTATCGCGCGGCAAGAGTTGCTGCTGGTCGTGATCGGCGGCGTGTTCGTGGTCGAAGCCGCCAGCGTGATCTTGCAAGTCGGCTGGTTCCGCTGGCAAAAGAAACGGATTTTTCTGTGCGCGCCGTTGCACCATCACTTTCAACTCAAGGGCTGGCCCGAAGACAAGATCGTGGTTCGCTTTTGGATCGCGGCGGCGCTGTGCGCCGTGTCGGGGCTGGCGGGCCTGAAGTTGCACGCCCGCGACGTGGCCGAACCGCCGCAACTGACCGCGGCGCAACGACTAACTCGTTAGCGCGCGATCGTAGCCAAGATGCGGCGTGTTTTTCCGAACTATTTACGAAGCGCGTGTGTCAGTTTTTTCGAGTGCTGGTTGAATTGCGGACTCGACGAGCTCAGGGCGGTACGCAAGACGCGACCGTGCGACGACACGCTCGAGCAGGATGGATTGATTATGATGAGAGAACGTAACGATCACATAGTGTTTGCCGGCGGCGGGACCGCCGGGCATCTATTTCCCGGCCTGGCCGTGGCCGAGCAATTGCTGCGCTACGCGCCGGGGGTGCGAATCACGTTTGTCGGCACCGGCAAGCCGTTCGAGACCCGATACGTCAAGCGGGCGGGCTTCGACTACGTCACGCTGCCATGCCAGCCTTTTCCGCGCAAGGCCCGCGAGGCGCTGCGCTTTCTGACCGATCACTTCGCCGGCTATTACGTCGCGCGCAAATTCTTGCGCGAGCACGGCGTGTCGCTGGTCGTGGGACTGGGCGGATACGCCAGCGTGCCGGCGGTGCGAGCCGCGGCACGCATGCACATTCCGCATTTGCTGCTCGAGCAAAACACGGTGCCGGGCCGCGCCACGCGCTGGCTGGCCCCGACCGCTGCCCTGGTCTGTTCTGCGTTCGAAGGAATTCGCCCCTACCTGCGCGCGACCTGCCGCGTGCGCGTGACCGGAAACCCGCTACGGCGAGAATTCGTCGACGGCCGGATTGCCGCGCGCGAAATGCCGGATCGGCAGGGCGGGCGGCGAACCCTGGTGGTGCTGGGCGGAAGCGGTGGCGCGCAAACTCTCAACGAGCGGGCTCCGCTGGCGCTCTACAAAGCCGGGGCCTCGCTGGGCGGATGGCAGATCGTGCATCAGACGGGCGGACGCGACCTGGGCCGCACCAGCGAGCTCTATGGCAAGCTGGGTATCAAAGCCAAGGTCGTCCCGTTCATCGAGAACATGTCGCTGGTATTGCGCTCCAGCCAACTGGCGATAAGCCGCGCGGGCGGCACCACGTTGGCAGAGCTCGCAGCCAGCGGCGTGCCGGCAATCTTATTGCCCTATCCACATGCGACCGACGATCACCAGCGCAAGAATGCGAACCTGTTCGCCGAGGCCGGCGCGGCCAAAACCTTGGACGAGCGCGAAGTCGTGGGCCGGCTCGACAACCACCTGGCCGAGGCGGTCGCGGAACTGGCCGCCGCGCACCGGGTGCGGGTGCGCATGGCGCACGCGATGACGCAAATGGCGCGGCCCGAGGCCACGCGGAGCGTGGTCCGTTCGATCGGTGCGCTGCTGAAGTCCGCCGAAGTCGCGGCGATGTAACCGTGGCCTCGCTACAACCAAGCGCCAGCTAAGCCGGCCGGTTCGCCGGCGCAGCGTCTGGGCGTGTCGCGGCATGCAGTGCTAGCGACACTTGCATTGACATGCGCCGGCGATCGGCCGTATGATCCCCGCCCGCCTTGGCTTCGAACCCGAATTCATCCCTGGGAATTGACTGTGTCCAACTCCGCCTTCGCGACTGCGCTCGCCAGAGAGAGTGTCCGAATTCACAAGGTTCCCAAAGCGCACCTGGTGGGCATTGCCGGCGCGGGTATGAGCTCGCTGGCCGAAGTGCTCGACGCGGCCGGCTGGGAAATCAGCGGCTCGGATTCGAACGGTCAGTTCGCGGCCAGCTCGCGCTTTCAAGTTCATGCACTGCACGACGCCGAGCACGTCGACGACGAGCTCGACCTGTTGGTCCATAGCGACGCGGTGCCGGAGGATAATCCCGAGGTGGTCCGCGCCCGCGCGCTGGGCGTGTCGGTCTTGAACTATCCGCAGATGTTGGGGCGATTGATGGAGTCGCAACGAGGCGCGGCCATCGCCGGCACGCACGGCAAATCGACGACCACGGCCATGGCCGGGGAGATACTTTCCACCGCCGGATTCGATCCCACGGTGGTGTGCGGCGCTCGCTCGATCGTCGGCAACTCGACCGGTCGATTCGGCCGCGGTCGTTGGATGCTGGCCGAAGCTTGCGAATACCGCGACAACTTTCGACATCTGAATCCGCAGTTGGCCGTGATCCTGGGCATTGAGCCGGATCACTTCGACTGCTTCGCAACGCCCGCGGAATTGGAAGCGGCCTTCGCGCGGTTCGCCGCCCGGGTGCCTGACGATGGGCTGGTGCTGGCCCGCGCGGATTGCGCGGCGACGGCGCGCGCAATAGCCAACCTGCGGTGCGCGACAGAATCGTTCGGCTTTGCTCCCTCGGCCACCTGGCATGCCACGGAACTGCGGGAGCGGCAAGGGTTTTACACGTTCCAAGTCCGCTACGGCGAATGGATGGTGTGCGAAGTGAAGCTGCACGTGCCGGGCCGGCACAACGTGCTGAACGCTTTGGCCGCCGCGGCGCTGGCCAGCCACTGCGGCGCGAGCGCTTCGGCGATTCGAGCCGGGCTCGAACGTTTTGCGGGGCTGCGGCGCCGATTGCAACTGCTGGGTGAAGTGCGGCAAGTCGCGATTCTCGACGACTATGCGCATCATCCCACGGAAGTCGTCGCCACGCTTTCGACCATCCGCCAGATGTATCCCGAGCGGCGGCTGTGGTGCGTGTTTCAACCGCACCAGGCCTCGCGAACCCGGTACTTGCTGGACGAATTCGCCGCCAGCCTGCACAATGCGGATAAAATCATCGTGAGCGAAATCGTTCGCGCTCGCGAAACCGCCGAACCGACTGGCGAAGTGACGGCCGCGGATCTGGCGGCGCGCGTCGTCGAGCGAGGCGGAGACGCCCTGCAACTGGCGTCGGCCGCGGAAATACACGATCATCTGAGACAATCGCTTCGCCCGGGCGATGTGGTCGTCACCATGGGCGCAGGAGACATCGGTAGAATCGCGCATGAGCTTGGACAAGGGCTTCGAACATATCGTCAAGCGGGCTGAGCCGCTCGCGCCGCACATGTGGTTTCACCTGGGCGGACCGGCCGAGTATTTCGCCGATCCCAACACGATCGACGAGCTGCGGGCGCTGGTGCGCCGCGCGCGCGAAGAGAATATAGTCGTGCGCATCCTGGGCGGCGGCTCGAACATCCTGGTGCGCGATGAAGGCGTTTCGGGCCTGGTCGTGCGGATGGGAGCGCCGGCATTCAGCGAAATCGCGCTGGCCGGACAGATCCTGTCGGCCGGCGGCGGCGCGAAGCTGGGCCAGGCGATATCCACCTCGGTCCGCGAGGGTCTGGCCGGCCTCGAAGCCCTGGTCGGCATTCCCGGCACCATCGGCGGCGCGCTGCACGGCAACGCCGGCAGCCGAGGCGGCGATATCGGACAATGGACCTGCCAGGCCACGGTGATGACCCGCGCCGGCGAGATCATCGAACGTTCGCGCGAGGAACTGGTATTCGCCTATCGCGAAAGCTCGCTGGATGAGCTCGTGATTTTGGGCGCCAAGTTCGAGCTGGAGAAGGACGATCCCGAGGAATTGACCAAGCGGATGCAGAAGCAGTGGATCGTCAAGAAGGCCGCGCAGCCGCTGGGCCACCAAAGCGCGGGCTGCATTTTCAAGAATCCACGCGGGATGAGCGCCGGCATGCTAATCGAGCAGGCGGGACTCAAGAATTCGCGGCTCGGCCAGGCTGAGGTCAGCGAGCGGCACGCCAACTTTATCGTGGCCCATCCCGGCGCCACGAGCCAGGACGTGCTGGGGCTGATCGAGCAAGTGCGAGACCGCGTCATGGAACGGCTGGGCATCGATCTCGAGACGGAAATCGAAATCTGGTAGCAAGTCGCGGCGCATTTTGGAAACGCACCTCCGCGTCTCGAAAATACGCCGCGCAAACCAGGCTTGCGCATGCGGCAAGCGAGTCAAGG
Source organism: Planctomycetia bacterium (assembly GCA_031400775.1). GTDB lineage: Bacteria > Planctomycetota > Planctomycetia > Pirellulales > PALSA-1355 > PALSA-1355. Next base: position 2,301 of record JANNQN010000257.1, on the reverse strand, counting down.
AGGACGACCGGTGGCCTTCAATCAATCCGATGCTCCCTTGCACAGTGTCGTGCTGGCCGGGGGCGACTCGCCCGAGCGCGCCGTCAGCTTGCGCAGCGGGGCCGCCGTCGCCGCCGCGCTGTTGCAAGCCGGGCATCGCGTTACTCAGATCGATCCGGCCGAGATTGCGCTCGATGCCGTCGACTGGAGCGATTGCGACGCCTGTTTCATTTCGCTGCACGGCGGGGCAGGGGAGGACGGCCGGGTGCAGCAGCAGTTGGAGCGCCTGGGCGTGCCCTACACGGGCAGCGGACCGGAGGCTTGCCGAGTGGCAATGAGCAAGTCGGCCGCCAAAGCGCGATTTGGCGCTAGCGGCGTGCCGACGCTCGACTGGGTCATGGTTGGCACAGACGACTTTGCCGACGACTCTTCGACGGGGTTGGCGAAGCGTGTCGCGCCATTGGGCTATCCGCTTATAGTCAAGCCTGACAATCAGGGTTCGAGCCTGGGAATCACGATCGTTTCGTCGCCCGCGGAGCTGAGCGCTGCCGTCGCGGCCGCCGAGAGCTTCGGCGAACATTGCTTGATCGAGCCCTACGTCGTCGGGCGCGAATTCACCGTGGCGCTCATCGACGAACAGGCCCTGCCGCCGCTCGAGATCGTCACGCCCGAGCGCGTCTTTTCCTACGAGGCGAAGTACCAGAGCGCGGCCACCGAGTATCGATTCGAATTCGACCTTGCCGAGTCCACTCGCGATGAAATCACGCATTCCGCCGTGGCGGCCGGCCGCGCGCTGGGCGCCGTGGGGCTGTCGCGCGTCGACCTGATGCTGGGCGATGACGGCCGCGTCTGGGTCTTGGAACTCAATACCGTGCCGGGCATGACGGCTCGCAGCCTCGCGCCGCTGGCCGCGGCACGCGCGGGCCTCGACATGTCCGCGCTGTGCGATTTACTGGTCCGCCGATGCCTGTCCCCCTCGGGTGTCTCATGAATGCCAAGCGAAATCAATCCGCCGAGCTTGCACTGCCCCCGCCCAAGCGCAAGCCCAGCGATGGCCGCGCGCAGCGTTGGATGATCATGGGCGCGGTTATCGTGGCACTCGTTGCCGGCACGTGTTACCTGGTCTGGCAGGAGGTTGGTCCGCACGTGCTGGCCAGCGGCCAATACCAGGTCGAGCCCGATCAGATTCGCGTGGCGCCGACGCCGCCCCCTTGGGTCCGATCGGACATCAAGAGCGACGTGATTCGCCAGGCCCGGCTGGATGGTCCGCTGTCGATCGTGGACCGCGACCTGACCGTGCGGATCGCGGCGGCATTTGCAGCGCATCCTTGGGTGGCGCGCGTCGATCGGGTGAGCAAGCAGTTTCCGTCGGGCCTCGACGTAGTGTTGTCGTATCGCAAGCCGGCCGCCATGGTCGAGGTGCAAGACGGCGCCGGCGGACTGCCAGTCGACGCCGAGGGCGTGCTGCTGCCGACCAAGGATTTCTCGGCCCAGGACGCCGACGAGTATCCCCGCATCGGAGAGATTCACAGCAAGCCCTTGGGACCGCTGGGGGCCGCTTGGGGAGATCCGTGCGTGGTCGGCGCGGCCCAGATCGCCGCTGAGCTGGCGCCCGACTGGAAATCGCTCGGTCTGTTTCGCATCGTTCCTGCCGAACGCAAGGCGGCCCGCTCGGGAGTGGAATACACCTATGCGCTGGTGACCCGCTCGGGCACCAAGATCCATTGGGGCCGCTCTCCGGCCACGACCATGCCGGGCGAAGTGCCGGCGGCCAAGAAAATCGCGCAGCTCAAGCGCTACGCCGCGCAAAACAAGGGCTCGCTGGACGATCCCGACGGGCAGCCACACGAGATCGTGATCAGCCCCACCGGAGCGCTATTGAGCAATCCGCGCCCCAACATCGAGTCGCTCCCCAAGCATAGCGAGGAAACTCGCTTGCAAAAGCGATTGGAATGACCAGACTCTCGAGTGATTTTATTCTCTCCGAACGCGAGGCATCCTGAAGTTATTTTCTCATCGCCCGATGATTCTACACGTCGACGCGTCACTCGCATCGGCGAGCAGCTTAATGCTTTGCGTTGCTCTATTTGGCGGGTTTCTGGATCATCAACCCTCGCGCACTTGAGTTGTCTTTGACTCGTTTCTCCGGCACGAAGTGCTGGACTGTGTACGTCCGTTCTCGTCCGGAACTGTCTGGTTTCGTTTTGGTTTCAAATACCGGCTTATAAACGACATAATAATTCATATTGAATACATACTGCGGGGTCCCCAAACCGTCCCGACTCAAATATCCAATATGGTCGAAGTTGCGATCGTTGTCTC
>JANNQN010000256.1:0-2151 GCA_031400775.1 Planctomycetia bacterium | reverse complement strand
GGGCACCGCTCCGTCGGCGGCATTCGCGCCTCGATCTACAATGCCATGCCGCAAGAGGGCGTGGCGGCGCTGGGCGACTTCATGCACGAGTTCTGCCAGCAGCAGGGAGCCAAGGCGGCGGTGTGAAACACGCTGCTATCGGGGCGTGTGAAGCGCGTCGCTTGACTGACGGCTCTACAATGGTGTGACTCGAAACACATCTTCAGGAGCTCCGGCCATGGCGCCCGCCCGATTTGAGTTCGTCAGCGGCAACGACGGAGCGGGCGATTCGCAACTGCCGGCCGATCGGGACGGGCGGGCCGAAGAGGCCGAAGCGCTCGACGCCTTTTCCAACGTCGTGGTGCGCGTGGCCGATACGCTGATGCCCGCCGTGGTTAATGTCCGCGCCGGCCGCGGGCAGCGCGGCGGCTCGGGCTCCGGCGTGCTGTTCACGCCCGACGGCTTTCTGCTCACCAACCATCATGTGGTGCAGGGCAACACCGAAGTCCGCGTGCGGCTCACCGATGGTCGCGAGTTGGCGGCGCGGGTCGTGGGCGCCGATCCCTGGACCGACCTGGCGGTGGTCAAAGCCGACTCGGTAGGCGATTCGACCGGTCTGCCCTTTGCGGTGTTTGGCGATTCCTCGCAATTGCGGGTGGGCCAGTTGGCCGTGGCGATCGGCAGCCCCTTCGGGTTCGACTCCACCGTCACGGCCGGAGTCGTCAGCGCGCTGGGGCGCACACTGCGCAGCATTACCGGACACCTGGTCGACAACGTCATCCAGACTGACGCGGCGCTCAACCCCGGCAACAGCGGCGGGCCGCTCGTGGACAGCCGCTCGCGCGTGATCGGCATCAACACGGCCATCATCGCCAGCGCCCAGGGCATCTGCTTCGCGATTCCGATCAACGCGGCCAAGCATATTCTGCCGCAACTGATGCAACACGGCCGCGTCGTGCGGGGATACCTGGGGCTGCATGGCCACAGCGTGCCACTGGGCCGGCCTGTGGCCCGGTTCTTCAACCTGCAGCAGGCCACGGCCGTGGAAGTCGTGGCGGTCGAGCCCGACGGTCCGGCCAGCCAGGCCGGCATCGATGCCGACGACCTGATCGTGTCGCTGGGCGATCAAGACGTCACGAGCGTCGACGACCTGCACAAGCTGCTCACGCAACTGCCGGTCGGCGTGCCTTCATCGGTGATCATCATTCGCGGCCAGAAGCGCCTGCAGCGTTTCGTCCTGCCAGAAGAGTATCCGCACTGGGACCCGGCGAAGCGGTAGAGTTCCCATCCTGTCGGCACCGTCAACGCTCAGATTGACGGACATTTTTCATTGCGCTACAATCCCCCGCAGGTTTGTGGCCGTAGTAGTTTATGTGGCCGCAATGCGAATGGCTCCTGAGCGCTCGTGCAATGTCCCGGTATCTGGCCCCCATCCTGTTGATCGCGCTATTGATCGTCACCACGGCCTGGGGCCTTAGCGGCTCGGGCGCGGGCGATCCGCAGTTGATCAAGATCGTCTCCAGCTTGCCCCGCACGGGCAGCGCCAAGGCCCAAACCGACACGATCGTCAACGGCATCAAGATCGCCCTGGACGAAGCCGGCTACAAGGCGGGCGATTTCCGCATCGTGTACGCCGATTGGGACGACGCCACGGCCGGTGCCGGCCAATGGACCGCCGAGGCCGAAACGGCCAACGCCGCCCGCGCCGTGCGCGATCCCGATGTCATGGTCTATATCGGCACCTACAACTCAGGCGCGGCCAAGATCTCGATGCCGATCCTCAATAAGGCCCACTTGCTGATGGTCAGCCCGGCAAATACCTGGCCTGGGCTCACCAAACCCGACAAGGGAGACCCGGGCGAGCCGGGCATTTATCGACCAACGGGTGAAGTGAGCTACCTGCGGATGGTGCCCACCGACGACCTGCAAGGACCGCTGGGCGCCGCCTGGGCCAAGGAACTCGGCGTTAAGCGCGTGTACGTGCTCGACGACAACGAGGTGTACGGCAAGGGCATCGCCACCTTGTTTATTGAAGCCTGCCAGGACCTGGGCATCGAAGTGCTGGGGCACGAGAGCATCGACTCCAAAGCCCAGGAATTCAAACCGTTGATGGCGACGATAAAGAGCGAAAAGCCGGACATGATCTATTTCGGCGGCACCACCCAGAGCAAA
>JANNQN010000255.1:0-6265 GCA_031400775.1 Planctomycetia bacterium | reverse complement strand
GATCCAGGCGATCGCCATGAAGTGCGGGAACTGCCAGAGAAATACGATCAAGAACAACGACCAGGCCCGCAGGTCCAAGGGCGCGCCCGTCGCCGACCAGCCCATCAGCACCGGCAGCGCGCCGGCCACGGCGCCCACGGTAGTATTCAGCGGGGTTCGCTTCTTGAGCGGCGTGTACACCCAAACATAGAGCGCCCAGGTCAGCAATCCCAAAGCGGCCGTCCGCGGTCCCGCGGCCAGCGCCAGGTAAATCGACCCGGCCAGAATCGTCACGACGGCAAAGCCCAGCACTTGCGCGGCGGAGAGTCGCTCGGCGGGCAACGGCCGATTGGCGGTGCGCGGCATCCGCGCGTCGGTATCGCGCTCCAGCCACTGATTCAGCGCGCTGGCACTGGCCGCCACCAGCGCCGTGCCCAACAGTGTATTGATCAACAGCCAGGTCCGCGGCGGGCCCCAATTGGCGACGAATGCCGCCACGGCCACGGTCACCAGCACCATGGCGCCGATCCGCGGCTTGGTCAGTTCGAGATAGTCGGCCGAACGCACCAGCCAGGCGGCGCGCGGCGCCACGGAGAGCGAAGTCGTGCTCATCGCGCGCCCTCCAGAACCAATGCAGGCTGGTTCGCCTGACCGACGCCGTAGTGCCTCAGCCGCGCGGTCCGCAGCGCCACCAGCAAACTCGTGGCCAGAATCAACGAGCCGATGGCCACGTGCGCCGTGGCAATCAAGATTTGCGAGAAACTATCCGCACTGACCACGTGCGACGCGGCAAAACCGAAATCCGACATCCAGGCCGGCCAGCCGTATTTCACGATCCAAGTGCCCGCGCCCAGGCTGACTTGCAGACAAATCTGGAATAGCAAGCGTGCGGCGGGGCGGCGAAGCCAACTCTCGGCGGGCTGGGCCCGATAGATCCGAGCGGCAAGAAAAACCACGTGCGCGAACAAGGCCGCGGCCAGCAACAGATGAAAGACCAGCGCGATTCGAAAATCGCTGGCGCGCGCCGCCGTGGGCAAGTGCCGCAACTGCGAGCCGACGACAACCTGGGCATAGGCCAACAGCGTGGTCAACACGGCCAAGCGTTCGATCCGCGCCATGCCCGGGCGACCCGTGCCAGTCGAACTCGGCTCGCCCGGCTGTTGCCATCGCCGCGAGGTAACAGCGGACAGCGCGACGGTGAGCGCGAAAAACGCCGGGCCCACGCAGCCGTGAATCCTCGCCATTTGGACCTCGTCGACGATCACGCGCATGCCGCCCAGCGCCCCTTGAAACAACACGGCCGCCAGCGCCGCCACGCCCAACCAGCGGACCACGGGTCGAGTCTGACAGCGCCAGGCCGAAATCAAAAACGCGATCGTGATCATGCCAATCAATGTGCCAAACAGCCGATGGCCATGCTCGATGAACAGCTTCCACGGTCCGTAGAGCCAGGTTTCCAAAGGGTACGCGAACAGGTTGTACCCGTAGGTGTTCGGCCAATCGGGAACCGCCATGCCGGCGCCATAGCTGGTCACCAGACCGCCGATCCAAATCATTGGGAACGTCGTGCATTCGAGCGCGACGGCCCAGCGATGCGGCCAGGGGCTTTCGAGTTGTGGCGGTGTTCGTTTCACGCGTGACAAAAACGGCTGAGGCTTGCGGAAAAGTTATTGGGCGGCCGGTTGCGGCGCGGGATGCTCCGTCTCGGCCGGCGGATGCTGCTCCGGTGGCGGCTGCGTTTGCGGATAGAAGTCTTCGGTCGTTTCCGGCGAGTTGTATTCGTAGGGGCCGCGATACACGACCGGCTGGAAATCGAAATTGCCGTGACCCGGAGGGCTCGGCGCTTGCCATTCCAGGCCGTTGGCGTGCCACGGATTGCGATCGGCCTTCTCGCCGATGAAGATGTTCAGGATAAAGTTCAGCGCGAAGATAAGCTGCACGCTGACCATGCCGATCGCGCACCAGGTCATGAACACGTTCAGCGGCTGCAAGTGATGGAACGTCTGGTAATGGTAAGGATCGGCGAGGCGACGCGGAAAGCCCGCCACGCCCAGGATGTGCATGGTGAAGAACGTGCCGTTGAGAAACAGGAACGTGAAGAAGAAGTGGACCTTGCCCCACCGCTCGCTCATCATGCGGCCGAACATCTTCGGATACCAGAAGTAGATCGCGCCGAAGACGCCCATCGCCGTGCCGGCAAACAGCACGTAATGGAAATGGGCCACGATGAAGTAGGTGTCGTGAATGAAGATGTCGACCGGCGTGGCGGCCATGAAAATGCCCGACAGCCCGCCGATGATGAACATCGACACGAACGACAGTGCAAACAGCATGGCGGTGGTAAAGCGGATGTTGCCGCCCCATACCGTGCCCAGCCAGTTGAAGGTCTTGATGGCACTGGGAAGCGCGATCATCATCGTCGAGACCATGAACGTCATGCCCAGGGCCGGGTTCATGCCCGACATGAACATATGATGCCCCCACACGATGAAGCCCAGACCCGCGATGCCGGCGATCGAATAAACCATCGGCTTGTAACCGAACAGCGGCTTGCGGGAGAAGCAGGCGATGATATCAGAGACCATGCCCATCGCCGGCAGAATCATGATGTACACGGCCGGGTGCGAATAGAACCAGAACAAGTGCTGCCACAAGAGCGGCTGCCCGCCGCCCGAAGCCATCGCGGCGTTGTTGGCCGTCCAACCCTCGGGAATGAAAAACCCGGTGCCCAGCGTGCGGTCCATCAACTGCATGAAGCCCGCGGCGGTCAAAACCGGCAGCGCGAAGGCCTGCAGCACGGCGGTGATGAACATGGCCCAAATGGTCATCGGCAGGCGGAACATCGTCATGCCGGGGGCGCGCATCTGGATGATCGTGGTCAGGTAGTTGACCGACCCCATCATGGATGAGACGCCGACGAATGTGAGTCCTATCAGCCATAATGTCTGACCGTTGAGATCAGTGAGCGAGAGTGGGGGATAGGAGGTCCAGCCGGCTTTGGCGGCCCCTCCTTCGACAAAGAAGCTGGCGCCCATCGCGATGAATGCCGGCCACATGAACCAGTAGCTGAGCATGTTCAGCGTGGGAAAGGCCATGTCCTCGGCACCGATCATCAGCGGAATCAAGAAATTGCCGAAGGCGCCGGCCAGGATCGGGATGATCACGAAAAAGATCATCACCGTGGCGTGCATGGTGAACAGCACCGTATAGAACTCGGGCGAGATTTGGCCGCCTTCGCCCGAAAACAACATCTTGCCGATGACCGGCATCTCGGCCCAGGGCCAGGCCACTTGCCAGCGAACGCCCAGGGCGAGCAAGCCGCCGACCAGGAACCACAGCAGCGTGGAGAATAAGAATTGGATGCCGATTACCTTATGGTCCCTTGAGAACACATAAGTGCTCAGGAAGCTGCCGGCGTGGCCGTGGCCCGCGGGGTGAGCGTCGTGCGCGTGAGTGCCAACCGAAATCGAGGTCATTCAGAGTCCCCTTGTCCCACAGGCTGCGTGTCTTGCGTGGCCGTCTGGTCGCGATATTTTTCTTCCAACCACTTGTCGAAATCCTCGCGCGACTCGATCGTCACGCGGCCCTTCATTTTGTAGTGCCCCCAACCGCACAGCTCGGCACAGACGATGTCCCATGTGCCCACCTCCGTGGCCCGAAACCAAACGGGGATTTTCATGCCGGGCACGGCGTCTTGCTTGACGCGCATGTTGGGCAGGAAAAAGCTGTGCAGCACGTCGGAGCTTTTCAGATCGAGTAAGATCTCTTCGTTCACCGGCAGATGCAGATCGTTGACCACGAAAATGTCGTCGTCGCCCCCCAGCTTGCCCTTGGCCTGCAAGCCCGGGTAGCGCAAGCGCCACTCGAATTGCCGCGCGGTAATTTCCAGCGTTGGGGGCATATCGTCGGCCGTGCCGAAGATGCCGTCGGGCCCTGCGGCCGGATTGCGGATCTTCGAATCGGCCCAGGCGTTCATCTGATAAATCGCGATAAACAACAGCACGGCCGAAGGGATGATCGTCCACACGATCTCCAAGCTGTGGCTGCCGTGCATGAACTTCGCCGTTCGGTACTGCCCCTTGCCGTCGTAGCGCCACATGAACCAGAACAGCGCGACTTCCGTGATGACGAACACGACGGCCGTCAGCCAGAGGATGAAGTAGAACAGGTGGTCGATCATGTGGCCGTGTTCGGAAACATCGCTGGGTAGCCAGATCTTGTACCACGGCGCAACGGCGAAGCACGCCACGCCCAAGATTGGCACCAACAGGAACAACAGGCTCCAAAACTTTCCCACGGCATATCTCCCGGCTATCTAGTAGTCCGCTACGGCGGCCCGACGGCTTGCGCGGCTTTTGGTCGCCTGGCGGCCGAGCAACCGTTCTCAATACTGTTGCGTTTGACTGAATCTCAACTGGTCCTGACGCGGCGGCCTGCTGGCCGGCTCGTAGGGCAGCGACATGACATAGTCGACCAGATTCCAAATTTCTTCCGGCTTCAGCGTGCCCTGCGCGCCCGGTGTGGCCGGGCCGACGCCCGGCATCGGCACGCCATTGATGCCGGCCGAGATGCGGCGATAAATGTCCACCGGACGCCGCCCGCCGCGATAGACCCCCTGCCGCAAGTTGCGCGGAATGGCATTCTTCGGTGGTAGTGCGTCGTTGGTGAGCACCTCGTGCGCGAAAGCGATTTGCGCCTCCTGCTGGTTGCGCTCGGCGGCCGGAATATCCGGGTTCTCGTTCAACGACTTCTGCTGGTCTTTCAATCGCTGGGCCATTTCCACCAGCGGCTTGGTCCAGTCGTCGTAATCGTTGGTCTGGCCGTCTCCCAAGGCGCTCGGGCCGTGGCACTTCACGCAGTTGGCCGCCGTGCCGTAAAACAGCTCGCGCCCCTTGGCGATCGAAGCCAGTTTTTCTTCGCTGTTCGGCTCAGCGGTCGGCTTGTCGGGTTGAACGATCTTCTCGCTGGCCGTGGTCCAACTTTCAGCCAGCGGCACGAGGATCTCGTCGACCAGCACGGCACGCGAGGTATCCAATTGCTCATCCTCGCCCAGGGCCGAGATCGCGTTGATCACGTCAATTTCGGTTTGGCCGCGCATGCTCAGGTACTTCACGTACTCGACCAGGGCCTTGATCTGGGTGTCGGGCAACAGCTCGAACGAAGGCATCGCCGTGCCGGGAACACCCTCGCGAACGATCCGCTCCAAGTCATACTCGGTCGGCTTGGCGGCCCGTTCGGTACTCTTGAACTTGAACTTGCCTTGGCGGTAATCGCGCGGATAAGGATTGAGCAGCATGGCCGTCGGCCCCTGCCCGTCGCCGGTCGTGCCGTGGCAATGACCGCAATGCCGCCGGTACAGGCCCGTCTCGCGGCCGAACTGGTCGCTGCGCACCGGGCCGGCCGCCACGCGCACTAATTTAATGTCGAGGTGCGAGTCACCCAGCACGAACGGCTCGTCCGGAGTGCCGTACATGGCCTCCAAGACGTTGGCCAACTCTTGCTGTTGGGCGGCGGGAACTTGCGCGTCGGCGATCGCGACCATATTGAGCTGGAACTGCGGCGCATCGCTGCCGCCACAACCGGCCAAAGCGACCGTCACGATCGCCAGGCAGGACAGCGCCAAGCAAGACATCACCCGCAGTTCGCGGAACACATTGTTTTTCATAGCGGCATTCGGCACACGCGCCGATTGAGAACGGAATAGGGGATCAAAGAAATCGACGACAAACTGCTCGCTTCACTTTTTTTATTGCAACGCCTTCCTATTGCAACGACGTAGCCGGCACTTCCAGCGCCAGGTCCAGGGTTTGGTCGGGCTCGAGCTTGATCTTGAAGCGGCCCTTCGGGCTCCACTTCAACTCTTTCTTCGGCAGCACCACTGAATGACTTGGGCCGGCCCCCCGCTCGTGCCAGACCTGAATCTCGACCTCTTCGCCGGCCGGAAGATTGGGGATCTCGAACGATCCGTCATCCTTCGTCACGGCGAAGTACTTGTCGTTCCGCGGCAGCATGTAGGCCTTCATCCAGGGATGGATGCTGCACGAGACCGGCGCCGGCAGCGCTTCTTGCTTGGTCAGCGTGTACGCAAGATTCTGATTGGCGGGCAAGTTCTGGTTGAACGCGGCGCCGGTTTGCGGATCGATCTTCGTGTTGTGACCGATCGGGTCGCTGTTCCTGATATCCAGCGGCTGGTTGACCTGGCAGGCGCCCACGTGCGTCAGGAACATGCAACCTTTTTGATCGAACACCAGCGGCGAGGGCTTGGCATCCTTGGCGATCGGCGCCG
>JANNQN010000254.1:0-4759 GCA_031400775.1 Planctomycetia bacterium | reverse complement strand
GCAGAAGATACGTCCACCGTTTGTGTGCATCGGCGATAGCTCTGCGGAACAAGGCCTGCACTCGTCGATCCTCCCAGTATTCCGTTAATCGTGGGTCGAGAGGGCTGTTCGCGCCCTTGACCTGCTGAAAGCGGAGCCTGTGAAATCGGGAGTGTGAAAGAAGAGTAACCATCTTGCCCGCCGGAGTGTACGCCGTGGGCATCGTGAATTTCTGTCCATTCACCAACGTGAGTTTGCGATAGGCTTTGGCAGTTGTCATCTTGCCGCTACGACGGCCCACCCATTTACAGAACGACCACATGGTCCAGTGGTTCAACCAGCGGAACACGGCCGAGCTGTGGTCGGTGCGATAATGATTGCAGAAGCCGCGAATGATCGCATTGGCCTTCTGAATCTGCTGTCCGACCGGGAGAGCATGATTGCGGAATAGCGTTGACAGCGCGTCGAGATGCTTCCGAACCGAAGATCGGCGTGGTCGCATCAGGAACTTCGTCGGCGAGAGTCGTTTGAACTGACGACCGACGAATTCAAAACCTTCCGTGTCACGGACGATTCTTGTTTTCTCAGGGCTAAAGCGAAGCCCCTTCGCTTCGAGGAACTCTCGCAGCTTGGGGAGGACGACCGTTTCGAGTTGCCGTCTCGAACGGGCCGATACCACGGTCATCGGCGTAGCGGATCAACCGCAGATCACGGAGATTCCGATCCTTGCGGAGTGCCGGGGTGGTCCTTGTCTGCTTGTCATTCGCGACAAGACGCAAGGTTCGCCAGCTTCCGTCGGGATACGGACCGTAAATCTTTGGTGGCATGCGACGCGATGATTTTCTGGGCCTCTTGGGTCCTCGGAGACTGCCCAGGGCGTTGTCGGGACGACATTTGCGATAGCCTTGCGGCGGTGTCGCGAATGTTTCCAGAGTTTCGCACAGGAACCGCTTTCCTCCGACCCACGACCATTCGTGGAACAGGTCTTCCATCCCGTGCAAAGCGATGTTGGCCAGCAGCGGAGAGATCACGCCTCCAACAAAAGTGCAAAAGTCGGTCCTTGCTAGCTTTGCCGACAAAAAGGGGGAAGTCGATGCGATAGGTGATGCGAACTTGGTCCTGTTCTATCCGGACTCGTTCGACCAACGTTCGGATGATCTCGCGACGGGTCATCCAGTCGGCCTGGTCCAAGCCGTCGTGAATTTGCTCCGCGAACTCGTCCAAACAGGCTAGAGACGCTCTCAACTGCTCGCGCTGGGCATCTTGCAGACTCAATTGCTCCAGGTCGTTGCGCAATCGCTCGACGCGTTGCCGAGCTCGCGCTAGACGGGGCTCAAATTCATGTTTGTCGAGCACTCCTTCGGTGTAGACGTCAATCAATCGGCTCACGGTACGCTGGGCCTGTTGCAGCTGTCGAACGAGCGGTTCGCGCCGCGATAGATCTTCCACAGGCAACTGCAAACGTCGCTCATACTCTTCTCGCAACAGCGTTGGATCGCGGAGTAATTCTCGCACGTCGTTCCATACTGCTTCATCCAAGAGATCGGTACGCACTTGAGTGTTTTGGCATACACGCGTTCCCCCGAAGCGATAGGCATCCGTGCCAACACAGCGATAGTACGCGTAGGGCACCCTGCCTTTGGCGATTGCACGGCTGACCTTCTTACCGTAATAGGCATAGCCGCAACAACCACATTCGAGGAGGCCCTGCAGCTGGTGACGCGCGCCGCGCTTTCGTTCGCGGCCCCGTTGTCGGTTAACGGCCAATTGTTCCTGCACAGTGATAAACAGTTCTTCGCTGATCAACGCCGCGACAGGAATCGACACTTGATCGGCTGCGCTGGTGTCGTAGGTCGAGTACGATCGGCGAGGAGTCTTGCCCTGCCCGCGTTGCGGCTTGAGCCGCGAGCGACGCTCGCCGATGCGCGTCTTGCCAAACGCAGCACGGCCCATATAAGCTGGGTTTTTCAGCATTCCCCACACGCTGGTGCGATCCCACCAGGCCTTGCCCGTGGAGCTCGGCGTGCCTTGCTGCTTCAGCCGCCGAGCGACCTCGCCAATCGACAGCCGGTCGCGGCCGACCCAATCGAAGATCTGTCGCACGATTGCCGCTTGCGCCGGAACGATTTCATACGCGGCCGATCCGCCACCGGCATGCTTCGTGATGTAGCGATAACCGTACGGTGCGCCGCCCAGCACGTTTACCAGGCCGCGCTGTGCGGCGTGCCGCTTGCCGCGGCGGCTGCGCTCCAAGATCTTCGCGCGTTCGTATTCGGCAAACATGCCTTGCATCTGCAAGAGCAGATCTTCCTCGGGCGACACGCCGATGGCGCGATTGAGGAACACGATCTCCACTCCATGTCGACGCAACTCCTCGACCAACAACACTTGGTACGCATAGCGCCGCGCGAGTCGATCCGGTGAATGAACGTACAGTTTCTGAAAGCCGCCGGCGTACGCCTGATCGCGCAAGCGCTCCAGTGCCGGACGCTGCAAGGTCGTGCCGCTGATGCCGTCGTCGATAAAGCACAACTCATCGTCGAGCAAAGAGCCATCGGCAGCCACGCGCTCGCGCAGAGCCGCCACTTGGCTGGCAATCGTCTGTTCTTGGGCCTGTTGTTCCGACGACACGCGAGCATAGATCGCGACACGCATCGAGCGAGACCTGTCTGTAATTCCGTTGCTCATGACTCATCCCCTCATGGCCTGTGAAGTCACAACGTGTGAGTCAGTCGACACCCAATCAAGGCGGTCGTTGGCCCTGCTCGGCCCCGCACCGCCTTTCGGCTCAAGCGAGTGCGAACGATGCCAGGCCAGCTCGAATGCTTGCGCCAGCAGTTGGCGTTCGAGTCGTGATGGAGCAAAATCACGCACGACAGATGCTAGCTGGGCTGTTCGTTTCCAAACGTGGTCTTCCATGACGGGCCTCCGAAAGGTGGTGAACTTCTCCAACCTGCGGTGAACCAGCAGGTTATGACGAACGCCAGCCATCACCATAGCGCGGGCGCAGGCGTTCACGGGAGATCAACCTATCGAAACCCCCACCCCTGTTTGCAATATCGTTGGAGGCGTGATCACTCCGCCTTGCGGAGTGCCCATGTCCGTGGAGGTGAATACCTCCCCGGTGAAGACACCCGCTTGCAACCAGCCTTGGATCACTCTGCGAAAGACGGGTGTCCTGGAAAGGATCACGTCATGGTTAATTTCGTCGAAGAAGCTTTTGATGTCGGCGTCCAACACCCAGTGGCATCGTGTCGGCTGGTTATTGTGCCCCCCACCTTCGCCTCCTAGACCGTGTTTAACCGCGGTGGCTGCATCCTGCACGGAACGGCCTGGACGAAAACCGTACGAGTGCGGTTCGAAGACCGCTTCCCATTCGGGTTCCAGGGCCAGTTTCACCAGGCATTGCATCACCCGATCTTTCATCGCGGGAATGCCCAAAGGGCGTTGCTTGCCGTTTGCTTTCGGGATGAACACCCGTCGCACCGGCAAGGGAACGTAGTCCTTGAGGCTGAGACCGCCCTTAAACAAACGCACCCGGTCCCTGTCGGATCTACTTACGACTCCGTCGATCCCGGGTGTCTTCCGGCCGCTGTTCTCCTGGCCGATCTTGCGGATGGCCAGCAGTTTTGCAGCCCGAGAGGAAGTCAGCAGACGTTGCAGGGATTCCATCCCCTTGACGTCGCCTTTGACCTTGGCCATGAAGATGCGATGTTGCAAACGAAGGACGGTCTTCTCGATCTTCTGCCAGTCGATCTGGCACCAATCGAGTGAGGCCTGAGCTCGATTTGCGTCGATGAGTGTTCTCATCGTCAACACGCCTTTCGCTCGTAACTTCGTTGCCACAGCTTGTCTCCACTTCTTCAGCACGTGTGGAATTCTGCTCCATCCGAGGATGGCCGGGAACTACCCCCGTATCCCAGGCATTGCCCTGGGCCTTGGCTTGGTCCACTATCTTTTGTTGCCCGTCACACACCGGTTGTCCCTCCTTGAATAGTCGAGACGGTCGGCACCTTCATCGCGGCAGAACCGTGACGAAGCGACGGACAACATGTCCCAGTTCCGATGGCGCCACACACGGCCAAGACGGACTCTGCTCCAAAGACCGGCGGGGTTGATGTTCACCGTGGACGACCCCATAGGAAGGTCCCACCACCCGCGAGCTTCCGCTCGCTCGTATCAACAGCGCTACGAGGTTATATATGACGGTCCCATGCAGTTCGCTTTCGCTAGTCCGCTTCGCCTTCCGACGCGGGTTGCCGAATCACTGTTATTCGGCCGCTCCGTTTTGTCGTGGGCTTCCCACCTTGCGGCAGGCCACGTGTCGGACACTCTGGTGAAGAGAGGTTCGGGCATGGTTGTGGGCCATGTCCGACAGTAGTTCCATCAGCTTCGTGAGCTATTTCTCCTTTGCAAGTAAGAGGTTGGAGCCTCAAAGGTCCATAGCTAACTGGTCGCACCTATATGAATATGCCACGGAAACAACGAGTTATTAAGCTTGCCATCGACCTCGCAAGCGTGAGTCTGTTCGCGTACATCTCTCCTCCATTCGGCAGTAAAGTGGTTCAAGGATTTAGGCGAACTGGAGTCATTTCTTGTATTGGTGCATTCCAGAGCCTATTCTCTGCCTGGGTCAGTTCCCCTTCCAATGCAGTTAGGTGAGGCGAATGGCGATAGGCTTGAATGACGCCGACTTTGCCGTCATTGACTTCGAAACAACCGGATTGTCGCCCCACCGGCATGATCGGGTCATTGAAGTTGCGATTGTTCGATTGGTCGC